>NZ_JBIAQQ010000018.1:0-188550 GCF_042889165.1 Streptomyces sp. NPDC002669 | reverse complement strand
GGCGGCCCGATCCACGTCAGCCCCGCATCCATCACCGCCTGCGCGAACTCCGCGTTCTCCGACAAGAACCCGTACCCCGGATGCACCGCATCCGCACCGGAATCCCTCGCCGCCTGCAGCACCTTGGCCATGTCCAGATAACTGGCCGCCGGGGTGTCACCGCCCAGAGCGAATGCCTCGTCGGCCACCCGCACATGCAGAGCATCCCGGTCCGGGTCCGCGTAAACGGCCACACTCCCGATCCCGGCATCCCGGCACGCCCGAGCAACACGGACAGCAATTTCGCCACGGTTGGCGATGAGCACCTTGCGCACGATGGCTCCCTCCTTGAAACAAGCTGAGTTTAGGGACTACCGACACGGCCCTACGACCCGTCCCCAATGGTGAGCTTGCCCACACGGAGTGTGATTCGTGGCTTGCCCAAGTCGCGAAATCCCTTGTGGCACCACGGTACGCCGGGAACCATGACCGCACAGTAGCCACGAGGTGTGGTCCAGGTCTCTGTTCGTACGAGCAGCGACTTTCCGTAATTCTTTGTCGAGTCCCCACTAATGGGCGAACGATTCTTTGCCCGACGCACGAGGCCGGTGGCACGGGGGCGGAAGGGGGAGCGCGGAGGCGCGCGTCCCGGGTGCGGGGCGCGGGCGAGGGGTGTCCAAACCCTTGTCCGCGGCGTTACCCGTTAGTAGGGTCCGCGCTATCGCACGTACTGCAGGTAACAGGGGGTGGCGCCGTGGTGCGCAGACCGGTGGCGTTCTCGGCCGCGATCGCGCTGTTCGCGGAGGCCGTGGGCATCGTGTTCATCAACGCCGTGCTGGCGACGGTCGTCGAGAACCAGGACATGTCCCTGGCCGGTCTCGAACCCTCCGCCATGTCCACCGGCACCTGGGCGATGGGCGGCGTTTCCGGTGCGTACCTGCTGCTGTGCGGGCTGATCCTCCTGCTGACCGGCATCCGCGACCGGGCCCCGGGCCGGATCGCCCGCATCGTCCTGATCGTCTGCGCCGTCGTGCACGGGGTGCTGGGCGCGCTGACGGTCGGCCTGGTCGGCTGGGCCGCGTTCGCGGTCCTGATGGTGGTGCTCGGGCTGATCGTGCTGACCCTGGTGGTCTACGGTGACGGGTCCGACGGACCGGCCGCCGACGCCGAACCGGGAACCGTGGCCCCGGTCGCCTGAACGGCCCCGCCGGGTCCGCCGACGGTGCCGGGCGAGGGCCCGGAACGGGTCGCCCGGACGGGCCTGTCGAGTTCCGCCACCGCCGCCGGGCCGGTCACCGTGGCACCGATCGCCCGAACGGCCCCGCCGGGCCCTCGCGTCCGCCCGCCGTCCGGGCCCGGATTGCCGTTTCCTGCAAGGCGTCGCGCACGGCGTGTCGCGGGCGTGTCGCCGGGGTGTCGGCGGCTCCGCCGGCCGGGGCGCCGACGCCCCGGCCGGCGGTCGGCCGGGCCCGCGCGGTTTTCCGGCCCGGGACCTCAGGCCCAGAGCTCGGTGACGGAGATGCCCAGCTCGCCCAGCAGCCGGCGCAGCAGCGGCAGGGACAGGCCGATGACGTTGCCGTGGTCGCCCTCGATGGAGTCGACGAAGGGTGCCGAGCGGCCGTCCAGGGTGAAGGCGCCCGCGACGTGGAGGGGCTCGCCCGTGGCCACGTAGGCGGCGATCTCGGCGTCCGTCGGCTCGCCGAAGCGGACGGTGGTGGAGGCGGTCGCCGATGCGGTGCGTCCGGTAGCCGTGTCGACCACGCTGTGACCGGTGCGCAGCACTCCGGCCCGGCCGCGCATGGACTTCCAGCGGGCGATGGCCTCCTCGCCGTCGGCGGGCTTGCCGAGCGCCTCGCCGTCCAGTTCGAGCACCGAGTCGCAGCCGATGACGAGCGCGCCCGCCGCCTCCGGCCGGCCGGCCACCGCGGCGGCCTTGGCCTCGGCGAGCACGAGGGCCAGCTCGGCGGGGGTGGGGGCGCTCAGCGCGTCCTCGTCCACCCCGCTGACGACGACCTCGGGTGCGAAACCGGCCTGCCGGAGGAGGCCGAGCCGGGCGGGGGAGGCGGAGGCGAGCACGAGACGGCGCTGATCAGTCATACGCGCCATCGTAGAAGGGGCGGACCGGCCGCCGGGACCCGAGAGGCCCGGCCCCTCCGCACGGCCCTTCCCGCGGTTCTTCAGGGGTGGACCCCGGTCCTCAGGGGTGCACGCCGAGCACGAACATCGCGAGCACCATCGCGAGCGCAAGCACCAGCCCCGCACGACGCATCATGTCCTGGGCGTCGCGCAGTTCCTTCGGCGGCTTGTTCTCGGGGTCGGACCACAGCATGGAAACGATCCTGCTGGCCGGGCGCGCATCGCGCCTGAGTACGGGTACTCAACCGCCGTGACGCGTACGGAGCAAATCGTTCCGAACACGGCGGAGGCCCGGCCCCGGGACTCGTCGTCGAGGGGCCGGACCTCCCAAAACGTGCGCCGGCCGGTCAGCCGGGCCAGTACGTCCGGGCCCAGGCGCGCGGTCCCGGCAGGTGGCGCTCGCGCCGCGCGATGCGGCCCGGGTCGGACCACTGCCCGGCCGGCGCCGGTGCGCCGGACGCCGCGTCGGGCCCGGCCGCCGTCGCCGCGGTGCGCGCCCGGACCACCGCCAGTGCGGCGGCCAGCTCCTCAGGGGTCGGGTTGCCCCGTACGACCTTGATCATGGCCAGGACCCTTTCTAGAGGGGGATGTTGCCGTGCTTCTTCGGGGGCAGCGACTCCCGCTTGGTGCGCAGCTGGCGCAGCCCCTTCACGATGTGCGCACGGGTGTCGGACGGCATGATCACCGCGTCGACGTAGCCGCGCTCGGCCGCCACGTACGGGTTGAGCAGGGCGTCCTCGTAGTCCGCGATCAGCTCGGCGCGGGTGGCGTCCTGATCCTCGGCGGCGGCGATGGTGCGGCGGTGCAGGATGTTCACCGCGCCCTGCGCGCCCATCACGGCGATCTGCGCGGTCGGCCAGGCGAGGTTGATGTCGGCGCCCAGGTGCTTGGAGCCCATGACGTCGTACGCGCCGCCGAACGCCTTGCGGGTGATCACGGTGATCAGCGGGACGGTCGCCTCGGCGTAGGCGTAGATCAGCTTGGCGCCGCGCCGGATGATGCCGCCGTACTCCTGGTCGACGCCGGGCAGGAAGCCGGGGACGTCGACGAAGGTCAGCACGGGCACGTTGAAGGAGTCGCAGGTGCGGACGAAGCGGGCGGCCTTCTCGCTCGCGTTGATGTCCAGGCAACCCGCGAACTGCATCGGCTGGTTGGCGACGATGCCGACCGGGTAGCCCTCGACGCGCCCGAAGCCGGTGATGATGTTCGGCGCGAACAGGGCCTGGGTCTCCAGGAATTCGCCGTCGTCCAGCACGTGCTCGATGGCGGTGTGCATGTCGTACGGCTGGTTCGCCGAGTCCGGGATGAGGGCGTCGAGCTCGCGGTCCTCGTCCGTCGTGGCCAGGTCCGCCTCCTCGGGGAAGGCGGGCGCCTCGGAAAGGTTGTTCGAAGGCAGGTACGACAGCAGCGACTTGACGTACTCGATGGCGTCCTTCTCGTCGCCCGCCATGTGGTGCGCCACACCGGAGGTGGTGTTGTGGGTGCGGGCGCCGCCCAGCTCCTCGAAGCCGACGTCCTCGCCGGTGACGGTCTTGATGACGTCGGGGCCGGTGATGAACATGTGCGAGGTCTGGTCGACCATGACCGTGAAGTCGGTGATCGCGGGGGAGTACACCGCGCCGCCCGCGCACGGTCCGACGATCAGCGAGATCTGCGGGACGACGCCCGAGGCGTGCACGTTGCGGCGGAAGATCTCGGCGAACAGGCCGAGCGCGGCCACGCCTTCCTGGATGCGCGCGCCGCCGCCGTCGTTGATGCCGATGACCGGGCAGCCGGTCTTCAGCGCGAAGTCCATCACCTTGACGATTTTCTCACCGTAGACCTCGCCCAGCGAGCCGCCGAAGATGGTGAAGTCCTGCGAGTACACGCAGACGGGGCGGCCGTCGACGGTCCCGTAGCCGGTGACGACGCCGTCCCCGTAGGGGCGGTTCTTCTCGATGCCGAAGTTGGTGGAACGGTGCCGGGCGAACTCGTCGAGCTCCACGAAGGAACCCTGGTCGAGCAGCAGATCCACCCGCTCGCGGGCGGTCAACTTGCCCTTCGCGTGCTGCTTCTCGACCGCGCGCGCCGAACCCGCGTGGGTCGCCTCGTCGATACGGCGCTGCAGGTCCGCGATCTTGCCCGCGGTGGTGTGGATGTCGATCTCTTCCGGCTCGGACATCGGGTGGCGGCTCCCTGCCTGGTCACGGGGACGACTGTGGTGCTGATCAGCTGCTTGAACACCTACTGACCCGTAGCGTATCGGCGCGGATACGGTTCGGCAGTGCGTCGTTTGCCACACCTAGTCTGGGTTGCATGACACCTTCGGATGCGCCACACAGCCGCTGGTCGGACCTCGACCGGCCGCCCCTGAACGTTCCCGCGCTGCGCCGCGGGCTGCTGCGGCCGGGTGGGCTGTGGACCGCGCTCGACGTGGTGGAGTCCACCGGGTCCACCAACTCCGACCTGGCCCGGCGCGCGGAGGGGCTCACCGGGGGCACGGTGCTGGTCGCCGAGGAGCAGACGCGGGGCCGGGGCCGCCTCGACCGCACCTGGACGGCCCCGGCCCGTTCGGGCCTCTTCTTCTCCGTGTACCTGACGCCGGGCGAGGTCCCCGCCGAGCGGTGGGGCTGGCTGCCGCTGCTCACCGGTGTCGCGGCGGCCACCGGCCTGGCGCGGGCCGCGGGCGTCGACACGGCCCTGAAGTGGCCCAACGACCTGCTGGTCACGGTGGGGGACGAGGAGCGCAAGGCGGGCGGCATCCTGGCCGAGCGCGCCGGGGACGGCGTCGTCATCGGCATGGGCCTGAACGTCTCCCTGCGCGCCGACGAGCTGCCCTCGCCCACGGCCGGGTCGCTGGCCCTGGCCGGTGCGGTCTCCACCGACCGCGAGACGCTGCTGCGGGGCGTGCTGCGTTCGCTGGAGCACTGGTACGGCCGGTGGCGCGAGGCGGACGGCGACGCGGCGGCGAGCGGTCTTCAGGAGGCGTACGCGGCGGGCTGCGCGACGCTCGGCCGGACGGTGCGGGCCCAGCTGCCCGGCGACCGCACGCTCGTCGGCGAGGCCGCGGCGATCGACGGCGACGGCCGCCTCCTCCTCTCCACGCCGGACGGCCTCCAGGAGCCCGTGTCGGCGGGCGACATCGTCCATCTGCGGGGCATCGGCGGCGGTCTGGTCTGACCCCGGGCGCGGCCCGGTCCGGCCTGCGCGGCGTGGTCCCGTCCGGCCCCCGCGACGCCGTACGGACCCCGGAACGACGCAGGGCACACGTGTCCACCAGGTGCGTTCCGGGGCGCCCCGGCGGTCGGGGCCGGGGCTTTCGGGCACGTTCCGGGACGCCACGAAGGCGTGAGCCACGGCACACCTGCCGTATCGTTGAGGCGATCCACCGACAGATCGGCAGGGCAGTGCGCAGGGAACGGGCAGGAGGCGGCTGGTGACCGTCGACGACACGACTTCTGGCGCGGGGAAGCAGCCCCCGTCGGAATCCTCGGTCCACGCGACACCGCATCACGAAGTCGACCACACGGCGGAACCGAGCGACGACCCCCTCGCGATCCGGCTGGAACACCTGATCCTGGGTGCCGACCGCCGCTACACGCCGTTCCAGGCGGCCCGTACCGCCGGTGTCTCCATGGACCTGGCCTCGCGGTTCTGGCGGGCCATGGGCTTCGCCGACATCGGACAGGCCAGGGCGCTGACCGAGGCCGACGTACTGGCGCTGCGCCGCCTGGCCGGTCTCGTCGAGGCGGGGCTGCTCAGCGAGCCGATGGCGATCCAGGTGGCCCGGTCCACCGGCCAGACCACCGCCCGGCTGGCGGAGTGGCAGATCGATTCCTTCCTGGAGGGGCTGACCGAGCCGCCCGAGCCCGGGATGACCCGCACCGAGGTCACGTACCCGCTGGTCGAGCTGTTGCTGCCGGAGCTCCAGGAGTTCCTGGTGTACGTGTGGCGGCGCCAGCTGGCCGCCGCGACCGGCCGGGTGGTGCAGGCCGCCGACGACGAGGAGATGGTCGACCGGCGCCTCGCCGTGGGCTTCGCCGACCTCGTCGGGTTCACCCGGCTGACCAGGCGCCTGGAGGAGGAGGAGCTCGGCGAGCTGGTCGAGGCGTTCGAGACCACGGCGGCCGACCTGGTCGCGGCGCACGGCGGCCGGCTCATCAAGACCCTCGGCGACGAGGTGCTCTTCGCCGCCGACGACGCGGGCACCGCGGCCGAGATCGCCTTGCGCCTGATCGAGGCCATGACGCAGGACGAGACGATGCCCGCCCTGCGCGTCGGCATCGCCTTCGGAACGGTCACCACCCGAATGGGCGATGTCTTCGGAACGACGGTGAACCTCGCCAGCCGGCTGACCTCGATAGCGCCCAAGGACGCCGTGCTCGTGGACGGGGCGTTCGCGGAGGAGCTGACCCGGACCGGCGACGCCCCCGCCTCCGAGGCGCGGGCGGCGGAGGAGGCCGCGGTGGCCGAGAAGGAGCGCCGGGAGGGCGCGGAGCCGGCTGCGCTGCCCACGTACCGGTACGGGCTCCAGCCGATGTGGCAGCGCCCGGTGCGCGGGCTCGGCGTGGTGGAGCCCTGGCTGCTGGCCCGCCGCGGCACCACGTCCTGACTCGGCCCCTGCCCCAGCCCCTTGCCGCTCCGGGACGTCCCGGGGCGTTTCGGGGCATGCCTCCGTACCGCGTCCGCACCGCCCGGGACCGCGGGGCCGGTGCGCCATAGGATCCCTCCGGTAACGATCGTTAACCGGAGGGGTGCAGTCATGACCATCACGTCCGAGCAGCGGTTCGGGGACTTCGTCGGCGTACGGGTCCACGAGGGGCGGGAACACGTCGCCGAGCTGGTTCTCGACCGTCCCAAGGCGATGAACGCCGTGTCCACGGACATGGCCCGCTCGATCGCCGCCGCCTGCGCCGCGCTCGCCGTCGACCCGGCCGTACGGGTCACCGTCCTCACCTCCAGCCACGAGCGGGCCTTCTGCGTGGGCGCGGACCTGAAGGAGCGGAACTCCTTCACCGACGCCGAGCTGCTGCGCCAGCGCCCCACCGCCCGCGCCGCGTACACCGGTGTGCTCGAACTGCCGATGCCGACCGTCGCCGCCGTGCACGGCTTCGCGCTCGGCGGCGGGTTCGAGCTGGCCCTGTCCTGCGACCTGATCGTCGCCGACCGCACGGCCGTGGTCGGGCTGCCCGAGGTGTCGGTCGGCGTCATCCCGGGCGGCGGCGGCACCCAGCTGCTGCCGCGGCGCGTCGGCGCGGCGCGCGCGGCCGAACTGGTCTTCTCGGCCCGGCGGGTGGAGGCGGCCGAGGCGCACGGCCTCGGGCTGGTCGACGAGCTGGTGGAGGCCGGCCAGGACCGGACGGCGGCGCTGGAACTGGCCGGCCGCATCGCCGCCAACTCCCCGGTGGGGCTGCGGGCCGCCAAGCGGGCGCTGCGGCTGGGCCACGGCCTCGACCTGCGGGCCGGCCTCGAAGTCGAGGACGCGGCCTGGCGGTCGGTGGCCTTCTCCGGGGACCGCGCCGAGGGCGTGGCCGCGTTCAACGAGAAGCGGAAGCCGAATTGGCCCGGCGAGTGACGCTCCGTGACATCGCGGCCGGAAAAGACACGCAGCGAACACAAGTGATGCCCCAAACTGATCAAAACAGCACAAACCTACATAAGCTGTAGCGATGGGTGATGATGTGCGGCTGCGGGCCGTGGTCTCGCTTGCGCAGGCGATGGCGGCGGCACACACCCCGCGGGGGTCGTGGCGAGCGGCCGCGCTGGGGGCGTGCGAGGCGTTGGGCGGCAGCTTCGCCGCGCTCTCCGTGTGGGAGCGCGGGCGGGGGCAGTTGCGGGTGCTGGTGAACGCGGGCGAACGCGCCGAGGGGGAGGAGGAGTTCCCCGAGGCGGAGGCGTATCCGGTGCACCAGTTCCCGGAGATCACCGAGTTCCTGCACGAACGCTGGGCCGGCGGCGGGGAGCCCGACGCCTGGGTGGAGACCGCCGACGGCTCGGTGGAAGGGGTGCCGGGCGCCGGGCGGTTGTACGGCGCCGGGTACGAGCGGGAGCGGGTGGCCGCCCTGAACCGGCGCGGGCGCGGCTGCTGCGTGGTCGCGCCGATCGTGCTGCACGGGCGGGCCTGGGGCGAGCTGTACGTGGCCCGCCGGGTGGGCGAGCCGGTGTTCGGGCGGGAGGACGCGGACTTCGCGACCGTGCTGGCCGCCGTCGTCGCGGCCGGGATCTCCCAGACCGAACGGCTCGAAGAGGTCCGCAAGCTCGCCTTCACCGATCCGCTCACCGGGCTGGCCAACCGTCGCGCCGTCGACGTGCGGCTGGACGAGGCGGTGGAGCGGCACCGGGCGGAGGGGGCGGTGGTCAGCCTGGTCGTCTGCGACCTCAACGGGCTGAAGCGCGTCAACGACACCCATGGGCACGCGGTCGGCGATCGCCTGCTGGAACGTTTCGGCTCGGTGCTGTCCCGGTGCGGCGCGATGCTGCCCGGCGCGCTCGCGGCGCGGCTGGGCGGGGACGAGTTCTGTCTGCTCACGGTCGGCCCGGAGGTGGACGACGTGGTCCGGGTGGCCACCGAACTCTGCGAACGGGCCGCCGAGTTGGAGCTCGGCGACGGGGTGGCCTGCGGGGTCGCGTCGACCGGCGACCCGGTCGGTCCGGTGGTGTCGGCGCGGCGGCTGTTCCGGTTGGCGGACGCGGCCCAGTACCGGGCGAAGGCGGCCCGTTCGGCGAAGCCGGTGGTGGCCGGGCGCGACGACGAGGTGATCCGGCTGGCCGACTCCCCGCCCAAGCCGGCCCACGACCGCCGCCGTCTGCGCGGCAACCGCCCCTGAGCCGGGGCGCCCCGGCGGCCCGGCCCCGTGCGGGGATCGGTCCGGGCGGGGTGCGGCGGGTTCGTGCGGGGATCGGTCCGGGCAGGGTGCGGCGGGCTGGGGCGGCGATCGGTCCGGGCGGGTGTCAAGACGGTAAGGGGCCAATCACTCGACCACTGGTGACATGAAGGGATTCAGTCCGTACGCTTCTGAATATGGATATGCACACAGTCGTGGTGGGGACGTCCGGCACCACCGCTCAGGACGTCATCGCCGTGGCGCGCGGCAACGCCCGCGTCGAGCTCTCCGAGGCCGCCGTGGACGCGCTCGCCGCGGCCCGGGAGATCGTGGACGCGCTCGCCGCCAAGCCCGAGCCGGTCTACGGCGTCTCCACCGGATTCGGGGCCCTGGCCAGCCGGCACATCGGCCACGAGCTCCGCGCCCAGCTCCAGCGCAACATCGTCCGCTCGCACGCGGCCGGCATGGGCCCGCGGGTCGAGCGCGAGGTCGTGCGCGCGCTGATGTTCCTGCGCCTGAAGACGGTCGCCTCCGGGCACACCGGCGTACGCCCCGAGGTCGCGCAGACCATGGCCGACGTGCTCAACGCCGGCATCACGCCGGTCGTCCACGAGTACGGCTCGCTCGGCTGCTCCGGCGACCTGGCCCCGCTCTCCCACTGCGCCCTGACACTGATGGGCGAGGGCGAGGCGGAGGGCCCCGACGGCACCGTGCGCCCGGCCGGCGAGCTGCTCGCCGCCCACGGCATCACCCCGGTCGAGCTGCGCGAGAAGGAGGGCCTCGCCCTCCTCAACGGCACGGACGGCATGCTCGGCATGCTGGTCATGGCCCTCGACGACCTGAAGAACCTCTACACCTCGGCCGACATCACCGCCGCCCTCTCCCTGGAGGCGCTGCTCGGCACGGACAAGGTGCTCGCCCCGGAGCTGCACGCCATCCGCCCGCACCCGGGCCAGGGCGCCAGCGCCGACAACATGCTGCGGGTCCTGGCCGGATCGGGCCTGACGGGCCACCACCAGGACGACGCGCCGCGGGTCCAGGACGCCTACTCCGTACGCTGCGCGCCCCAGGTCAACGGGGCCGGCCGCGACACCCTCGACCACGCCCGTACCGTCGCGGGCCGCGAGCTGGCCTCCGCCGTCGACAACCCCGTCGTCCTGCCCGACGGCCGGGTCGAGTCCAACGGGAACTTCCACGGCGCCCCCGTCGCGTACGTCCTCGACTTCCTGGCGATCGTCGCGGCCGACCTCGGCTCGATCTGCGAGCGCCGCACCGACCGGCTGCTGGACAAGAACCGTTCGCACGGACTGCCGCCGTTCCTCGCCGACGACGCGGGCGTGGACTCCGGCCTGATGATCGCCCAGTACACCCAGGCGGCCCTGGTCAGCGAGCTGAAGCGGCTCGCAGTCCCGGCCTCGGCCGACTCCATCCCGTCCTCCGCCATGCAGGAGGACCACGTCTCCATGGGCTGGTCGGCCGCGCGCAAGCTCCGTACCGCCGTCGACAACCTGACCCGGATCATCGCCGTCGAGCTGTACGCGGCCACCCGCGCCGTCGAGCTGCGCGCCGCGGAGGGGCTCGTCCCGGGGCCCGCCGCGCGCGCCGCCGTCGAGGCGCTGCGCGCGGCCGGTGCCCGGGGCCCGGGGCCGGACCGCTTCCTGGCGCCGGACCTGGCCGCGGCGGACGCGTTCGTACGGGAGGGGAAGCTGGTCGCGGCGGTCGAGCCGGTGACCGGCCCGCTCGCGTAGCCGGGCGTGGGGGGGCCCGGACGGCGCCCCCGCACGATCGCGCGGAGAAGGCAACGGGGCGCAGTGGGGTGCAGCGGGTCGCGGGAGGGCCGACGGCGCGAGGGCCTACGCTCCGGCGCATGAGCACTTCTGAAACATCACAGTTCGTCCGCCTTCGGGTCGACATGGTGCTGGAGATCGCGGACCTCGCGGCCCTCAGCGGCGCCGCACTGGAGTCCATCGCCGCCGAGTACGGGGGGTACGGGGAACCGGACGGCGAGGCCGCCGAGGAACGCACGCGCGCCGAGGCCGCCGTGCGGACGGACGGCGCCGAGGCCATCGCCTCCCTCGTCGACCCGTTCGTCCTGGTCGGAGAGGTGCCCGGGGTCCGGCTCACCAGGGCTTCCTGGAGCAGCGAGAGCATCGACCACGACCCGGACGACCCGGACCACTGGGACCTCGACGACGAGGACGACGACGAGGACGACGGCGAGGGGTACGGGGAGTACGAGGCGTACGGGGAGGGAAGGGGCGGCGGCGTCCCGCACAATGGGTGAGGACGACGCCGGACGCGACGGCACGAGCGGCGGGCCCGGCGGGTGACGAGCACCGGCCCCGGCCCGTTCCGCACGGGCCGGGGCCGTGCCGTTCACCGCTCGCCCATACGCGATCGACGTCGGGAACCACCGCAACGGCGGACGCGTCGATGAGTGTTGTTCCCCACATCTTTCGCGGATGTGGAACGGAGGACCCGCGCCAGGGGTTCTTTACAGGGACATGGGCGGGCGCCGCCGGTCACCGGTGGATCCGCTCGGGGTTTTGGGGATTTCGGCAACGATGGAGAAGCGTGTGATGACGGACAGCAAGCGGCGCAGGGGTCTCATGGCCGCGTCCGCACTGCTCGGCGGCGTGCTGGTGCTCACCGCCTGCAACGACGGCACGGACAAGAGCGCCGACGGCTCGAAGAAGTCGCAGGCGGCCGAGGTCGACAAGGCAGCCGCCCAGGACGCCTCGGAAGCACAGATAACGATCTCGCCGAAGAACGGCGCGACCAACGCGAGCATCAACAACGACGCCAAGGTCACCGTCACCAAGGGCAAGCTGTCCGAGGTCGTCATGACCACCTCGGCCGGGGCCGCCGTCAAGGGCACCCTCTCCGCGGACGGCAAGAGCTGGAAGCCCGACGTCCAGCTGGAGCGCTCGACCACGTACAAGATCACCGCCACGGCGAAGGACTCCAAGGGCCGCGAGGCGCACGAGAACTCCTCCTTCACCACCGTCTCGCCCGCCAACAGCTTCATCGGGAACTTCACCCCCGAGGACGGCTCCACGGTCGGCGTCGGCATGCCGGTCTCCATCAACTTCAACAAGCCGATCACGGACCGCAAGGCCGTCCAGTCCGGCATCACCGTGACGTCCAGCAGCGGCCAGGAGGTCGTCGGCCACTGGTTCAACTCGCAGCGCCTCGACCTGCGCCCCGAGAACTACTGGCAGGGCGGCTCCACCGTCACCCTGAAGCTGGCGCTCGACGGCGTCGAGGGCGCGGACGGCGTCTTCGGCGTGCAGCAGAAGACGGTCACCTTCAAGGTCGGCCGCAACCAGGTCTCGACCGTCGACGCCAAGGCGAAGACGATGACCGTCACCCAGGACGGCAAGACGATCAAGACCATCCCGATCTCCGCCGGTTCCTCCGACAACCCCACGTACAACGGTCAGATGGTGATCTCCGAGAAGTTCAAGGAGACCCGGATGAACGGTGCGACGGTCGGCTTCACCGATGACGACGGCAAGGGCGAGTACGACATCAAGGACGTGCCGCACGCCATGCGGCTGTCCACCTCGGGCACCTTCATCCACGGCAACTACTGGGGCGCGCGGTCGATCTTCGGCAGCGCCAACACCAGCCACGGCTGTGTCGGCCTCGCCGACGTGAAGGGCGCGGGCGACGCGGGCCAGCCCGCCGCCTGGTTCTACAACAACTCCCTCATCGGCGACGTGGTCATCGTCAAGAACTCCCCGGACAAGACCATCACCCCCGACAACGGCCTCAACGGCTGGAACATGAGCTGGTCGCAGTGGACGGCGGGCTCCGCGGTCTGACCCGGCCCCACGCGTCCGGTCCCCGGCGCACCCCGAACCCCGCAGCATGAAGGCGGCGGCACCCGGATCCACCAGGATCCCGCGGTGCCGCCGCTTTCGTGTGCCGGGGACGCCGTTCGTCCTCGTGCGTCCGCGGGGGCGTTCGCGCGTGCGTCCGCTGCGTCCGCGGGTTCAGTGGGTTCAGCGGGGGAAGGTCATGGCGTCGCGGTGGGCGGCGAGATCGCTGCGGCGGACCTGGCGCAGGCCCGACGGGTCGGTGTACGGCTCGCCGGTGCAGCCGTTCGGGAGGGCCACGGGGTGCGGGGCGTCGGGGCCGGAAGCGGGGCCGGTGAGGAACGAGCGCAGCCCGTACCAGGGCTGCATCGGCAGCAGGCTCAGCCCGTACAGCCAGCGCCGCACCAGCCGCCACAGCCCCGGACGTCCGGCGTCGGGCAGGCTGATCACCCGGATTCCCATGATCAGCTTGCCCAGGCCGGCCCCGGCGACCGCGGTGAGGAGCACCTGGTTGAGGAACGAGAACGCGAGCGCCGGACCGGCCAGCAGGCCCAGGACCTCGGTGACGCCGGTGGACGCGTCCACGTACGGCCGGGTCAGCAGGCCGGCGGTGATGAGGCAGAAGTAGCAGTCGAGCCCGACCGCGAGGTGACGGCGCGTGTCGCCCGCGCGCGGCGGCAGCCGCGGCCCGATGGGGCGCCCCGGGGCCGGGACGGGCGCGGGCGCGGACGCGGGCGGTAGGGCCGTGCCGCAGGCCGGCGCAGTCGGTCCGGAAGGGTTCCGGGTACGCCTCTTCCCCCATGGCGTTGTCATGACAACATCATGTCTGATGTTCCGTCATCTCGTGTCCGGAAATCGAACTCTCGATGCGGCGGGACCACGCGTACCGCGCCGGGCCGGGCCGCACCGTACTCCGGGACCGCCCCCCGGGGACCGCCCGGGACCCTCCGGGGCGAGAGGCCCTAGTCTCGCAGCCATGACCGTTGCCATCACCGCCATGATCACCGCAGTGGTCGGGGTGCTCGGCACCCTCTTCGCCCCCGTGCTCACCCAGCGGCTGACCGCGCGCCAGCGCGCCGAGGAGGCCCGGACGGCGGACGCGCGGCGGAGGTTCGAGGAGCGGCGCGCCCAGTACACGGCGATGAACCGGGCCTCCCGGCAGTTCCACACCCTCCTCAAGGACGCCCTGCACCGCATCCGCGACGGTGTCTACACGGACCAGGAACGCACCCAGCTCGAAGAGGCCCGGCTCGAACACCGGGACCACTACGCCGAGGCGCAGATGATCGTCCCCGAGCGGATACTGCAGGCGTCCCGCGACCTCAACCGGGTGCTCGCCGCCGGGGACGCCGCCGTCAAGCGCCTGGACCGGGGCCTCGCCCGCGACGGCGAGAGCGTCGGGCAGGCCCTGGAGGACCTGAAGGCGGCCGGTCCCCGCCTGGACACGATGCGGGAGCTGATGCGGCGGGACCTCGGAATCACCGACTGAGCCGCCGCCGTGGTGCAGCCTGCTACACCACGACTCCGGGAGAGCGGCCCCTCGTGGCGGCCCACGCCCGCCAGCAGTATGGAGACGTCGCCGGGACGCCACCAGGACCCACCGGTACGAAGGCGGCGCCGACCACGACACCGACCACAACGCCGACCACGGAGGAACCTCATGAAGCCCCTGCTCTGGTTCGTTCTCTGCACCGCCCTCGTCGCCAACGTCTTCCTCAACCTCCTGGAGGACGACACCCTGCACGTCGTGCTCAGCATCGTCACCGGGACGGTCGCGCTCGCCTCGGGCACGGGGCTGTGGCTGCGGCACCGGGCCGAACGGGCGTAGCGCATTTCCGGGCGGGGCGCCCCGCCGCCCGCGCCGGGCCGTGCGGAGCGGGCCCGTGCAGGACCGTGCCGTGCCGGGCCGAAGACGTTTGTGCGGGTCCCGCGCGAGACTTTTCCGGGACTGCTGGGACAATCGATGTGCCACAACGGTTCTGTACGTCGCTTCCGTGAGCCGCAGAGCGTGCGATGTCTGGGCGACGCCCTCAATGGGGAGGGGGGACCGCGACGTTCCCGGGACGGGACGTCTTCGCGCGCGATGCCCATCGACGGAAGGTCTTGACCTGATGCAGGCCACCCCTGATTCCGCGACCCCGCACACCACCGAGAGCCGTGTCATCGAGCCGCTGTACGCGGAGATTCTCCGGCGCAACCAGGGCGAGAAGGAGTTCCACCAGGCGGTACGAGAGGTCCTGGAGACCCTCGGCCCGGTCCTCGCGCAGCGACCGGAATTCGTGGACGCAAGGATCATCGAGCGCGTCTGCGAGCCGGAGCGCCAGCTCATCTTCCGGGTGCCGTGGTCGGACGACTCCGGCGACATCCACGTGAACCGCGGCTTCCGGGTCGAGTTCAACAGCTCGCTCGGCCCGTACAAGGGTGGACTGCGCTTCCACCCCTCGGTCAACCTCGGCATCGTGAAGTTCCTCGGCTTCGAGCAGATCTTCAAGAACGCGCTCACGGGCATGCCCATCGGCGGCGGCAAGGGCGGGGCGGACTTCGACCCCAAGGGCCGCTCGGACGCCGAGATCATGCGGTTCTGCCAGTCGTTCATGACCGAACTCCACCGCCACCTGGGCGAGTACACCGACGTCCCGGCCGGTGACATCGGCGTCGGCGGCCGGGAGATCGGCTACCTCTTCGGCCAGTACAAGCGGATCACCAACCGCTACGAGTCCGGCGTCCTCACCGGCAAGGGCCTCGGCTGGGGCGGCGCCCAGGCGCGTACGGAGGCGACCGGCTACGGCTGCGTCATGTTCACCGACGAGATGCTCCGCAGCCGCGGCGAGTCCCTCGACGGCCAGCGCATCGCCGTCTCGGGCTCGGGCAACGTCGCGATCTACGCGATCGAGAAGGCCCAGCAGCTCGGCGCGACCGTGGTGACCTGCTCGGACTCCACCGGCTACGTGGTGGACGAGAAGGGCGTCGACCTGGCCCTGCTCAAGGAGATCAAGGAGGCCGGCCGCGGCCGGATCTCCGAGTACGCGCAGCGGCGCGGCGAGCACGTCAAGTACGTCGACGGCACCGGGGTCTGGAACGTCCCCTGCGACGTGGCCCTGCCCTGCGCCACCCAGAACGAGCTCCACGAGACCGACGCCCTGGCACTGGTGCGCAACGGCGTGAAGGCGGTCGCCGAGGGTGCCAACATGCCCACCACTCCGGAGGCCGTGCGCGTGCTCCAGGAGGCGGGCGTCGCCTTCGCCCCCGGCAAGGCGGCCAACGCGGGCGGCGTGGCCACCAGCGCCCTGGAGATGCAGCAGAACGCCTCGCGCGACTCGTGGACCTTCGCCCACACCGAGGAGCGCCTCGCGGAGATCATGCGGCACATCCACGACTCCTGCTACACCACGGCGGAGCGCTACGGCAGCCCCGGCAACTACGTGGTCGGCGCCAACATCGCCGGCTTCGAGCTGGTCGCGGACGCGATGCTGGCCCAGGGCCTCATCTGATCCCCGGCCCGGCACACATCCGGCCCGGCCGCTCCCCGCGACCGGGCCGGACCGTCGGGTTTTACGCGGCGACCGGGCCGGGCCACCGTGCCTTACGCGGCGACCGGTCCGGTCCGGGCCGGTCGCCACGGGCAGGTCAGCCGGTTCCGTCGCAGGTTCCGTAGTGGTAGCCCTCCTGACCGCGGGCCACGAGGTCCAGGTCCCGCCGGACGATGCCGATCCGGTCGCCCCAGCCCTCGCAGGCCCGTGCCATGCCCGGCCCGGTGTACTCGATCACGAGCACGTGGTCACCGAAGGCGGCCGTGTAGTCCCCGCATTCGTCGTACTGGCCGCACTCCTCCACCACGGCGAAGTCGGCACCGACCTCCTTGCGGAACGGAGCCAGCTCCGCGGTGTTCTTCTGGCCGATGGCCAGGCCCTTCGCGTGCGCGTGGTCGGCGAGCAGGGAGAGGAACGCCTTCGCGTCGTCCGCGGTGAGCAGGCCGCGGGGCGCGCGCGTGTAGCTGTCGTAGTTGTCCGGGTCGACGGCCCGGTAGCCCTTGGCCGCGCACGCGTCGATCCAGGCGTTCACCTTCCGCGCGATCCGCTCGCGCTTGGCGGCGGTACGGACGTCCAGCATCGCCTCCCCCCACTCCTCGTCCATGACGACCTCGCCCGCCCCGTCGCGGAGCAGCAGATCGGCGTCCCACTCCTTCTCCGCGCCCGGCTGGGCCTGGAAGGCGTTGACGTAGCAGATGTTGTAGATCCCGGGCGCGGGCCGCTCCGTGTGGTCCCGGGCGACGACGGACACGCCGGCCGGCGGGGGGTAGGGCGCGCCGAGCTGGTAGTCGAAGCCCGCGTGCGCCGGGGGGAGTGCGATCTCGGCCGAATCCTCCCGCCCGGCCTTCCCGGCCGGGGAGGGCGCCCCGGTCGCGGCGCCGCCGCCCGAACAGGCCGTGGCGAGGAGGCACAGGGCGACCGTCACGACGGGCGCCGCGGAGGACCGGCGGAGAAAACCCCTGGTACGCATTGCTGGCAGGCTCCGGAGGGAAG
This sequence comes from Streptomyces sp. NPDC002669, assembly GCF_042889165.1. NCBI lineage: Bacteria > Bacillati > Actinomycetota > Actinomycetes > Kitasatosporales > Streptomycetaceae > Streptomyces > Streptomyces sp. NPDC002669. The sequence continues at coordinate 171,288 of NZ_JBIAQQ010000018.1, read as the reverse complement.
AGGGCCGAGGAGGCCGGAGGTCACCGGGGGGACGGGCCCGGCGGACGGCGCCGCGTGGTCGGCCCCGGAAGTGCCGGAGCATCCGCCGGTCGATTTTATCCCGTACGTCCCGGAAGGCGGCCGACCGGCCCGCACCGCGCCCGGACATGGCGGTGGCTCGCTTCAAGTCCCTTTGTCTGAACGGAAGTTCATACCCATTGACGCCGGATGACCGGCACTGCTGTAGTCCTCTCGCCCACGAAGAACACAGTCGATGCGATGCCGGACGAGAGGCAGGGTTCATCAGATGAAGCCGGGCAGGGTGGCGGCGGCCATGGCAATGGCGATCGCGCTGGCCGTCGGGAGCGCGGGGTCCCCCGCGATGGCCGCGGACTGGACGCGGACGGGGGACTACTACCGGTGGACCGGGTTCAACGCGCTGGAGCGCGGGCAGGGCGTCGCGACGGACGGGACGTACTTCTACTACGCCGGACCGGGCGGAATGGTGAAGGCCACCGCGGCGAACGACTCGGAGGTCGCCTCGTCGCTGTTCCCCATCCCGCCGCTGCTGAGCGGCACGTACGGCGGTGACCACATCGGGGACCTGGAGTATTACGGCGGCTATGTGATCGCGCCGATCGAGGACGGCAGGGGCGGCTACCAGCACCCGCTGCTGGCGCTGTACGACGCGGACGACCTGAGCTACACCGGCCGTTACGTGCAGCTGCCCCTCGACCGGATGCCGGGCGGTGTGCCGTGGGTCGCGGTGGACGCCGCCGCCGGACTGGTCTACACGGCGCCCTGGACCCAGGACGCCGCGCAGGGGACGAACGAGCTGGTCGCCTACCGGCTGAACGACCTGCTGACCCTTCCCGCGGGCGCCACGCTCCCGGTGGCGCGGACGGTGACCCTGTCGCAGCCGCTGAGCAGGATCCAGGGGGCGGCGATGTGGCGGGGCACGCTCTACGCGTCGGTGGACGACTCGGCGAAGTCGGTCTACACCGTCGACCCGGTCTCGGGCCAGGTCTCCTACGCCTTCCACCAGGACGTCGAGCCCGGGGACGAGGTCCAGGGGATCGCCGCCTGGGACTACGGCCCTTCGAGGGGGCAGCTGCACATCGTGCACGTGGGATCCGGCTGGAAGTCGATCTTCCTCTACCTCCAGCACTACGCACCGGCCGGCTGATTCACCGGCCGCCCCGCCGAGGGACCGGGTCGACGCCCGGTCGGTTGTGGTCCGGCTCCAGGCCGGGTCAGTCGCGGTCCGGCCGGCCGCGGTCGGGCTCCCGGTCCGGGCCCTGCCCCGGGCCGCGACCCGGCTCGCGTCCCGGTCCGTGCTCCGGCATCCGGTGCCGGAAGGTCTCCGCCGCGACGGTGTTCGCGGCCACCACGATCCCGAAGAGCACCGCCGCCTCGGTGTGGCCCATCGCGTGGACCGCGTACACGCCCCCGCCGAGCACCACCGCCTTCACCAGCAGCACCCCCGCGAGGGGCAGCTGGAAACGGGCGCGGGGGGCGGCGAACAACCCCCAGACCGCGGCCGCCGCCGCCGGGGCCCCGAGCCCCAGCAGCAGATGGACGGCCGTGTCGTCCCCGGCGGTGAAGCCCCACCAGGACAGCATGACCAACGCGGCCAACTCGACGAGGAACGCGAGGAGTTCGTTGGCCATGAACCACGGCGGCGAGGCCGGGGCAGCGGGGGAGCCGTGACCTTCGCTCGTCATCGGTGGGCAACTCCTCTTCGTCCGGCGTCCGGTGCTCGTCGCCGGGGCCCCGGCGACACCGAGGATCGCCGCTTCCGGTGTGTACCGCCCGTGGAGAGCGGGGAGATCATGTGAACAGCAGGTGGTCAGCATATGCCGGTGACGGCCCGTACGGGTGTTCCCGGTGGAACCGGGCGAGCGAACGGGCCCCCGGCCCGGTCGGGTCGGAGGGCCCGCGAGTGCCACCGGTGCGGATCAGCCCGCCTGGTCGCCGGTGTAGCGGTAGATGTTTCCTGCGGAGTTGACGCCCCAGACGGTGCCGTCGGCGGCTGCGCCGATGTCGGTGAGGCCGCCGGGAATCCGGACCCAGGGGTTGGCGTCGTCGTTGGTGTAGCGGTAGATGTTTCCGGCGGAGTTGACGCCCCAGACGTTGGTCCTGGATCCGGCGGAGATGCGGGTGAGGCCGCCGGGGATCTGCTTCCAGTGGTTGGGGTCGCCCTGGTCGCCGGTGTAGCGGTAGATGTTTCCTGCGGAGTTGACGCCCCAGACGGTGCCGTCGGCGGCTGCGCCGATGTCGGTGAGGCCGCCGGGGATCCGGACCCAGGGGTTGGCGTCGTCGTTGGTGTAGCGGTAGATGTTTCCGGCGGAGTTGACGCCCCAGACGTTGGTCCTGGATCCGGCCGAGATTGCCGAGAGCCCTCCGGGGATCTTCTGCCAATGAGCCATGTCGCCTCGTTCCCTTCGTCGTTCCTTCCCACGCGGATGTGCATCTGATGGGTCGGCGAAAACGAGGGCGGAAAAACGAGCAGATACCCCGACCGGTTCATAAAACGGTCTGAAAACCGACGTTTTGATTTTCGGTGCACAGCGGCCCCGTCGGGGCGGTACGGGGCCGCGGGGTCATGCATGGCCCGAAGGGCAGTCACACCCACGGGGAATTGCGGACGCGGCTCACTTGACCCGGAGCCGTACGGGGGCGTCGGTCAGGCGTGGGGCGGGCCCACGACCCGCTGGAGGCGGAGCTGCCCGATCTCCGCGACGTTCTTCATCAGTTCGGCGTTGACCCAGGCGATCATGTGGGCGACGGTGTGCCGGGGGTCGTCCTGCTGCGGGAACGCGGCGGTGGCCTCCAGGTCGGCACCGGTGAGCCGGTCCAGCGCCGCCAGCCAGTCCTCGCGCAGCGCGCGCAGCCACTCGACCGCCGGCTTCCCCGGGCCGGGCCAGACGACGTCCTCCCGCTCGCGGGGCACCCGCCCCCGGGCGTGATCCGCGGCCACGCCCCACCACCAGCCGATGTGCCAGCTCAGCCAGCCGATGGTCGGTACGGGCACGGGATCGGGCTCGGCGTCCGCCCAGTCCACCGTCCACGTCCCGTCGTCGGCCGGGTGGAGCGTCCAGCACTCCGCGGCCGGTTCCCAGAGGAAGTCGTCGACTTCGAGTCGCTCCAGGTGGTACTCGAAGAGCGACCACGTCAGGTCGAACTGCCAGCGCAGCAGGCCGAGTTCGGGGAAGGGGGCATGGTGGGAAGAAGTCATCGCACGACTCTCGCACGGGGCGGCTCCGGGAGAAAACGAATACCCGACGGGCCGCGTCCGAGCGCCCGCGTGTCCGGGCATTCGGGCGCCCGGGCATCCGGACGGCGGCGCACACGATCGGGTCGTGGGGGACGCCCGTCCGACTGCGTCCACGGGAATCGGCGGCGTATGGTCAGGGACGAAAAATTGCCACAGTGACAATTCCGGGGGACGACGATGAGCGCTGGACCGGGCCCGTGGGGACCGTACGGCGGTGGCCCGCAGCCGGCCGGAGGGCAGCCCGGGTGGCCGCCGCAACCACAGGGCCCGGGAGTGCCGCCGCAGGGTTGGCCGCCCGGCGGCGGCGGTCCGCAGCCGGGGTGGGGACCGCAACCGGGATGGCCGCCGGGCGGGGGCCCGCAGCCCGGCTGGGGGCCGGGCGGTCCGCAGCCCGGTTGGGTACCGCAGCCCGTGCCGCCGCGACCGCCGTCACGGCTGCGGCGGACGTTCCGGATGCTCAACCCGATCATGGCCGGACGCCAGGTGTGCAGGCCGTCGCGGCCCGACCGGGTGGACGACCCGACGGTGCGGAAGATCCAGATCCTGCGCATGGTGGTCGGCCTCGCCGCGATGGTGTGGATCCTGGTGGCGTACCGGATCGCCTCGGACACCAAGTCCGTGGCCATGCAGCGGCTCGATCAGGTCGCGGACTCCGCCGCCCTGCTGGCGGCCACGTTCCCGGTCGTCGTCGGTGCGTTCGTCGTCGCGAGCCGTCCGCACAACCGACGCCTGTACCTGCGGCGGGCGTTGAAACCGGTCGGGGCGCTGCTGGCCCTGGGCGGCACGCTCCTGTACTTCGTCCTGCTGACCGAAGGCACCCTGACCGGCGGCCCCTTCGGGCAGATGCCCGAGCACCCGGCCGGGAGCGACTACCTGAACCTCCTGTACCAGCTCCTCCTCCTCGTCGTGGCGCTGTGGGGGTTCGTGTTCGTGCCCTATGGCGCCGCGCTGTCGCTGACGCACGTGTTCCGCACCGCCGACATCCACGAGGTCCTGCCCCCGATCATCGCGACCGTCCTGGTCTGGGAACTCGCGATCGTGGACCTGGTCTCGGGCACCTACGACGGCGCCCCCCTGCCGGTGCGGCTCGCGGCGGTCCTCGGCGGCCCGCTGTCGGTCACGGCGGTGAGCCTCTGGGAACTGCGACGCCTCAGGACCCGCCACGGCCTCACCCTGCGCGACGCCCTCGGCCGCTGACCCGGTCCCGCCCGCGCTCCCGCACCCCGGCCCGGAACCTCACCGGCCGGGGTCTGGCCAGGTCGCCACAACGGCCGCCAGGCCCGGGAAGACCGGTCCGGAGACCATCTCCCGGCTCGGCGCGCCGTTGAGCCGGCACACCTGCTCGGGCCCGCCGTCACCGGTGTCGAAGAGGCAGCACACCCCGCCCACGGCGGCGGTGAGGCCGGTGAACACCTCCCTGACCCGGGCCGACCGCGCGAACACGCGGCTCATCGCCGATGCCGCCGCCCAGAACTCCAGTGACGCGTAACGGGGATGGGGCAAGGACTCGAACCGACCCGTCCGTCCTCCTCGGGCACATGGTCGCGCGCCTCCGCGTACGCGCGCACCACGTCGTCGGCGCCGAACAACAGGGACGTGTCGAGAGGGAGCGTCCCGCCCGCGGAACGGTCGACCGGATCGCTCCTGAAGTCCGACGTGAACGGGAGGACGACCCGGTCACCCCCGGGCAGCGTGACGTCGAGCGGCGGCACGGTCCGGCCCGGCGGCGCCGACGCCGCCAACTCCCTCAGCACCCCGGCGACGTTCCGGGGCGGCAGATGGATGTCGTAGCCGTAGGCCAGCCCCATGCTTCCCCTTCGCCGGACCGAACGGGGCCTGCGCCGGGACACCCCGCCCCTGCCGCGGCAGGGGCGCCGAGCAGGACGTGCCGGAAGCCGGGAACGTCGTCGGGGTCGGCCGGTTTACTCTTTCCGACCATGCGAGCCCTCTTCCCAGGATCCTTCGACCCGGTCACCCAGGGGCACCAGGATCTCCTCCGCCGCGCCTCCCCGCTGTTCGACGAGGTCGTCGTCTGCGTGATGTTCAATTCGAACAAGACCGGCCGCTTTCCCATTGCCGAACGGCTGGACCGGCTCCGCGCGGCAGCAACCGGCCTGAGCAACGTCACGGTCGACTCCCACACCGGCGGCTTGCTGGTCGACTACTGCCGTCGAGCCGGAATCGACGTCGTCATCCGCGGAATCCGCAACGTCCACGACCTGGAATACGAAACTCCGATGGCCCGTACGAACCGCGAACTGGCCGGATTCGAAACGCTCTTCATCGCTGCGGACCCCGCCCTGGCCCACGTTTCCTCCTCACTCGTCACCGAGATGAGCCGACACGAAGACCCGGGCAGGCTTCTTCCCGCAGGCGAGGGCCGCGGCGAGGGGGAGAGAAGCGGCGAACAGGCTGCCCCGCTGTAGTCGTCCGACCTCCGGCGGGAAGCGCTCGACCTCCGTTGCGACAGGTCAGCGGTTCCCCGGGTGGGCAGGGGCAGTTTCGCGGGCCGGGAGGACAACACCCCGTGGACCCATCGGCACGCGGACGAGCGCGGGGTACGTACGGCCGTACCGTACGTACCCCGCGCCCCGGGCCTTCGCCGCTATCGCGGCAACGTCGCCGGGCTTCCGCCGTTCGCCTCGTAGCCGGCCACTGCCAGGGCGCGGTAGACCGTGTACTCGGCGGCCGGGTCGGAGTCCTGGGTCCAGGGCAGGGCGCCCACGTGGCCGTCGATGTGGACGAGCTGGTGCATCGCCTCCGACCAGCGCTCCATCCGGACCAGGAACAGCACCAGCAGATGGCGCACGTGCGCGAGCATCGGGTCGTCGGGGCGGGCCGAGTGGACCGCGAACAGGGCGCCCTCGACCGCCTTGGTCACCGTCGCGCCCCGGTAGAAGCCCTGCACCAGATTGACCTCGGGCAGGTGCTCGTACAGCGCGAAGAGCGGCAGCGCGGCCAGCAGGGACCCCTGCGGGGCGCGGGCGGCGGCCGTCGTGGCGAAGCGCTCCGCCTCCTCGCGCGAGCCGTGCCACTTCTCGCACCAGTAGTGCAGGGCGGCGATGTGCGCGCCCATGTGGGCCGGGGCCCGGTCGATCACCTTCGCCCAGAGTCGGTCGAACTCCTCCTGGGAGTAGCCGAGACCGCGCCCCACGGCCAGTTCGACGATGTACGGCACCGGGTCGCCGGGCGCCAGCAGGGCCGCCTCGCCGCAGACCGTACGGGCCTCCTCCAGGATGATCCGGAAGTCGTCCGTCCCCGCGGTCGACGAACGCCACGCCTGCTGCACCAGGAACTCGGCGTGCACCGCCGCGCCGCCCGCGTCCTTCGGCGCCTCGGCCCGCCACGCGCGCAGCCACGCGCCCCCGACGCCCGGCTGCTGCGCCAGCTCCAGCGAGGCCGCGCCGGCGAACGCCTGCACCCGCTGCCACCGCACCTCGTCCTCCTTCGGCGTACCGGCCAGCAGCTGCGAGGCCGCCCGCCAGTCCTGGGAACGCTGCACGACCTCGATCACGTCCAGCAGATCCTGGTCCGGGCCCGGCAGCCGGATGTCCAGGTCCTCCTGCCGCACGAAGCCGTACGCGTCCGGGTCGGCGGCGTCCGGGGAACCGGGCGCGACCTGCCGGACACCGCCGCGCCGGCGCAGCGCGAAGGGGCCGAAGACCGCCGCGAGCATGCACAGTGCGATCAGGAACCAGAGAATCTCCATGCCCCCATTGTCACCGGACGGCCAAGTACTCCGGCCAGGGCCCTCCCGACGAACTACGCTCGGGCCCCATGAGCGACCAGCACAGCTTCGAAACCCTCGCGATCCACGCGGGAAACACCGCCGACCCCCTCACCGGCGCCGTCGTCCCGCCCATTTACCAGGTCTCCACGTACAAACAGGACGGAGTGGGCGGCCTGCGCGGCGGCTACGAGTACAGCCGCAGCGCCAACCCGACCCGTACCGCCCTGGAGGAAAACCTCGCGGCCCTGGAGGGCGGCCGCCGCGGACTCGCCTTCGCCTCCGGCCTCGCCGCCGAGGACTGCCTGCTCCGCACCCTGCTGTCCCCCGGTGACCACGTGGTCATCCCCAACGACGCCTACGGCGGCACCTTCCGGCTGTTCGCGAAGGTCGTCTCCCGCTGGGGCGTGGACTTCTCGGTCGCCGACACCTCGGACGTGGCGGCGGTACGGGCGGCGATCACCCCGCGCACCAAGGCGATCTGGGTGGAGACCCCGTCCAACCCGCTGCTCGGCATCACCGACATCGCCGCGGTCGCCGGTGTGGCCCGTGCGGCGGGCGTGCGCCTGGTCGTCGACAACACCTTCGCCAGCCCCTACCTCCAGCAGCCGCTGGCCCTGGGGGCCGACGTGGTGGTGCACTCCATGACGAAGTACATGGGCGGCCACTCGGACGTCGTCGGCGGCGCGCTGGTCGTCGACGACCCGGACCTGGCCGAGCAGTTGACGTACCACCAGAACGCCATGGGTGCGGTCGCCGGACCGTTCGACGCCTGGCTGGTGCTGCGCGGCATCAAGACCCTCGCGGTCCGCATGGACCGGCACAGCGAGAACGCCGCGAAGGTCGTCGACCTGCTGACCCGGCACCCCAAGGTGTCCCAGGTCCTCTACCCGGGGCTGCCCGAGCACCCGGGCCACGAGATCGCCGCCAAGCAGATGAAGGCGTTCGGCGGCATGGTGTCCTTCCGGGTCGAGGGCGGCGAGGAGGCGGCGGTCCAGGTCTGCAACCGGACCCGGCTGTTCACCCTGGGTGAGTCCCTCGGCGGCGTCGAGTCGCTGGTGGAGCACCCCGGCCGCATGACGCACGCCTCCGCCGCGGGCTCCCCGCTGGAGGTGCCGGCCGACCTCGTCCGGGTCTCCGTCGGCATCGAGAACGCCGACGACCTGCTGGCCGACCTGACGCAGGCGCTCGGCTAGCCGACGGAAGCAGAGCGGAAACGGGAGCGGGTGCGGCCGGTCGTCCGGGCACGCCCGCCCCTTTCCCCCGGGGCCCGTCGGCGTGCGCCGGTCAGGCGTGGGCCTTCTCGTCCTCCAGCGACGCCCGGATCTGCTCGCGCAGCTCGGGACCGTCGGTGTGCTCGTGGACGGAGACCGCGTGTTCCGCCGCGGCCCGTACGACTTCCTCCTCCTCACCCGCGATGGTGAGCGAGCAGTGCGACACGCTCGGGTGCTTGCGGCAGTCAGCGATTTTCCTGGTCATGGCAGCCTCCTCGGCCGGTCCCGCCGGTCCGCGTACCGCAGGTTCCAGGGTAGTCCGCCCCCGTCCGGCGCCCATGGGTCCGTCTCCCGCCCCCCGTGCTCACCAGCCCCCGCTCGGTGTGGTCTCCGCCGGGGGCACCTCCCACGGATGCACGATGGACGCCCAGACCGCGAAGGCCGCCACCGCGGCACACCCCACCAGGAACAGCACCCGGCGGGCGAACAGCCGCCGGCGCAGCAGCCTGCCGCCCCGCTCCGCCGCCCGCTGCGCCAGATCGGCCGGCACCTGCGGATGCGGGCCGTCCAGCATCCGCCGGACCTCTTCCTCGCGCTCGTCGCTGCGGCTCATGGCGCCACCCCCAGCGGGCCGGGCGGCAGTCCCCACCGCTCCGTGGGCCTGCGGGTGCCGCGCATCGTGGCCACCGCGCGGTTGCAGACCGCCCGTACCCGCTCCACCGGCAGGCCGAGCAGCGCCGCGGCCTGCTCCTCCGCGACCCCCTCGTACAACCGCAGCACGAGGACGAGGCGCTCCTGCGGGGTCAGCGCGTCCAGCGGGCCGCCGCGCGGCCGGTGGTGCCGCCAGACCTCGTGGGCGAACCGGACGACCAGTTCGCGCCGGGCGCGGTCGTACGGGTCCTCGCCGCGCAGCCGTTCCCACTGGGCGTAGGTGCGCGCCAGCGCGGCCGTGAGCATCCGCCGGGCGCGGGGATTGGCGCCGGGCGGTCGCATCGGCTCGGTGGTGAGCAGCGTGGCCGTGTGCAGCAGACGGCCGGCCGCGCCCGCCACGAAGGTCTCGAATTCCTGGGCGCGGCGCCGTTCCCGGCCCGTCTGGCGCTCTCGCACAGTCCACATACGAGCCGCTGCGGGGGGCCCGGGTCAAGAGGCGTGCACGGGTCGGCCGTGCCGGTTGCGGCAGCCCCGCGGCGGAAGCGCCGCGTCCGCCACGGGACTGCCGCGATCCGGCCGGTGGTGGCCGGCCGGGCGGGGCGCGTTCAGCCGGCCGGGGGCGCCTGGTGCGCGGCCTGGCGGGCGGCCAGCGAGGAGTTGAACCGGGTGAGCAGCGTGCAGAACGTCTCGCGCTCCTCGGCCGTCCAGCCGTCCGTCACCTGAGTCATGAGTTCGCGCCGGGAGCTGCGGACCTCGTCGAGCCGGGCCTGGCCGCGCGGCGACAGCTGGAGCACCACGGCCCGGCCGTCCTCGGGGTGCGAGGTGCGCTTGACCAGGCCGGTGTCGACGAGCGGAGCGACCTGCCGGGTGACCGTCGAGGAATCGATGCCCATGCCCGCGGCGAGTGCCTTGACGCCCATCGGACCTTCCTGGTCCAGCCGGTTGAGCAGCAGGTAGGCGGCCCGGTCCATGGAGTTGCGCACCTGGCCGACACCGCCGAGGCGGGTCTGCTCGGCACGGCGGGCGAATACCGCGACCTGGTGCTGCAGCGCATCGAGGACGCGGTCGGAACCCGTGGATTCGGGGGCGGCGCCCCCGGAAGGAGACGCAGCTGTCGTCATGTCCTGAGGGGGCATGGCCGGGGGCTCTCTTCGTGCGGTGTCGGATGGGTGGGGGACAGAGTACGCGGCTCCGGGGCAACGCGTACCGGCGCTGCGCAAACCCGTGGACCGTGTACCAGCGGCACGCAAACCCGGGACAACGGACCGGAAGGGGCCGGGACATCGGGGGCGGTGCCGGGGCGAGCTGCCAGACTTGCGGTATGAACTTCCGCGTCACCGGCCACTTCCCTCCCCTGATCCTCGACGACGTCCGGGGGGCGCAGAAGATGCTCTCCGGCGTGGCCAGGACGACCCCCATGGAGGGCAGCCGCCATCTGACCGGGCTGGTGGGCGCGCCGGTCCACCTCAAGTGCGAGAACCTCCAGCGGACCGGCTCGTTCAAACTGCGGGGCGCGTACGTACGGATCGCGGGCCTGTCCCCGGTGGAACGGGCGTCCGGGGTCGTCGCCGCGAGCGCCGGAAACCATGCGCAGGGTGTCGCACTCGCGTCTTCGCTGCTCGGCGTACGGTCGACGGTCTTCATGCCGGTCGGGGCGCCGCTGCCGAAGGTGGCCGCCACCCGCCAGTACGGGGCCGAGGTCCGGCTGCACGGCCACGTCGTCGACGAGACGCTCGCGGCGGCCCAGGAGTACGCGCGGGAGAGCGGCGCGGTCTTCATCCACCCCTTCGACCACCCCGACATCATCGCCGGGCAGGGCACGGTGGGCCTGGAGATCCTCGAACAGTGCCCCGAGGTGCGCACCATCGTCGTGGGCGTCGGCGGCGGCGGTCTCGCGGCGGGCATTGCGGTGGCCGTCAAGGCGGTCCGGCCCGACGTGCGGATCGTCGGGGTGCAGGCGGCGGGTGCGGCCTGCTACCCGCCGTCGCTGGCCGCGGGCCACCCGGTGTCGATCGACGGGCCGGTCACGATGGCGGACGGCATCAAGGTGGGGCGCCCCGGCGACGTGCCGTTCGAGCTGGTCAGGGAGCTGGTCGACGAGGTCCGCACGGTCACCGAGGACGAGCTGTCCAGCGCGCTGCTGCTCTGTCTGGAGCGGGCGAAGCTGGTGGTGGAACCGGCCGGGGCGAGCCCGGTCGCGGCGCTGCTGAGCGACCCGAAGTCGTTCCACGGGCCGGTGGTCGCGCTGCTCTCCGGCGGCAACGTGGACCCGCTGCTGATGCAGCGCGTGCTGACCCACGGCATGGTGGCGGCCGGCCGCTACCTGAGCCTGCGGCTGCGGCTGGCCGACCGCCCCGGCGCCCTGGCCGCCCTGCTGGCCGCACTCACCGAGGTCGACGCCAACGTGCTCGACATCGGCCACGTACGGACCGATCCCCGGCTCGGGCTCACCGAGGTCGAAGTGGAACTGCAACTGGAGACGAAGGGGCCGGAGCACTGCGCCGAGGTCTCGACGAGGCTGCGCGACGCGGGATACCTGGTGATGGGCTGAACAGCCCGCCCCGGCAGCTGCGCCGCCCGGCCCGGAACCCTGCGCCGCACATGCGGGGAGCCCCCGGTCCGTCGTCGGACGGCCGGGGGCTCCCCGCAGGTCGGTGGATGAGGGATCAGCCGGTGTACGGCTTCGCCGCGAGGATCTTCACCATGGCCATCTTGCCGTTCGGCAGCTCGTACTCGGCGTCGTCGCCCATCCGCTTGCCGTTCACGCCGGTGCCGAGCGGCGACTGCGGGGAGTACGTCTCGATGTCCGAGCTCGCGTACTCGCGCGAGGCCAGCAGGAAGGTCAGGGTGTCGTCCGGGTCGCCGTCGAAGGCGATCGTGACCACCATGCCGGGCTCGACCACGCCGTCGTCGGCGGGCGCCTCGCCGACCTTCGCGTGCTCCAGGAGCTGGGTGAGCTGGCGCACCCGGAGCTCCATCTTGCCCTGCTCCTCCTTGGCCGCGTGGTACCCGCCGTTCTCGCGCAGGTCGCCTTCCTCACGGGCCGCCGCGATCTTTACGGCGATCTCCGTGCGCGCGGGACCAGACAGGTACTCCAGCTCGGCCTTGAGCTGGTTGTACGCCTCCTGCGTGAGCCAGGTGACGTTTTCGCTGGTCTGGGTCACAGGGTGCTCCTCGTCGGTACTGGGAATACAAAGCATCGCCCTACCCGTAAGCATGTGCCCCTACGGGTGGGCGAAACCACGAGCCTAACAATTCACCGGGGAAAGGGGGAGAAGGTAAAACGCCGGGACCGCATATCCGCAGGTCAGAGCGGTCAGAGGTGATTCGGCGCCGGTGCGCGGCGGTCAATGTGCCGCCGCCGGGGGTCAACGCGACGCCCCACCGCCGGGGGTCAGTGCGACGCCCCGCCGTCCGTGGTGCATCCGAGCAGTTCGACGCTGGTCGCCCTGGCGGTGGTGCGCAGGGACACGACGCGGTCGATGCGGTCGGTGCTCTCGTCGAACCGGAAGTCCTTGCGGGCCACGTCGCTGCCGTCCTCGTGCTGGGCGCGCAGGGTGCAGTAGCCCTTGGCGTCCTTGTCCTTGCGGATCTCCAGGTGCACGTCGACCTGCTGGTCCGAGACGACCCGGCGCTTGATCACCTCGGCGCTGATGCCCTGACCGGTCACGTAGTCGTAGCCGATCCAGCCGACCACGCCGAGCAGGACGACGCCCAGCACCGAGCCGATGATCTTGAGCTTGCGGTCCGCCCGCTGGTCCGCGGAGCGGCCGTAGCGGTTCTCCGGAAGCGGCTCGCGCACCGCAGCCATGATCGTTCCTCCCGTGCCGGGGATCGAGGAATTTTCCACCCCCCGGTTCGGTCACTATAGAAGCCTGCCCATGTGCCGAATCACTGAGGATCGAGTCTTGACCGAGCAGCTGCGACTGATGGCAGTACACGCCCACCCCGACGACGAGTCGAGCAAGGGCGCGGCCACCATGGCGAAGTATGTGTCCGAGGGGGTGGACGTGCTGGTCGTGACCTGCACGGGGGGCGAGCGCGGCTCCATCCTCAACCCGAAGCTCCAGGGCGACTCGTACATCGAGGAGAACATCCACGAGGTGCGCAGGAAGGAGATGGACGAGGCCCGGGAGATCCTGGGCGTCGGGCAGGAGTGGCTCGGCTTCGTCGACTCGGGGCTGCCCGAGGGCGACCCGCTGCCGCCGCTGCCCGAGGGCTGTTTCGCGCTGGAGGACGAGGTGAAGGCGGCGGGCCGGCTGGTCCGCAGCATCCGCGCGTTCCGCCCGCAGGTCATCACCACGTATGACGAGAACGGCGGCTACCCGCACCCCGACCACATCATGACCCACAAGATCACGATGATCGCCTTCGACGGTGCGGCGGACACCGAGAAGTTCCCCGAGCCGGAGTTCGGCCCGGCCTGGCAGCCGCAGAAGCTCTACTACAACCAGGGCTTCAACCGGCCCCGCACGGTGGCCCTGCACGAGGCGCTGCTGGCCCGCGGGCTGGAGTCCCCCTACGGCGAGTGGCTGAAGCGCTGGACGGAGTTCGAGCGCGCCGAGCGCACGCTGACCACGCACGTCCCGTGCGCCGACTTCTTCGAGATCCGCGACAAGGCGCTGATCGCGCACGCGACGCAGATCGACCCGGACGGCGGCTGGTTCCGCGTGCCGATGGACATCCAGAAGGAGGTCTGGCCGACCGAGGAGTACGAGCTGGCGAAGTCCCTCGTCGATACCTCCCTCCCCGAGAGCGACCTCTTCGCGGGCATCCGCGACAATGCCTGATATGTACGCGACCCAGGCACTGACCGACCTCGTTCCGCTTGCCGCCGAGCTCGACAAGAACAAGGTGACCCCCGGCGTTCTCGGCTTCCTCGTCTTCGCGGCACTCGCCGTGGGCGTGTGGCTGCTCATGAAGTCCATGAACCGGCACATGGGCAGGGTCGACTTCGAGGAGGCCCCGGACCCGGACGCGGTGGCGGCCGACGCCGCCGTCGGGGCGGGGACCGCGAAGCAGAAGTAGGCACGGGGCGGCGCTCCCGCACGTCCGCCGCCCCGTCGCACCGCGCGGCACCGACCGCCCGCCCCGGGCCGGCCGGTGTCGCGCACACTCCTGCCCGGGGGCGTGTCAGGGGCATGCCGCCATCCGCCCGGCTCGCGTCCGGGCCGGCCCGCGCGGAACGGAAAAGCAGGATCTGCCCGGCCGGTACGCTTCCGGCGTGACGGAGCAGACCGGGCAGGGCGGACGGCGGCCCGCGAACGGCGGGCCGAAGGCTGCCGCCCGCAACCGGGCCGCTCTGGTCGCCGCCGCCCGGGAGATCTTCGCGGAGCACGGTCTGGACGCCCCGCTGTCCGCGATCGCGCGCCGGGCCGGGGTCGGGCAGGGCGTCCTCTACCGGCACTTCCCGGACCGGACCGCCGCAGTGGCCGCGGTGCTGGAGGAGAACGTGCGGCAGATCGAGCAGGTGGCCGGGGCCGGGGACGTGCCCTTCACCGGCGTGCTCGGTGTGCTGACCTGGCATCTGACCGAGTCGGCGGCCTTCATCGGCCTTCTGCACGCCGACCGGGCGGCAGGCCGCTCCGGCATCCGTGCCCACGCCCTGGGCCTGTCCGGGCGCGTGGAGCGCGCACTGCGCGGGCGACTGCCCGCCGACCACCGGCTGAGCGCCGCGGACGACCTGATGCTCTCGGTCGCCATGGTCTCCGCCGCCGTCACCGGCCCCACCCGCCAGGAGCGGGAGGACCGGGCGCTGGCCGCCTGGCGGCTGCTCGGCGTCGAGGTGGGACCGGTGCGGGCCTTCGGCGGCCGGGTGACCACCGGGTGACCACCGGCCGGCCGGAAGTCACCCGGCAGGTCTTGGGGCGGGGCAGGTGCCGGCCGCCGTCGCTTCCCCGGGGCGGCCCGCTCCGTACCGCATCCGGTGAGGGCCGGCGCGCCGATCGTGGTGAGCACGGCAAGGGACCGGGCCGGAAATTGCCGCAGGGGGATCACTCCTCCTGTCCGCCGCGAGGTCACGCCGGCCGGGACACACAACGTGCCGAAGGTACGAAAGCCACCCGGCCGAATGCCGTCGTGCCAACCGGACTACAACCGGACAGTATTGTCCGGTACTTGTTACGGTAACGGACCGCCGCCCGCCCGGGCGGTCCCGACGCCCATGATCGAGGCCCCACATGACGACCCCTCAGGATCAGGCTCCCCATGGACCCGCCGAGCTGAGGCGGCGCTACCGCCTCGAACGCGAGCGGCGCGTCCGCCCCGACGGAGCGGCCCAGTACCGCGACGCCGACGCCGAGTTCGGTTACTACGCCGCAGACCCGTACACGACCGGGCCGGACGGGCGCGAGCCCCTCCGCGATACCGTCGACGTCGCCGTGATCGGCGGCGGATTCGGCGGCATCCTCGCCGGGGCGCACGCACGGCGACAGGGTGTGGAGCGCATCCGGATCGTCGAACGGGGCGGCGACTTCGGGGGCACCTGGTACTGGAACCGGTACCCGGGCGTCCACTGCGACATCGAGTCCCACGTATACCTGCCGATGCTCGACGAGACCGGCTACGTACCGGAGTGGAAGTACGCCCCCGGCGACGAGACACGCCGCCACGCGGTGCGGATCGCGCGAAAGTTCGACCTCTACGCGGACGCGCTCTTCTCCACCGGGGTCACCTCCCTGACCTGGGACGAGGCATTCGGGACATGGATCGTGGCCACGGACCGCGGGGACGCCTTCAGGGCCACGTACGTCATCAACGCCACCGGCACCCTGACCGACCCGAAGCTCCCCGGAATTCCCGGGATCGAGGATTTCAAGGGCCACACGTTCCACACCTCGCGGTGGGACTACGCCTACACCGGCGGCACCCCGGAAGGAGGCATGACCGGCCTCGCGGACAAACGGGTGGGCATCGTCGGCACCGGTGCCACCGGCATCCAGGTCATCCCGATGCTGGCCGAGGACGCCGCGCACCTCTACGTCTTCCAGCGCACCCCCTCCACCGTGGACGTACGGGCCAACCGCCGCACCACCGCCCGGGACGTCGGCGCCGACCGTGAGGGCTGGGCCCGGAGGCGGCGCGAGAACTACCTCCGCATCGTCTCCGGCGAGCACGCCGAACAGGACCTCGTGGCGGACCGGTGGACCGAGTCGGCGGGCCTCCTGGAGAAGCTGCTGCCCAGCTTCCGGCGCGAGGGCGACCGGGAGGCGTTCGAAGCCGCCTACGAGGCCGCCGACGCCGCCAGGATGAACGAGCTCCGTGCCCGCGTCGACCGGACGGTCACCGACCCGGAGACGGCGCGGAAGCTCAAGCCCTGGTACCGCTACGCCTGCAAGCGCCCCACCTTTTCCGACCTGTACTACCCGGCGTTCAACCGTGACGACGTCACCCTGGTCGACACCGCGGACACCCATGGCATCGAGCGCGTCACCGCACACGGCGTCACGGTCGGTGGCATCACGTACGAACTCGACTGCCTGATCTTCGCCACCGGATTCAACGTCGGGACCTCCGGCATCCTCTCGGGCAAGCTCCCCGTCCACGGCCGGGACGGCGTCCAGCTGCTGGACCGGTGGGCCCGGCGGGGCCCGCGCACCCTCCACGGCTTCACCACCCACGGCTTTCCGAACCTGATCCAGATGGGCTCCCTCCAGAACGCCAGCAGCGTCAACTACACCCACATCCTGGACGAGCAGGCCGTCCACGCCGCCGCCCTCGTCGCAGCCGCCGAGGCCGGGGACGCCCTCATCGAACCGTCCCCCGAGACAGAGGACGCCTGGCTCGCCGTCCTGGCGGAGGGCGCCCCCGACCACGAGTGGTTCCACGCCGAGTGCACCCCCGGCTACTACAACCGCGAGGGAAGGGGCCGGCCCAACGGCCCGTCCGCCTACCCGCACGGGGCCGTCGCCTTCCACGAACTCCTGGGCCGGTGGCGCGACGAGTCCATGGGCGAAGTCCTCCGGGCCAGGACCGGACCCTCCCGGGCCGGATCCGCACGACCACCGCACCGGCCGCACGAGCACTGAGCCGGCAGGAACGCCCCGTTCGCACCCCACCCCGTGGCGCGCGGGTGTCGTGGGGGAGGGTGCGCGAGGATTGGACCCATGGCCAACCGACTCGCGCACGCCACGTCCCCCTACCTCCTCCAGCACGCCGACAACCCGGTCGACTGGTGGCCCTGAGCCCGAGCACGGTCGTCCGGGTTGAAGAACGACAGGCCGATTCGATCGAGTGGGCACCTGACCAGTACGTCGACATTCGCCAGAGCCTTGGTCAGGCCACTGCACGTGGGAGTGCCCGATAAGGGTGTGCGCTTTCCCGCCCTGCGGCCGAAGGTGTCGTACGCGTGCCTGGCGGAGGCTGGTGCTACCGCTCCGTACGACGCAGGAACTGCCAGCCCAATACGGCCAGGGCGAGTGTCTGCGCGCAAGAAGTGAGTACGAGCAGGGGCTGAACGGCGGGCGAGCACCAGAACGCGGCCGTACAGACCATGGGCAGGACCAGGTACGTGAACAGGTCCACCGCGGTTTGAAGTCGCTTGCGCGTGGTGCGGCCCGCAACGTTGCGGTGGTAGACCTCCCAGCCGAAGACCGGGGCGTGGGCGGAGGCGAGTTCCCCGAGGCGTGGTCCCAGTCGGTCGCGGACGTAGTAGCCGATCGTGGAGATCTTCTCGTCGTTGACCAGGTAGGTCCAGCCCAGGATCAGGCAGATCGCAGGAGCGGAGAGCAGCAGTCGGGACTGTCCGCTCTGGACGGTGACCGTCACGACAGCGGTGACAGCTGCGAGTGTGAAGTAGAGGAGATTGTCGCGGAACCCTATACGGGTCTTCTGTTCCTCCTTGAGGCGGTCGTACTCGGCCAGCAGTACCTTGCTCTCGGTGACGTCATCCATGGAGGTCACAGCCATTCCCCCTCTGTCTCGGGATCAGCCGGCGGTCTGGAAGGGCGCCAGGATGTCGGGGCTGTGCCGTTCGATCCAACCCTTCCCGTCTGCCGCGATTCCCTCCAGGAGACGGAAGGTGTGGGTGAACCCGGCCGCGCTGAGGCTGATCTCGGAAATCTCCTGAGCGTTCTCGTCCGGTGCCAGTTGATGGGCATCGGCATCCTTGACACGGATCTTGCGGGCCGGGCCGTTGGTGAGGACGAGTTCCAGGTCATAGCCGACGTCGGTGTTCTCCGTCACTTGCACGGAGGACAGCGCGTCGTACCGGTAGTTGCTCCGATGCTCGTTCTTGCGCGTTGCGTCGGAGAACGTGAATTCGGAGCTGATCTCACGGATGCCGTCCCGGGTGAACAGAAACAGGCGGATGACGTAGCGCGAGTACCTCCATGGGCCGCCCCGGACCCGGCCCCGTTTATAGGGAGCGGCCGGAGCCACCAGGATGGTGTGGGTGATCAGGTCGCGCCAGCTGAGCCGGTGGTGCCGGAGCGCCTCATCGACGAACGAAGTCCTGTCGCAGGTGAGCCAGGTCTCCATTTCCAGCTCGCTGGGGCGCGTCATCTCCAGGTGCGCCTTCCAGCGCTCGTGGGCGATCTGCCGTGCGGTCAGCTGTTCCTGATACTCCTGCGTTTCCCGGGCCACTCGGTACTTCTCACGCTGGACCTCCAGCCACAGGAAGGCGGCCGCCTGTCCGGACCAGGCCACACCGAGCAGGGCCAGGAATGCCCACAGCGGTCGCGGCTGAGCAGCGCCCGAGAGCGCCGTTCCGAAGATGTGCAGAGCCGCAGCGGCGAGAACGGCGAGGGCTACCACGGTCAGGGCCTTCGTACTTGCCGGGGCCCGATCCTGGCGGTGCTGATCGAACAGGGTGCCGTCGTTGTGGCGGTTCCGGGCGTCCTCGGCGAGGTACCGGATCAGCCAGGTGACCCGATCCACCCTGATCCGGCTCTCCCGGTAGAGGTCCGCGATCTCGGCGGCGAGGTCGCCGCGGATCTCAGTGGTGTGTGCGAGCCACTCATCCGCGGTGAACCCGTGGGGCGTGCGGACGCTGAAGTAGTGATCAAACTTGTTGCGGACCTGGTTGGTGAACCCGTCCTCGGCGGGTGCGGGATCCCGCGGACGCGGGACGCGGGCCTCGACCGCGAGACCCGGCCGGCGATCCCGCCCCCACCACTGGAGGCCGTATCGAGCCGCAGTACTGCCCGCGCCGAGTGCCACGAGTAACGCCACGATCGCCCGGCCCGGATCCGCGATCAGCGCCAGGGCCCCGAGGACCACGCTGCCGACTACGAACAGGACCACTCGAACCGGGAGGGCCGCCTGGGCAGCGGCAGCCTCGGCGCTGCTCGGGCGGGGCGGTACGGCCCGTGCCCCGATGGGGGTGGGCTCGAAGTAGGCCCAGACCCGTCGGCCCCGGTCGTTGCCGAAGCGCTCCGCCCCGGCCCGTTCCAGGGTCTCCGCCCACAGGTCGTCCTTCAGCCCTCCGGTGAGCATGAGGTCGAGGTGGCGGAGGATCGCGTTGTGCTGGCGGGGTGGCAGATCGTGCAGCTGCTTCAGCACGGGGCCGGTCTCTCCGCTCGCTGCGCTGAGCACTGCCAGCAGGTCGAAGGTGACGTGCAGGGCCTCCTTCCACTCGTCCTCGGCGTAGTTCCGTACGAGACCGGAGACGTGGTGCAGCCGCTGGACTTCTTCGGCGCTGAGGTCGTGGTAGGTGCGCGCGCTGAGCATGGCGAGCACCCAGTGGAAACGGACCTCTGCGAGGTCGTAGCCGTGAGCGATCGCATCAGTGATCATTTCGCGGGCCCGGCTGGGGACGCCGTCCTCCAGCAGCTGTACGCCGACTCGGTACTTCTCCTGCGGCGAGGCGTCCGGGTGGACGAAGTAGATGTTGGAGTCGTGTACGGTCTCGGCCTGGATTCCGATGGTGGAGTTGTACGCGGCCGAGCTGTACGCGGCACCTTCGTTGTGGCTCATGCCAGGTCACCGGCCGCAGCAACCATGGGAGCCAACATGGCTACCAGCGCGGGGCACTCCGCGACCAGTCCGCGCAGCCTCTTGAGCGTCATGACCGTCCGCTTCGACGATTCAGGGGTGCGTTCCCCGGCCGACCGGAGGGCGGAGTCCAGATCGGTCAGGGCTTCCCGGTAGCTGTCCTCGTCGAGGACGCCCTCGGTGCGGTGCCATCCCAGCTGATCGCGGAAACCGTTCAGCTCCGTGATCAGGTCCGTCGGGCCGGATGCCTTCGAGGCCGTGTTCATGTGGACACTGCTGCCCGTGACCGAAACGGCCATGATGCCCACAGTGCTGTTGTGGGCGGTGTTGCTGACGTGCCGGTCGAACCGGTCGGTCGAACGGGCCCTGTCGTCCTGGGGCATTGCGGCCTCCTCCTGCTCCAGTTCCACTGCCAACCGGATGGCGAACGCCGCCGCGTTCGCCGCTGCCCGCGGCTGCCAGTTGCGGTCCTCCGAACTGTTCTTCGTGCCGTCCGCCCGGTCGCTGATTCCTCGGACGATGGCCACCGGCGCTCCGCTGAGATGGCCGGCCTGGGCCACGCCGGCCGCCTCCATCTCGATGGCGAGCGCGTCGTTGTAGTGCTGCCGGATCCACTTCGCCTCGGCCGAGATCCTTGAGTTCTGGACGATCTCGCCGGCGGCGATCGCACCGAAACGCACCTGAGGCCCGTCCTCGTGACCGGGGGTGGGGTCCGCCCAGTCGTTCAAGCGGGCCAGGTGCGAGGCGAGCTGGCTGATGCCGTGCGGCGCTTCCCACACCCGGGGACGGGCTTTGAGCCCGTCGTCCTCGCTGGTCCCGCCGTGGTAGGCGTACACGTGTGACGCCATCACCACGTCACCCAGCCTGGTGGCGTCCCACAGGGCGCCGGCGACCCCGACGAACAGCACGGCCACCGGCGAGAACTCCTGGATCGCACGTTCGGCGATCACCGCGGCGGAATGATTCCCCTTGTTCGTCAGACCGAGCGCGACGCGGCACGATGTGCCCCGTACGGTTCCCACCTCGAACCGGGTACCGCGCTCATGGCGATGCACCAGAAGGTCCGCCAGCCTCTGGCGCACGGATTGATATTCAAGATTGAGGGCGGTGAGAATCACCACCGGGCCCTTCGGCATCTACTCCTCTTCCCCTCTCGTGTTTTCTTCCGTCGCAGAGGGCGCGGGCCGGATCAGCGGTGGGAACAGCACGGTTCTCGGGCCGGCCCGGTACAGCCGTGCGGGCCGTCCTCCCGTGGTCCTGCGGTCCGTGCCGACGGGGACGATGAATCCCTTCGCGGCCTGGACCTTCCGGTAGAAATTGCGGGTGTCGAGTGTGGTGCCCCAGACGGCCTCGTACACCTGCTGCAGCTCTGCGATGGTGAAGCTCTCCCCGCAGAACGCGGTGGCCAGTGCCGAGAATTCGATCTTGGTGCGTGCGCGTTCTATCCCGTCCGTGGCGATCCGATGGTGGTCGAAGGCGAGGACCACCTCGCCGGACAGGACAGCTTCTGCGGGAATCCACGCGGCATCGGTGGCATCCGTCCCCGCGACAGGGTCGGGCAGTCCCGGGGCGATCGCCAGGTGAGCCACGGAGACGACTCGGCCCCGCGGGTCGCGGCCCGAGCTTCCGTACACGGCCAGCTGCTCAAGGTGTACCCAACCTGAGGTCAGGGCTGTTTCCTCACTCAGTTCGCGGTGAGCGGCGTCCAGGATCTCCTCACCGTCGTGGCTCAGGAATCCTCCGGGCAGCGCGAGCATGCCCCGGAAGGGGTCTTCGCCCCGCTCCACCAGGAGGACGTGCAGACGACTGTCGCGCAGCGTCAGGATCACGAGATCGACCGTCAATAGGACAGAAGGTGGTGACCATTCGTCATCTTGCATGTCCTGCAAGGTACTTCAGTTACTGTCACTTGCACAAGAAGTAGGGTTTTGGGATCGGCGTACCGCCCGACCTCATGGCCGTGGTGTGTAGGGATGGTCAGCTGGTGGCCGAACATGTCGGCTTGCGCCTGCCCGCAATGCCGCGGTTCTTCAGCCCGCGACTGGCGCGCTCGGCGTCCTCGGTGTTCTCTTCTCCGAACGGCTCGCGACAAGCTGCTTCGGCTTCATGCTTCGCGAACGCGCCGTGCTGTTCCTCATGGGGCGCGATGATCTCGGCGAGTTCATGGCGAGCTGTGCCTGATGGCCTTGATGATTCCGACCCAGGGTGACTTCACTGCCACAGCGCAAGGCGGTCTCCATGGTGTGAAGGTGGCGTCTTGGCTTCCGCGCTCGCTCCGAAGCCGCCACCCTTGCGGTGACCTGCGTCACATGCCCCCTTGTTGCTGATGTCCTGTCGCAGTGGTTCCGCCAAGCGGGGCGACGGCCAGAGCTGCGGCTTGTACCGAGATAATTTGCGCAGTGATGCTGCGCATGTCGCCATTCCGGTGCTGTCGATGAGTTCCGCCCCTCCTGCTCTCGGGGCTTTGGCGGCTAATCTGGAGGCTACGCCGAACCCCGTGATGTTGGGGCCGGTAACTGGCGAGATGAGTAAATGATGCGCAGCAAGTCTGCGCAATGATATCTGCTGCGCGAACTTCATCAGTCAGGTGAGGGAGTGCGAGAAGAACTTCGAGGAAGAGACGCTCGATGATCGAAAAAACTGTGGATCCTGCGGCAGAGGTCGCCGACCGGCTGTGGCGGGCGTACGCGCCCTACCGGCGCGGCCGGGGCACGGTCGGTGACCTCGACGCGATGCTGACGATCCTGGTGATCGCCACCTTCGCGGAGGAGGAAGGCCAAGCCCAGGACGATTTTGTCAAGCGATGGAAACGTGCCTTGGCGGAGGCCGTAGTCGGCTTCTCCCCAGTGACCGAACTGCGGGGGGCCCTGCGAGAGGCGGCCCAGCGTCCGGGCTTTCCGCTCCTCTGGTCGGCCGACCTCGACCTCGACCTCGGGGGCGGGCTGGACGATGCCGCCTGGATGACGGCTTTCGTTGCGGCGCTGGGCCGGGGCCCCGGCCTCGGGGAGGTCGCCGTGGCCGACGTCTGCGAGCTGTTGCTCCAACGGCACGCAGAAGAAGAGGCTTTGCCGGGAGGAGAGTTCTACACGCCGCGCGGGGTCGCTGATCTGCTCGTGCGTCTGGCCGCCCCCCGTCCGGGAGACCGGATCATGGACCCGGCCTGTGGTGCCGGAAGCGTGCTCGGGGCCGCCGCTCGGTATCTGGCCGAGCAGGGGCCGGTCGGTGACAACTCGTTCGAGGCGTACGCGACGGATCGGGGCAATGTGCGCCCGGCGATGTTGAACCTGGCCCTGCACGGGGTGAGGGTGCCGCAGGTGGAATTGGCGGACCCGGCCAAGCTGCTGCGGGACCGGAACCTGGGACGCGTCGACCGGGTGCTGAGCAATCCGCCGTTCAATCAGCTGATCGATGGGTGGGGGCAGCGGCAGTTCATCGCACCACGGGAGTCAAGTGCCGCCTTCGCGTGGTTGCAGCTTGCCTGGTCCCAACTGAAGGAAGGCGGAATCGCGGCGGTCGTGATGCCCGCGCGGGCGGCCTGGGTGGGAGGAGCGGAGGCGCTGATCCGCCGGGAGATGGTGGCTCTTGGCGCGGTTCTCTCGGTGATCGCCCTACCGGCGTACCTCTTCGAGGGAACCAACATCGCCGTGCACATCTGGGTACTCGGCCGGGGGCGCCGGTCACGTCCGGCGCAGCGAGGCGAGTCCGTGATCCTCATGGATGCGCGCGGTGTGGGACGTCGGCCGTCGGAGCAGTCTCGTGTGTTGTCGAGCGAGGACGTTGGTCACATCGCGGAACGCTTTCGGCTCTGGTCCGAAACCTCGGAGGAGGTGGACGAGCCGGGATTCTCCCGATCGGTTGCCTACGCCGAACTCATCGAAAACGCCGGCAACCTGGATCCGCGGACCTACCTCAGGACGGAGAGCGGGCCGAGTGGATCCACGGACCTGAGTGCCATGCTGGCCGATTTCGAGCGGTGCAACCGCGAAACATCGGAGTTCGGAGCGGAACTGGCGCAGGTTGTCGGCGCACAGAACCAACTGGCGCAGGACGGCATCCGACACCAGAGCCTGGTGCTGAGGGACGTGGTGAGCGGAGAGGCGACGGTCGATGGTCGTCCCGTACGCCTGCTCGCGGGGCCTTCGGGAAGTCTGATCCGGGCTCAGGACTACGTGGAGGCCGACGGGGTGCCTGTGGTGATGCCGAAGGACATCACGGACATCGGCTTCACCGTGGACGGCATCAAGCAGATCTCCGAGCGGCATGCCGAACGGCTTGACCGCTTTCGGCTGCACCGGGGTGACGTCGTGGTCGCCCGCCGGGGTGACCTCGGGCGATGTGCCGTGGTCGGAGAAGAACAGCAGGGCTGGGTCTGCGGCACCGGCTGTTTCGTGATCAGCCCTCCCGGCAGCGTCGACTCCCGTTACTTGGCGGCGTTCCTGCGCAGTCCCGAAGCTCGGGAGTGGCTCGACAGCCATTCGACGGGGAGCCTGGCGCTGCGGACCATCTCGCTCGATGTGCTCGGGATGCTGCCGGTCATCCTTCCCGATCTCGACACCCAGCGGTCCATCGGTGAAGTCATGGTGAGCTTCGATGCCCATGAGCGTCGGCTACTGGACCAGTTGGCGACGACACGGGACATCCGCAGCAAGTCGCTGAACAGCTTCCTGGCGAGATGAGACGGCCGGACCCGCGTCCGCACGGGGCCCGGCAGGCGGCGCCGCTCCGGGCTCTTGCCGAACAGCTGCGGCGCCTGCAGGTCCCGAGTTCTGTCGGTGGTTCGCCGCCGCCTGTGTCGCAGGACAGCCAACCGGCGCCCAGCACCTCCAAAACTTCTCCTTAATCGCTCGTAAAGAGAGTTGAAGCAAGCTGCTCACAGTGCTTATAGTCGAAGCTAATCCAAGGTTTCCCTTTGGGGGCCGCCTACGTCAGGAGCGAACATGGCTACGCTGAGTATTCACTTCGACCCCGCCGTCATCGCCCGCCTCGTGAGCGCGAGCGGTGACGACACCATTCATGTCACCCTGTCCCTTGGTGAAGGGGCTGTCTCCGCGCAGGCCGCTCCGGTGATCCCCCGGGGCCCCCTGGCCGGACTGATGCGTGCCGGCCTGCTCGAACCAGGGACGGTGCTCACGTTCCGTCAGCGTCGCGCCAACAGGTCGGGCCGTGCTGTCGTCACTGCCGACGGCCAGCTCGTCGTCGACGGGAACTCCTCGCCCTTTCCTTCGCCCTCGAAGGCCGCGGAGGCCGTGACCGGCAACATCATCAACGGTTGGACCCTCTGGCAGACGCCTGAGGGGTCCACGCTGGATCAGCTGCGACAGAAGCTGGATGCCGAGCAGCCGTCCACATAGCCCCGAGTGCGGGGCTTCGAACTCTTCCTTGAATCAAGCCGTTTGCCTGTGCCTGCCGTCGAGGCGTCTCGTTCCGGCGGCGGGCTTCGAACCCGGGGGGCTCCTTGTACGTAACCTTTGACCTGATCACTGCCCTCGTCGTTTCCGGGGCTTCAACGGCCGGGGTGCTCGTTTACCGCCGGACCGCGCCGCCGGATGGTGCGGCGACCGCTCTGTCGAGAGGCGAACGGCTGGCGGTCGCCCTTGGCGCGGCGGCGACCGTCATCGTGATCGGCAGCTACCTCGGGAGCGGATTCCGGGGCATCGAGCACACCGTGAACACGCGGTCGGCGGGAGCCGTGGAAGCCCTGCCCCCCGGGGTCGGCCGGTAGACGGTGCTGCGACTGGAGGCGCTTTCGGGCGGAAAGCTTGCCCGGGGCCCCTCCGGCCGTCGTTTCGGCGGTTCTCCCGTTGCCCCGTCGTGAGCAGGGTGGCGTCACATGACCTCAAGGCCGTCCGTGACGGAAGGGTGCGGTGGCCTTCACCGTGCCGGTGAACATCTCGCCGTCCCTGTAAGCCTTGGTGGCGGGATCGAGAACGTAGGTGTAGATGATCGGGACCCCGGTGGCGGCCTGCTCGCCCCGTCAGTAGAAGGGGATGTCGGCCTTGGCGTTCCGGCCAGGGCCCACGGCGGCGTCCAGGGCATTGGCCAGTGCTCGAACCGGCCGGTCGTGCCGTTTGGAGGCGCTCGGGCTCACGACGGCCATCCCATCCACGATCTCGATGCCGACGCGCTGATTCTCGCCCAGAAGTCGTACTGCTCCGTTCTGATCCGGGTGTGCATCCATGCGGGCGCCACCATCTCGGCGGCATGGTGCACCTTCTTCGTGGTGCCTCGGCAGCACGGGCGCTGCCGGGCTCGGCCCGTTGTTCGGTGAAGTCGGGGCGTCCGGCTTCTTCGGAAGGGCGCACCTGTCCCACCTGCCCATACGCGCCGCACTGTGGGGTGCGGGCGTGGGCCTGTCGGGTGCGCGAGGATTGGACCCATGGCCAACCGACTCGCGCACGCCACGTCCCCCTACCTCCTCCAGCACGCCGACAACCCGGTCGACTGGTGGCAGTGGGAACCCGCAGCCTTCGAGGAGGCCCGGCGGCGTGATGTGCCGGTGTTCCTGAGCGTGGGGTACAGCGCCTGCCACTGGTGTCACGTCCTCGCGCACGAGTCCTTCGAGGACGAGGTCACCGCCGCGTTCATGAACGAGCACTTCGTCAACGTCAAGGTGGACCGCGAGGAGCGTCCCGACGTGGACGCGGTCTACATGGAGGCGGTGCAGGCGGCGACCGGGCAGGGCGGCTGGCCGATGTCCGTCTTCCTGACCGCCGACGCCGAACCCTTCTACTTCGGCACGTACTTCCCGCCCGAGCCGCGTCACGGCATGCCGTCCTTCCGGCAGGTGCTCGAAGGGGTCGCGGCGGCCTGGACCGAGCGGCGCGACGAGGTGGGCGAGGTCGCCGGGCGCATCGTCCAGGACCTCTCCCGGCGCTCCCTGGTGCACGAGGGCCAGGGGCTGCCGGGGGAGTCGGAGCCGGCGCAGGCGCTGCTCGGGCTCGCCCGCGAGTACGACGGGAAGCACGGCGGGTTCGGCGGGGCGCCCAAGTTCCCGCCGTCCATGATCATCGAGTTCCTGCTGCGCCACCACGCCCGCACCGGCGCGGAGGGCGCCCTCCAGATGGCCGCCGACACCTGCGACGCGATGGCCCGGGGCGGGATGTACGACCAACTCGGCGGCGGGTTCGCCCGCTACTCGGTGGACCGGGAGTGGGTGGTGCCCCACTTCGAGAAGATGCTCTACGACAACGCGCTGCTCTGCCGGGTGTACGCACACCTGTGGCGGGCCACCGGCTCGGACTCGGCCCGGCGGACCGCGTTGGAGACCGCCGACTTCATGGTCCGCGAACTGCGCACCGCCGAAGGGGGGTTCGCCTCCGCGCTCGACGCCGACAGCGAGGACGGGACCGGGCGGCACGTGGAGGGCGCGTACTACGTGTGGACGCCCGGACAGCTGCGGGAGGTGCTCGGCGAGCAGGACGCGGCCTTCGCCGCCGAGTACTTCGGCGTGACCGAGGAGGGCACCTTCGAGGAGGGGGCCTCAGTCCTGCGGCTGCCGGGCACGGGCGTGGCGGACGCGGCCCGGGTCGCCGAGGTGCGGGCCCGGCTGCTGGCCGCCCGCGAGCTGCGCCCGAGGCCCGGCCGGGACGACAAGGTGGTCGCCGCCTGGAACGGTCTGGCGATCGCCGCGCTCGCCGAGACCGGGGCGTATTTCGACCGGCCCGACCTGATCGAGCGCGCCACCGAGGCGGCCGACCTGCTGGTCCGGGTCCACATGGGGGACGTCGCCCGGCTGGCCCGCACCTCGAAGGACGGACGTGCCGGTGCCAACGCCGGGGTGCTGGAGGACTACGGCGACGTCGCCGAGGGCTTCCTCGCCCTGGCCTCGGTCACCGGCGAGGGCGTCTGGCTGGAGTTCGCCGGCTTCCTCCTCGACATCGTGCTCCAGCACTTCACCGGCGAGGGCGGGCAGCTGTACGACACGGCGGACGACGCCGAGCAGCTCATCCGCCGCCCGCAGGACCCCACCGACAACGCGACCCCGGCCGGCTGGACGGCGGCGGCCGGGGCACTGCTCTCGTACGCCGCGCACACCGGCTCCGAGGCCCACCGCACCGCCGCGGAGGGGGCGCTGGGCGTGGTGAAGGCGCTCGGTCCGCGGGCTCCCCGGTTCACCGGCTGGGGGCTCGCGGTCGCGGAGGCGCTGCTCGACGGGCCGCGCGAGGTCGCGGTCGCCGGGCCGGTCGGCGGGGAGCTGCACCGCACGGCGCTGCTGGGCACGGCGCCGGGCGCGGTGGTGGCCGCGGGGGAGACGGGCGGGAGCGAGTTCCCCCTGCTGGCGGACCGGACGATGACGGACGGGGCGCCGACGGCGTACGTGTGCCGGAACTTCGTGTGCGACGTCCCGACGACGGACGCGCAGGAGCTGGCGCGACGGCTCGGGGCTCGGGGCGCGGGTGAGGTGAGCGGCCGGTAGGGCGGCGAAGCCGCGGGGCCGTGGTCGAATTTCCTGCGGTCCTGCGGGGCGCCGTCACGGGGTCAGAGCGACAGGCCGTTCTCCAGGTCGTCCAGTGCCCGGCCGATCATCGCGACGAGGTCGCCCTCCCGGTCGTGCTCGCACCAGTACAGCGTCACCTCGCGCAGTGCGCCCAGGACCGCCGCCACGGACACCCGGACGGTCAGGTCGTCGGGGGCGCGGCCGGCCCGGGAGGCGAGGGCGGCGGCCAGAGTTCCGGCCGTGTCCGACATGCTCTCCGTCATCCGGGCCCGGACCGCGGGGACCTCCACGATCAGCCGGGCGCGCTGCCGGAGCTCCTCCTCATCGGTCGCCAGGACCGCCGCGAAGGTCTCGGTCAGGACGTGCCGGAGCGACTTCAGCGGCGGTTCGCCGGCCGGGCGGCGGAGCAGGGCGGCCTCCAGGACCGGGCCGTACTCGTCGGCGAGGACGATGTCCTCCTTGGCCGGGAAGTACCGGAAGACGGTGCTGGGCGACACCTCGGCCGCCTCCGCGATCTGCTCGACCGTCGTCGCCTCGTAGCCCTGCTCGGCGATCAGCCGGCAGGCGGCCTGCCGGATCGCGATCCGGGTCCGGAGTTTCTTCCGTTCGCGCAGGCCCAGCCGCGGCGGCGTTCCCGGGGCGGAAGCGGAGGAGATGGGGGAGGTGGCGGCCATGGTCGTCATTGTCGGTCATCGGCGGGCCGCCGGCACCGGTCGGGACGCAGCTCAGCCGTGGTTGTAGGCCACCAGCGAGATGCCGACGTAATGCACCACGAAGGCGGCCAGGGTCAGCGAGTGGAAGACCTCGTGGAAGCCGAACCAGCGCGGGGAGGGGTTGGGCCGCTTGATGCCGTAGATGACGCCGCCCGCGCTGTAGAGCAGGCCGCCGACGACGACCAGCACCAGCACGGCGATCCCGCCGGTCCGCAGGAAGTCCGGGAGGAAGAAGACCGCGGCCCAGCCCATGGCGAGGTAGCAGGGCGTGTAGAGCCAGCGCGGGGCGCCGACCCAGAACACCCGGAAGGCGATCCCGGCCGTCGCGGCCGCCCAGACCGCCCACAGCAGCGGGGTGCCGGTGGACTCGGGCAGCAGGAGCAGGGTCAGCGGGGTGTAGGTGCCCGCGATGATCAGGAAGATGTTGGCGTGGTCGAGGCGGCGGAGCACCGCCTCGCCGCGCGGGCCCCAGGTGCCCCGGTGGTAGAGCGCACTGATCCCGAACAGCAGGCACGCGGTCAGCGTGTAGATCCCGCAGGCGATCCGGCCGCGGGCGCTGTCCGTGAACGCGATCAGGGCGATCCCCGCGACGATCACGGCGGGGAACATCCCGGCATGCAGCCAGCCGCGCATCCGCGGTTTCACCGGAAGGGGATCCGCCGGGAGGGGGTTCGCCGGCAGGGGGAGGGACTCGGCTGGTTCCAGCCCGGTGGGCCCGGGCGCGGCGGCGGCAGTCATTCCCGCATCGTACCTACGCGACCGTAAGTAACGGATGTGAGTGGCAATGCTCACGTGTGAGGCCCCCTGGACATATGGGCGAAACGGTCGGATGATCAAATGAGTGCGGTCGGCACCGGATGAGCGCCAGCCAGATTCGAAGGGGTCGAAGCATCCGGGTCGCAGCCCCCACGGGGCAACTACCAAACAGACACCCTCAACAAGGAGCGATCGTGGCGCGCGACATCGCGGCTCCCCTCACTGCCCCCACTCAGCACCAGGAGCTCATCTCCTGGGTGAACGAGATCACGGCGATCACCGAGCCGGACCGGGTGGTCTGGTGCGACGGTTCCGAGGCCGAGTACGAGCGCCTGTGCGGGGAGCTCGTGGCCAAGGGCACCTTCACGAAGCTGGACGAGGCCAAGCGCCCGAACTCCTACTACGCCGCGTCCGACCCGAGCGACGTCGCCCGCGTCGAGGACCGTACGTTCATCTGCTCCGAGAAGGAGGAGGACGCCGGCCCGACGAACCACTGGAAGGCCCCCGCCGAGATGCGGGAGATCTTCACCGGTGAGAACGGCGTCTTCCGCGGCTCCATGCGCGGTCGCACCATGTACGTCGTGCCCTTCTGCATGGGCCCCGTCGGCTCCCCGCTCTCCGCGATCGGCGTCGAGATCACCGACTCCGCGTACGTCGCCGTCTCCATGCGCACCATGACCCGCATGGGCCAGGCCGTGCTGGACGAGCTCGGTTCCGACGGCTTCTTCGTCAAGGCCGTCCACACCCTGGGCGCCCCGCTGGAGGAGGGTCAGGAGGACGTTCCGTGGCCGTGCAACTCCACCAAGTACATCTCGCACTTCCCCGAGGACCGCGAGATCTGGTCCTACGGCTCCGGCTACGGCGGCAACGCCCTGCTCGGCAAGAAGTGCTACGCGCTGCGCATCGCCTCCGTCATGGCGCGTGACGAGGGCTGGCTCGCCGAGCACATGCTGATCCTCAAGCTCACCCCGCCGCAGGGCGAGGCGAAGTATGTCGCCGCGGCCTTCCCGAGCGCCTGCGGCAAGACCAACCTCGCCATGCTGGAGCCCACGATCCCCGGCTGGACCGTGGAGACCATCGGTGACGACATCGCCTGGATGCGGTTCGGCGAGGACGGCCGCCTCTACGCGATCAACCCCGAGGCCGGCTTCTTCGGCGTAGCGCCCGGCACCGGCGAGCACACCAACGCCAACGCGATGAAGACCATGTGGGGCAACTCCGTCTTCACCAACGTGGCGCTCACCGACGACGGCGACGTCTGGTGGGAGGGTATGACGGAGACCGCTCCGGCCCACCTCACCGACTGGAAGGGCAACGACTGGACGCCCGCGTCCGACACCCCGGCCGCCCACCCCAACGCCCGCTTCACCGTCCCGGCCGGACAGTGCCCGATCATCGCGCCCGAGTGGGAGGACCCGAAGGGCGTGCCGATCTCGGCGATCCTCTTCGGCGGCCGCCGCGCCTCCGCCGTGCCGCTGGTCACCGAGTCCTTCACCTGGCAGCACGGTGTCTTCCTCGGGGCCAACGTCGCCTCCGAGAAGACCGCCGCCGCCGAGGGCAAGGTCGGCGAGCTGCGCCGCGACCCGTTCGCCATGCTGCCGTTCTGCGGCTACAACATGGGCGACTACATGAACCACTGGATCAAGGTCGGCGCGGACAAGGACCAGTCCAAGCTCCCGAAGATCTACTACGTGAACTGGTTCCGCAAGAACGACGCGGGCAAGTTCGTGTGGCCCGGCTTCGGCGAGAACAGCCGCGTCCTGAAGTGGATCGTCGAGCGCCTGGACGGTGCGGCCGAGGGCGTCGAGACGCCGATCGGCATCCTGCCGGCCAAGGGCGCGCTGGACACCGACGGCCTGGACCTCTCCGACGCCGACCTGGACTTCCTGCTCGACGTCGACAAGGAGATCTGGCGCGAGGAGGCGTCGCTGGTGCCCGAGCACCTCAACACCTTCGGCGACCACACGCCGAAGGAGCTGTGGGACGAGTACCGCGCGCTGGTCCAGCGCCTGGGCTGATCGATCCCCGCAGGCCCCCGGGGCGCACCCCGCGCGGGTGCGCCCCGCACGCCCCGCGCCCGGGTCCCGGACATCCGCCCTGACCTGTGGGGTCTCACCGACCCGGCCGCGGTACGGCCCCCGGAACCCCCTCACGGTTCCGGGGGCCGCCCCCTTTTCCGGTGTTTCACGGCGAACGTCCCAAGATCGCCCGGGGCTTGCGCACACAACCTCCACAACGCTTCGATGTTCCTTCACATCACCTCCGGCCCGGTCGGCCGGAGGCCAACAGAGCTCGTGGGGGACTCAGTTGAGCAAGAACCGGCACCATGTACGCATCGCGGCGACGCTCGCCGCGCTGACCCTCGGCACCGCGGGCCTCACCGCGCTCGCACCACCGGCCGCCCGCGCGGCGGACGGCGTCGTTCCCGGCGACAACGTGGCCAAGCTGCCGATCTCCTCGTACGCGGCGATGGTCGTCGACTCGGTGCACGAGCGGGTCTACATCACGGACGATCGCCGCAGCAGTTACGCGAATCAGGTCCACGTCTACAACTTCCAGGGCCAGAAGGTGGGTTCGCTCCCCACCGCCTCCGCGCCGTCCGGGATGGCCCTGAGCGCGGACAGCAGGACGCTCCACGTCTCGCAGTCCTCGGGCATCCTCGCCTTCGACACCGAGACCCAGCAGCGCATCGGCCTCACGTACACCGCGTACGACGTGCCCTGCCCGCGCGACGTCGCCTTCGCGGGCGGCAAGGAGTGGCACACCGAGACGCCGTACCTCACCACCGAGTGCGACAACCGCCAGACCTGGCTGTACGGAACGGCCGGCGACCGTTCCGTCAGCACCGGCTGGAACGCGACGGGCCGGCTGCGGCTGACGAGCGGCCCCGAGGTCCCGGACCGGATCGTGATGGCGCAGGACCGCAACACCGGCGAGGCCAATCCCTTCCTCACCACCCTCGACGCGAGCGGCGACACGCTCGTGCGCGGCCCCGAGCGCCGGTTCGCGGACGCCGAGGGGCGGGGCGCCCTCGACATGAAGGACGTGGCGCAGTCCCCCGACGGGCAGCGGATCGCGGTCGCCGATGCCGCGTACGGCACCCGGCTCCTGGAGGCCGCCGACCTGTCCGACGCGCCCGTCCCCTACCAGCCGCTGCCCGAGGGCGCCAAGGCGTCCGCGGTCGCGTTCAGCGGCGACGGCACGTACATCGCCCGGGGCGCCGCCGCGACCGGTGGCACGCCCGACCTGCTGGTGCAGCCCGCCGACCCGGCGTCCGGCCGGGCCCCGCTGGAGTTCGCCTTCGAGGGCGCGCTCGACGGGGACCGGGTCGCCTCGCGCGGGCTCGGCTGGTCCAAGGACGGCTCGCGGCTGTTCGCCGTCACCACCAACACCGCCGGCACCGAGTACTGGCTGCACGTCATCCAGCCCCCGGCCGCCCAGTACGACTCCCGGTTCACCGGCGGCCTCTCCACCACGCCGGGCCGCCCCGTCGTCGGCGAACCGGTCGGGATCAGGGGCCGGCTGGAGCTGGACGGACCCGCCCCCGCCGAACCGGCCAGGGTGACGGCGGTGCGGCACGACGCGAACGGCGACCGCAGGCTCGCCGCCGTCGAGGTCGAGGCCGACGGCTCGTTCACCGTCCTCGACGTCCCGTCCCTGGTCGGCGACGCCACCTACACCGTCTCCTTCACCGGCGACGTCACCCACCGCCCGGCCGAGGACGTCACGCTCGCCGTCACCGTCGACAAGGCCCCGACCGCCCTCGCGCTCCGGGCCCCGGCGGAGGCGACCAAGAGCGTCGGCCTGACCATCACCGGCACCCTGACCGGGCAGGGCAGGGCGCTGCCCGCCGGGATCACGCTGTCCGTGGTGCGCACCGACCGGAAGGGCACCGGCACGCTGACCTCGGCCGCCGTCGCCGCCGACGGCACCTTCACCGTCAACGACCTGCCCCGGGCCACCGGAGAGGTGACGTACGAGATCGGCTACGCGGGCGACGACCTGCACAGCGGATCGACGGCGTCGGCGACGGTACGGGTCCGCCGCTGACGAAGCCCGCCCCGGGGCCGGGACGGGTGCTACCCGTTCCGGCCCCGGTCCTCCAGATAGCGGGTGTGGATCTGCTGCCGCCGCGCCTCGGCCTCCCGCAGCCCGGCGGCGAGCGCCTCCGTCTCCCGGTGCAGCAGCGTCAGCTGCTGTTCCAGATGGCGTTCGGGCGGCTCCGTGCCGGGCGTGATCCGCGTCCACCAACGGGTCCGTACGAAGGTGTCGACCGACTCCGGGATGTCCTGGTGCACGGCGCGGGACAGGGCGTGGACGCCCTCCGGGTCGGCGGCCAGGGCCTCGGACACCCAGCCGGGGGCCAGCAGCCCGTCGAGGAGTCCGGTCAGCTCGGCGAGCCGGCCGGACGCGGCGGGCGGCAGCTCCACCTCGTCCAGGTAGGCCCGCAGCGTCCCGAAGTCGTCCCGCAGCGCGTCCAGGCGTGACGAGGTGTCCGGGAACTCCGGGGCGGGCGGCCGCTCGGGCGGGGCGATCAGGGCGCCCGCCCCGTACAGCCCGGCGACCACCACCGGCCAGTACGTCCCCGCGAGTCCGGTGAAGGTGAGGACGAGACCGGCGATCCCGCAGGCGCTCCCAACGAGGTTCTTCCGCGACTCGACATAGGCCAGCACCCGGTTCGCCGGCCCGCCGCCGGAGGACCCGCCGCCGGAAGTCCCGCCACGGCTGCCGGAAGACCCGCCGCCGGGCGCCCCGGCCGGGCCGCGCCGGGATCTACTGGTAGCCACGGATCTCCTCGAAGGCCCCGTCCAGGGAACCCGGTCCCCGGTCCCCGGTCGCGTCGAAGAGCCGGCCACCGGTCAGCCCGGCGATCCGGTCCAGCTCGCCGCGGTCCGAGTCGCCGAAGACGATCGGGAAGACCGGGGTGACCCGGTGCGCGGCCGGCAGCGACCGGTAGTAGGAGGCGAACCCCTCGGCCGTGTCGCCCGTCGTGTTCTCGCCGTCCGTCATCAGCACGATCGAGGTGAACGCCGAATCGCTGCCGCCGCCGATCCGCTCGTAGGCCGACTTCAGGCTCGAATAGATCGCCGTCTCGCCGCCCGCCGTCAGGGCGGCGGTGTCCGCCTCGATCGCGGCCGCTCCGCGCCGCGGGTCGGCCGGGTCGACGGTGTGCGTGCGCACCTGCTTCACCGACGAGCCGAACGGCAGCAGCGTGACCTCCTCCCGCTCCCGGAAGTCCCCGGTCAGCCCGGTCAGTGCCGCCTTCAGCCGCTTCAGCCGGTCCCCCTTCATCGAGCCGGACGTGTCCAGCACGTACACGGTGCGCGAGGGGCGCCGCAGCTTGTTCTCGTAACTGTGGAGCAGCCCGTCGGCCACCGAACGCGAGCCGGGGAAGGGCAGTTCGCGCCGCGCGTCGGCGGCGAGCGGCGCCGCGGGCCGCACCGAGGGCACGACCGGGCGCCGGAAGGTCTCCCGGGTCAGCCCCCGCTGCGCGTCGGGGGTGCGGAAGTACGCCGTCAGGACGCGCACCGCGTCCTTCGCGTCGGGGGAGGCGTCGGCGAGCGTGCTGAGCGGGTAGTCGGCCGTCACCACCCCGTCGCGGGGGCGGATCACGGTCAGTCCGGTGCGGCCGTCGCGGTTCAGGGACAGCAGCACGGACTCGTAGTTGATCAGCGCGTCCACGTTGCCGCGCCGGGTGTACGCGGTGGCCAGCCAGCCCGAGGAACCGGACGTCAGCCGCTGCCCGCCGAAGAACTCCTTCAGCTTCCCGCTCGCGCCGCGCACATCGGCGTCACTCAGCGCGGACTGGGCGCCGGAGAGCCCGGAGGCGACCGAGACGAGCGCGGAGAAACCGGAGTTGGAACGGGCCGGGTCGGTCATCCCGTACGTCAGCCGGCCCTCGGCGACCGCCCGGTGCACCTGCGACCAGGTCACGTCCGAGGGCCGCCAGCCCAGTCGTCGCACGGTCGCCGGACGGATCCCGAGCGCGACCGGCGACGTCATCAACGGGGTCTCCGACGTGATGCGCCGCGCCGCCTCCGGGCGCAGCCGCAGATAGTCGTTGGACGACAGCCACACCGCGTCGTACGCCCCGTCCGCCTTCCCGGAGGCGAGCCGCTCGACGGCGTCCAGCGTGCCGGTCCAGGTGGGGCGCACGGTGATCCCGGTGGCCTGCCGGGCCTTCGCCAACAGCGGTTCCATGTCGGAGAGTTCGCTGGAGGCGAGGACGCGCAGCGTGCCGGCCCGGGGCCGGCCGTCGTCCCGCCCGGATCCGCCGGAGGAGCCGGACGCGCCGGTGTCCGGGGCGGAGCACGCGGCGAGGGGGGCGAGCACGGCGGCGGACAGCAGCGCGACGAGCGAACGGGTCACCCGGCGTCTCAGTCTCCGCAGCCTCCTGCGGGGGCGGTTCGTCATGCGGGACCACCGCCCTCCAGCACCCCCGCCGACCGGCTGCGCTCCAGGTGGGCGCCGGCCTGCCGGAGTTCGGCGGTCAGCGACTCCACGGTCGCGGCCATCGACTCGGTGGCCTGCACCTTGTACGTGTCGATGGCGTCGAGCGTCCGGTAGATCTGCTGGAACGCGGTGCGCAGCGTCTCCGCCCCCACCGCCGGGTCGGCGGCGATGCGCTGGATCTCGCCGCTCTGCCCGGCGAGCATCTCCGCGTTGCCGCGGATCAGGTCCTCGGTCGTGGAGCGCAACACCTGGACCTGCTCGGTCACCTTGCGCTGGCTCTCCAGCGCCGAGGCCAGCATCACGGCGATCCGCAGGGCGGAGACGGTGGTGGTCGCGGCCCGGTCGACGCCCCTGATGAGCTCGTCGTTGTTGCGGCGCACCACGTCCATCGCGAGGTAGCCCTGGGCGCAGACCGCGAGCTGGGTCAGCAGGTCCTGGTGCTTCTGCCGCACGGGGAAGAGGACGTCGGCGCGGAGCGCGTCCGCCTGCGCCGGGTCGGTGGCCGCGGCGATGCGCTGCTCGACGGCGCCGTCCAGTGCCTCGGTGAGGACCACGTACTCCTGGAGCTTGCCCATGGTCTCCCAGAGCCGGGTGCGCTCGGTGTGCAGGGCGGCGTTGTCGCGGCGCAGTTCGTCCTGGCCGCCGCGCAGCGAGCCCACGATCCGGTTCAGGGTGGACTGGGCCGACGCGTACGCGGCGACGTGGTCGCGCAGCCGGTTGCCGCCCGGCAGCCGGGACAGCAGCCGGCGCGCGCCCCTGGCGGGGGCGTCGCGCGGGTCGAGGTCCTCGACGGTGCGGCGCAGTTCGACCAGGGAGGAGCCGACCCGGGCCTGGGCGTCGCCGCCCCCGGAGCCGTTCCCGGAACCCTTTCCGGACGCGGACAGCGAACGGACGGTGCGGTCCAGCATCCGGTTGGACTGCTGGGCGGCGCTGCGGATGTCGCCCTGCCCCAGGGCGGCGATCTCCCCGATCCGGGTGGTGAACTCGGGCGACCGGGCGTCCAGGCCGGCGAGACCGCCGACGTACTCGGCGGCGCGGCGGGTCATCTCCGTGCGCACCGACTCGTCGACCGGCACGAGACCGGCGGCCTGCTCGGTGCGGACCGGGGCGACCGGCTCCGGCGGGGTGAGGACGAGCGGCGGGGCGTCGCCGGGCGGGGCGAGGGTGATCGGTTGCGGTTCTTCGGCCATGAGCGGGTCTCCAGGAACGGGAGGGCGGGAAGGCGTACGGGGCGGGGTCCGCCGGGTGGCCGCAGGTCGGGCACGGTCGCCCGGCGGACCCTCAGCCGAGGGTCCGCCGGGCCATCGCGCGCAGCACCGCGGCGGTGGGCACGGGCGCCTGACGGACGCCGGTCAGCTTCTGGTCGATGTAGTCGGTGTGGCCGGCGGTGGCGGCGGTGAACTCGGCCGCGGCGCCCTGGGGCCGGAAGCCGTGCCGCACGGCCAGCTCGCGCAGGCGCGGATCGGAGGAGAGCAGCTCGCCGAGCCGCCGGCCGGTGCCGGTCAGCGGTACGAGGGTGTGGTCGCTGGACACGGTGGTGTCGGGGTAGAGGAGCACCAGGTCCCCGGTCTCCTGACCCTGCATCAGCAACGAGGCGACCTGCGACTCGTAGACCAGGACGAGCGGGTTGCCGACCCCGCTGATGAAGTCGCGGAACGGGGCGTCGGAGCTGGTCTGCTGCGCGCCCTGGACCCGGATCAGCTTCTTCAGCAGGGGAGCGGTGCGGTCGACCGCGGTCTCGTCCGCGGCGACCCGGCCGCCGTCGGCGACATAGGAGGCGGCGGCGAGGTAGAGCGCGCCGGAGTTGGACGAGACGGGGTCGGTGCTGGTGATGAACACCGTCCCGGACAGCTCGGCGTGCCGGTCGGCGCCCCTGAGCCGCTGCCAGGTCCGGTCCGCCCGCGCGGCGTCGAGGTACGGCTTCATGAGCAGTTTGCCGCTGGACTTCCCGCCCAGCGTCGCGAGCCCGTTGTCCGCCAGCACCTGGGCGGCGGCGCGGTGCGCGACGACGACGAGCGGCGAGTAGAACGGCCTGATCGGTCCGCCCTTGACGGGGGACTTGCGCCGGAGCTCGTCGGCCGGGGCCTTCGAGCCGGGGAAGGCGAAGTCGTAACCCTTGAGGGGGAACTGGTCCATGGCCCACGACCCGGACGTCTCCGCCTTGACGGTGAGCCCCTTGGCGGCGAGGGCCTTCACCACGTCGGGATCGGCGAAGAACTCGGCCTTCTCCGACCCGATCACTCCACGCACGGTCTTCGTTGCCGTGCTCGTGTCCTTGCCGGCGCGTCCTGCTGCGACGGCTGCTGCCACTCCGCCGATCAGCAGCACCGCCAGGATGATTCCCACGATGCGTCTCACACCCGAAGCCTGCTCCCGGAACCCCACATTCCAGGCGGAGTCGGGTGGACGGCAGGTGAAGTGAGTATCCCAGTACGCAACGGGGGCGGCCGATTCTCCCCGGCGATCCGGTCACAGGTGGAACTTGGGCTGCGCCGTACGGCGCACACACGTGTGCCGTGCCCGCGGCGATCCGGGGCACGGCACACTTCAGAGGGATCCTGACGAGGTCAGGACCGCATCTGGCTCTTCGAGAGTCCCTTCTCGATTGCGTCCTGCGTGCTGGGCTTCATCCCCCTGTTGAAGCCGAGGCTGTTCAGCAGCTCATCCATCGCGTCCAGGTAGCTGGACTGCTGACTCTCGGTCATCGGCTCCTCGCTCGCGAGCGGCGGCTCGCCGGTCCGGATCGCGAGGGGCGGCTGCGGATTGGCCGGTGTCCATGTCTGGCCGGCGCAATTGAACGTCGAAGGTTCGCCCATGACCGTCGGGCATTCGAGGTCGAAGACATCCCCGTCGGTGGTGACCACCTCGAACCTGACGGAGTTGGCGTGCGTGGTGATCGCGATGCCACAGGGGTTGTCCGGGAAGCCGGATCCGGCGCCGTTGGGGAGGGGCTGCCACGTGTACGACGGGGTCGTGTTGAAGTCCACAGAAGCCCCGAACGGGGTCCCGTCGGGGGCCAGCACGGCCTTGACTTCTCTCTCGTTGGCGGTCTGGAAGGAGTCGATGGAGATGCACGGCCCAGCGGCTCCGGTGGCTCCGGTCGCTCCGGTGGGTCCGGTGGGTCCGGTGGGGCCGGTCGGTCCCGTGGCTCCGGTGGCTCCGTTCCCGCCGTTCTCACCCGGAGCGCCGGTGGGTCCGGTGGGGCCGGTCGGTCCCGTGGCACCGCGCGGCCCCGTCGGTCCGGTGGGCCCGGTGGGTCCGCGCTTGCCCTTCTCCTCCTTGCACTTGTCCCTGTCGTACTTGTTCTTGTGGTTGTCGCAGCACTCGTTTTTGTCGTGCTTGTCCTTCTGCTTCTCGCACTTGTCACCGCCCATAAGCACAGGCCGGTTCATCTCGCCCGGAGAGAAGATGCTCTGGGCCCCTGCCACCGTGGGGCTGGAAAAGCCCAGCATGACGAGGCCCAGCGTTGCCACTGCGCCGCTGGCCAGCCACCTGCGACCGCGGGGCACCGGGCCAAGACGTGAGGGGGTCCTGTTCTCAGGACTCATGAGTTTGCTCCTTGGGGAACCGAATGGAGTGGTCTCGACGAGGCATACAGAGCCTCCGACGCAACACTCGGGCGCATGCGCAAGAAAGCGGGTGAGGCGCACCAGATATTCAGGCGATCGGCAGAATGCGGGAGAGGCCGAAAGAGAATGAGCCCGGAAGGTTCGGGCCATGTGGCCTCGTAGTGGCTTTAGTTCCGGATGAGTGTCGGTGTGGCTGATGCCCGGACGGATGGATACGCTCTGCATGCTTCATCAGCTCTCACTTGCCAAATCGAG
Organism: Streptomyces sp. NPDC002669; assembly: GCF_042889165.1. Classification (NCBI taxonomy): domain Bacteria; kingdom Bacillati; phylum Actinomycetota; class Actinomycetes; order Kitasatosporales; family Streptomycetaceae; genus Streptomyces; species Streptomyces sp. NPDC002669. The sequence continues at coordinate 131,325 of NZ_JBIAQQ010000018.1, read as the reverse complement.
GCTCGGATGTCCGCCAGGGATTTACAAGGAAAGATGAATTTCTTCACCGGGGTCAGGAAGCGCGTGGCCGAGGTGGCGATGGTCGCGCTCGCCGCAACTGCGACGTGTTCAGGTCTGACATGGGCGGCGGTCTCCCTGACGGGAAACGACGTCGATGTGAAGGTGTCGGCCGTCTGCTCATACAAACTCACCAATGGTGTAAAGCCCGTGGGAATTCCCACTTTCAATGAATCGGCCGCTGCTCGGCCCTATACGGCAGAAATCGTGACCAACCGGGGAACCGTCACCTTTGAGGCCCTGACCGACAAGGCGCCCTGCACCACCAACTCCTTCTCCTTCCTGGCGCGGAAGGGGTATTACGACGGCAGCACGTGTCACCGCGTCACGACCCGGGGGATCTACGTGCTGGACTGCGGTGACCCCGAGGGGAGGGGTGCGGCAGATCCGGGATATTTCTTCCAGGATGAAAATCTGGATGGAGCCGAATACTCGGCCGGCACCTTGGCGATGTCCAAGGCGGCTCCCGGCAGGAACGGCAGTCAGTTCTTCATCAGCTATGCCGATCCTGATTTCCCCATGTCGTCCGAATGGACTCCCTTCGGGAAAGTCGTGAGCGGATTGGGTGTACTGAAGGAGATCGCTGGCAACGGGACTCGGGACGGATCCGCCGACGGAAGGCCGAAGAAGGACGTTGTCATCAATTCGGTAACGGTGCGACAGGCATCGGTCAATGCTTCTCGCGAGAAGCGCGGGTGATTCCATCCAGCCTCAGGTGTGCCGCTGTTCGGGGTATTCCGCGCACGTATATGGCGGCTCAGGGCCGGCCCTCGAAGGGTGCTGGCGTTTTGAGGTCCTCAGGGTCAGTTTTCCGGAAGGGACAGGTCATGCAAGCCCCACCCGCCGAAAGTTCCATGCTCCCGGTGCAACAAAAATCGACCGTGGACGAAGGGTCGGTGGCCGAGCCGTCTCGGGGGAGCCGCTCCGACAGCCCGTGGTGGATCTGGGCCCTGTCGGGAGCACTGTTCTTCACGTACGCGACGTTGTCCTTGCGCATCCATCAGCGCATGCTCTCCCACGGTTTCGACCTGGGAATCTTCGAACAGGTCGTCCGCTCCTACGCACATGGGCACCTGCCCGTCTCCGAGGTCAAGGGGCCGGACTTTCCCATCCTGGGAGACCACTTCTCTCCCATTCTGATCCTGGTGGTACCCGTCTACTGGCTGTGGCCCTCGGCGATGGCCCTGCTCGTGGTGCAGGCGGCACTGATCGCCGCGAGCGTTCTGCCCCTGACCTTCTGGGCGCGCCGGGCGCTGGGCTCCCCCGCCGCCGCGGTCATCGGGGTCTGCTACGGCCTCTCCTGGGGTCTCGCGAGCGGGGTCGGCTCCGACTTCCATGAATGGGCCTTCGCCGTCCCCCTCCTCGCGTGCTCGCTCACCGCTCTCGCGACGGGCCGGATGCGTGCCGCGGTCTGCTGGGCTCTGCCCCTGCTGCTGGTGAAGGAGGACCTCGGGCTCACCGTGGTCGTGATCGGCCTCGTCGTCGCCTGGCGCGGCGACCGCAAGCTCGGGATCACGACCGCCGCAGTCGGCCTGGCCGGAGCGCTGCTGGCGACGATGGTCATTCTGCCGGCCTTCAGTCCGAGCGGGTCCTACGACTACTGGGGCTTCCTGAACGGCTCGGAAGGCGGCGAGGGCGGGCTGACGGATCTGCTGTACAAGAGCACGATCGGTCTCATCACCCCCGAGACCAAGATCACGACGCTCCTGCTCGTGCTGGCCCCGACCCTGTTCCTGGCCCTGCGGTCCCCGTTGATGTGGATCGCGGTGCCGACCCTGATGTGGCGGGCTGCCTCGGAGCTCAGCACCCACTGGGGCACCGCCTACCACTATTCGCTCTCTCTGATGCCAATCGTCTTCGCCGCCTTCGTCGACGCCCTGGTCCGACGGAACCCGAGCAGGAGCAGCCTGCGCCGGTACCTCGCCGGCTCCGCCGCGGTCACACTCCTGGTCCTTCCGCAGTATCCGTTCTGGCAGCTGGTCCAGCCGGCCACCTGGCGGGACGATCCCCGCATCGCTGTAGCCCACCGTCTGATGGACCGGATTCCTGACGGCGCCACGGTGCAGGCGTCCAATGAGCTCGTGCCCCAGCTCACGAACCGTACGAGTGCCAGCCTCTACGGCTGGCCCGACAGCCGTCCCGACCCTCAGTGGATCATGGTGGACACCAAGGTGCCGCTCAGCCGACGGTGGCCGCTGAACGCCTTTCAGGAACACCAGGCCCTGGGCGCCGCGCGGGCACAGGGGTATCTCACCGTGAGCAAAGAACAGGGCTTCGTACTGCTCAAGCGTCCGAGCTGACGTCGCGTCGTCGGCCTTTCCGCCTCACCGAGTTGGAGGTGACCCGTGAAACCAACGGTCTGCCTGAACATGATCGTCAAGAACGAGGCTCCGGTCATCGGACGCTGCCTCGAATCCGTGCGCCCTCTGATCGACACGTGGGTCATCCTGGACACGGGATCGACCGACGGCACCCAGGACGTCATCCGTGACGTCTTCAGCGATCTGCCCGGCACCCTGCACGAAAGTCCTTGGAAGGGATACGACGGGAGCCGCAGCGAGGCGATCGACCTGGCGCGTGCCGAGGCGGACTATCTGCTGTTCATCGACGCCGACGACGAGATGGAGGTGGAGCCCGGCTTCCGCATGCCGGAGCTGACCCACGACGCCTACCGAGTCGCACTGCACGACGGACCCATCATCCACTGGCGCCCCGCTCTGGTCTCGACCCGGTTGCCCTGGCGCTATGTCGGCGTCCTGCACGAGTACATCGACTGCGGAACGCCGTACACCCTCGGGACATTCGAAGGCGCCAACATCCTCTCGGTGGGCGGCGGCGCACGCCTGAGAGGAGAAGGAACGCGGAAGAAGTACCTGCGCGACGCCAAGGTCCTTCAACAGGGTCTGATCAAGGAACCCGACAACTCCCGCTACGTCTTCTATCTCGCCCAGAGCTGGCGGGACGCCGGAGAGCCGAAGAGGTCACTCGCCGCCTACGACCGCAGGGCAGGCATGGGAGGCTTCGCAGAGGAAGTCTTCTGTTCCCACCTCTACGCCGCACGGCTTGCGGCAGAGCTCGGCAGGCCGTCGGCCGAGGTGATCGACCGCTACCTCCGCGCGCACGAAAGCCGTCCTTCTCGCGCCGAAGCGCTCGGTGAACTCGCGCGCTACTGCCGTACGAACGGCCAACGCTGGCCACTTGCTCACATGTTCGCGCAGCAAGCGGCGCAGATCCCGTACCCGGAAGACATTCTGTTCGTCGAGTTCGAGTGGTACGACTGGTGCTCGCTCGACGAACTCGCCGTAGCCGCTTACTGGACCGGGAACTACGAGGAGTCGGAGCGCTGCGGCCAACGCCTCCTCAAGAGCGGCAAGGTGCCTCCCGAGCACCACGACCGGGTGGTCGGCAACCTCGAATTCGCCCGGCAGAAGCTGGGTTCGAGGCAACTCGTGAACGCCTGACCGGGGCCGGCCCGGGGCTGCGCGGCCGGTCGTGTGCGGCAATTGGGTGGCGCCCGGTCCACGCGCCTCGACGGCGCGCGGACCGGGGCCGTCAGTGGGCGCCGACCAGCCGCGTGGTGGCGGCGGGTGCGGCGGTGGCCGCCGCGTGGGCGTCCATGCGCTCGGCCGCGAGGATCGCCGCGGCGGTGTCGGCGCGGGACGCGGCCACCACCAGCGCACGGCCCGCGAGGGCGTGGGCGCGACGGTGCAGCGCGGGTGCGGGCGCCTCGGTCCGGCCGGCGTGCCGGGCGGGCGGGGCGCCGCGCAGCCTGGCGACCTGTTCGGCGATGCGGTCGCCCGCCTCGCCGAGGCCCAGCTCGTCGGTGACCGCGAGAAGTGCGGCCAGGTGCCCGGCGAGCTGGATGTCCAGCTCCTCCTCGCGGGAACGATGCGGGAAGTCGTCGGCGTGGTCGGCCGGTGTGTGGACCGATTTGGTGCGGATCGGTTCGTACATGGATGGCCTCCTGGTGTTGCTGTGGAACCATCCTACATTGGATTAAGTCTAAAGTTGTCTACGATCGATCCAAAAAACTGCCCACGGGCCCGGAGCCGGACCGGCCCGGCACAGGGCGGGCCCGGCACAGGGGCGTCCCGGGGCCGGTCGTCAGGGCTGGCCGTATCCGTCCAGGAAGTGGGCGATCCGGTGGACCGCGTCCGTCAGGTCCTCGGTCGAGGGCAGCGTCACGACCCGGAAGTGATCGGGCTCCGGCCAGTTGAACCCGGTGCCGTGCACCACCATGATCTTCTCGGCCCGCAGCAGGTCGAGGACCATCTGCCGGTCGTCCTTGATCTTGTAGACCTTGGGGTCCAGGCGCGGGAAGAGGTACAGGGCCCCCTTCGGCTTCACGCAGGTCACGCCCGGGATCCGGGTCAGCAGCTCGTACGCGGTGTCGCGCTGCTCCAGCATCCGCCCGCCCGGCAGGACCAGGTCGTCGATCGACTGCCGCCCGCCGAGCGCGGTGGCCACGGCGTGCTGCGAGGGCATGTTGGCGCAGAGCCGCATGTTGGCGAGGATCGTCAGCCCCTCGATGTACGAGGAGGCGTGCGCCTTCGGGCCGCAGACGGCCAGCCAGCCCGATCGGTAGCCGGCCACCCGGTAGTTCTTGGAGAGCCCGTTGAAGGTGAGCACCATCAGATCGGGCGCGATGGTCGCGGTCGGGACGTGGACCGCGCCGTCGTACAGGATCCGGTCGTAGATCTCGTCGGAGCAGACGACCAGGTTGTGGCGCCGGGCGATCTCGGTCAGCCCGCGCAGCATCTCCTCGTCGTACACCGCGCCCGTCGGATTGTTCGGGTTGATGATCACCAGCGCCTTGGTGCGGTCGGTGATCTTCCGCTCGATGTCGGCGAGGTCCGGCATCCAGTCGGACTGCTCGTCGCACCGGTAGTGCACGGCCGTGCCGCCGGCCAGCGACACCGAGGCGGTCCACAGCGGGTAGTCCGGGGCGGGTACGAGCACCTCGTCGCCGTCGTCGAGCAGCGCCTGCATCGACATCTGGATCAGCTCGGACACGCCGTTGCCCAGGTAGACGTCCTCGACGTCGAGCTCGATGTCCTTGGTCTGGTAGTGCTGCACCACCGCCCGCCGCGCGGACAGCAGGCCCTTCGCGTCGCCGTAGCCGTGCGCCCCGGCGAGGTTGCGCAGGATGTCCTCAAGGATTTCGGGCGGGCACTCGAAGCCGAACGCGGCGGGGTTGCCGGTGTTCAGCTTGAGGATGCGGTGACCGGCTGCCTCCAGCCGCATCGCTTCCTCCAGGACGGGGCCCCGGATTTCGTAACAGACGTTGGCGAGCTTCGTGGACTGGATGACCTGCATGTCCGGGAGCTTACGACCGTGCCCCGCGCGCCGCCGGGGCTTTCCCGCCGGGGTGCCCCACCCGGGTGGTGCGGTCCCCCGGACGCATCTTCCATAGCCATGCCTCCCCCCGCCCCGGACCGTGGGAACGCCGGGCGGGGGCGGGGGCGGGGCTTCGAATGGGGTGGAACGGGGACGTGACGAACACGGACGGGTGAGATGGGCCACGTGGCCGGGCGTTCGTGGTCGTGAGGGCGTGACACGGGGGCTCGTCGCCGGGTTGGGCGTCGTATGAACAACCCGTACGACTTCGAGATCGAGCCGGAGGTGCGCACGTGGCTGGAGGGCCTGAGCGACCACGACTTCAAGAGGGTCGATGAAGTGGCGGGGATACTTGCCGCCCTCGGGCCGGAGTTGGGGGGTCCTTGGGCCGACCACCTCGAAGGGCCGGTCTGGGAGCTCCGGCTCAGGCTCCGAGACGTGGCGCCTCGGGTGACCTACTGGATCACCCCGGCGCGCACCATTGTGCTGCTGACGGTGTTCCGCAAGACCAGGCAACACGAGCAGGGGCAGATCGACCGTGCCGTGCGCGCCCAGAAAGTCTGCGAAAGCACGCATCATGAACCGGTGACCGCGACGTATGAGAGGAAGGCGTGATGGTCGGACAGCACAGTCGCTGGACTCCCTCGGATGCCGGGACGGACGATCCGGAACGGATCGCCATTCGAGAGGCCCTGGTTTTCGGCAAGGCTCTCTACGACCGTCGAACCGCGCTCGGGCTCAGCGTGGCCGATCTGGCCGAACGCACCGGCATGGAGGAGGACGACATCGAGTGCATCGAGGAGGGCGGGACAGCGCCGACGATCGAACTTCTCCGGAGCCTCGCGGCCGCTCTGGATGCTGATGTGCGTCTCACGCCCGGCCATGATCTCGACTCCCTCTGGTTCGAGGCGCACGCGGCCTGACCGGGGGCGTGCGGGTGCGGAGGCGGGGGGGTCTCCGCGCCTTCGCAAGGCCCGGGGTCCGGCCGCCTCCGTCCCGGGGCGGAGAAGCCCTGCTCCCCGGGACGCAGGTCCGGCGCGGCGCACCCCCGGGCCCGACCCGACCGCACCGGGCACAGGATGTCGGGTCGGAGCGGGTGCGCCGTTCCTACCGTGGTGACCCGCAAGGGAAGGAGTCCGGGGTGCTGGAGCGGCTGAACCAGGCCATGGAACACATCGAGGGCCGGCTCGACCGGCGGATCGAGGTGACCGAGCTGGCGCGGATCGCCATGACGTCGGAGTACCACTTCCGGCGGATGTTCTCCGCGCTGGCCGGGATGCCGCTGTCGGAGTACGTCCGGCGCAGGCGGCTGACGCTCGCGGGGGCCGAGGTGCTCACGGGGGAGCGGACGCTGCTGGAGATCGCCGTCCGGTACGGCTACTCCTCGGGGGAGGCGTTCGCGCGGGCGTTCCGGGCCATGCACGGCGTCGGTCCGGGCGAGGCCCGGCGGGTCGGTGCGGCACTGCGCTCGCAGCCCCGGATGTCCTTCCGCCTCGTGGTCGAAGGGAGCAGCAGCATGCGGTACCGGATCGTGGAGAAGGGGGAGTTCCGTGTGGTCGGCAAGAGGGCGAGGGTCCCCTTGGTGCACGAGGGGATGAATCCGGCCATCGCCGAGTTCATCCGGAGCATCGGCAAGGAGACGACGGGGCGCATCGCGGCCCTGTCCGACCAGCAGCCGGAAGGCATCGTCGGGGTGAGCGACAAGCTCGACGAGAGCCGGGCGGAGGGGACCGAACTCGACTACTACCACGGCGTGGTGACCGGTGCGGAGGTTCCCGACGACCTGGACGCGCTGGTGGTCCCGGCGGGGGCCTGGGCCGTGTTCGAGAACTCCGGCCCCTTCCCGCAGGCGCTCCAGTACCTGTGGCGGGACGTGTTCACCCAGTGGTTCCCGTCCAACCCGTACCGGAGCCGGCCCGGTCCCGAGATCCTGCGCACCAGGCTCTCGCCGGACGGTGCGCGGGCCGAGGCGGAACTCTGGATACCGGTGGAACCGGCCGCCTCCTGAGACCGGGACCGGGAGCCGGCGCCGTTCCCGGGGCCGGGCGCGACAGTTCGAGGATGGCCGGAAACCGCCCCTTGTGGGGCCCCCTCCAGTACGCAAACATGCGCATGTCAAAACCGAAGGAACTTCGGTTGCAGGGGCCAATCGGACCCTGCACATCCGCCTGGAGGGGACCCCCACATGAAAAAGCCTCTCGTCGGTGCGCTGTTCGCCGTTCTGCTCCTCGGAGCGGGTGTCGCCCCGGCGACCGCGGCCACCGCCCATGGAACGACGTCGCCCGGCACGGTCAAGGAGAAGGCCGTGCCCAAGGCGGTCAACTTCGCCGGAACCGTGGCGCTGAGCAACTGTTCCGGCTCCGTCGTCCGCACGCCCGACTCCCAGCCCGGTGACCCCGCGCTCGTGCTCTCCAACGGGCACTGCATGGAGACGGGATTCCCCGGGCCGGGCGAGGTCGTGGTCGACCAGCCGTCCACCCGGAGCTTCACCCTGCTGAACGCCTCGGGCAGCGGCGTCGGCACCCTGCGCGCGAGCAAGATCTCGTACGGGACGATGACCGACACCGACATATCGGTGTACCAGCTCACCCGCACCTACGCCCAGATCGAGAGCACCTACGGCATCAAGGCGCTGGAGCTCAACGCCGCGCACCCGGTCCAGGGCACCGCGATCACGGTCGTGTCCGGCTACTGGAAGCGCACGTACGCCTGCAACGTCGACGGCTTCGTCTACCGCCTCAAGGAGGGGGCGTGGACCTGGAAGGACTCGGTCCGCTACACCTCCGCCTGCCAGACCATCGGCGGCACGTCCGGCTCCCCGGTGATCGACAACGCGACCGGCAAGGTCGTCGCCGTCAACAACACCGGCAACGAGGACGGCCTGGAGTGCGCGGACAACAACCCGTGCGAGGTCGACGAGAGCGGCAATGTGACGGTGCGCGAGGGCATCAACTACGCCCAGCAGACCTATGGTCTCGTGCCGTGCATCGGTGCCGGCAACAAGTTCGACCTCGACCGGCCGGGATGCGAACTGCCCAAGCCGTGAACGGACGAACGTCCGGGCGTGACCGCCCGCACGTGAAGGTCCGTGGGTGAACGTACGTGTGTGACCGCCGCGATGCCCGACGGGGTGTCGCGGCGGTCGCGTTTCCGCCGCGCGCGCCCACGTCCCCACGCACCCGCGCATTCGCGTGCCCGTGCGGCCTGAGTGCGCCCCGCCCCGCCGTGCTCAGTGCGCCCCGGCGCGGCGGACCGCCGCCTCGATCCCGTCCAGCAGCACGTCGAGCCCCGCCTCGAACGTCCTTCGCGCCTCGCGCTCCAGGTACGGCACATCCGCCGGGGACGGGTCCGGGGGCTGCGGGGCGGAGGCGTGCTCCATCGCGCTCAGGCTCGGGTAGCGCTCCGCGAAGTCGGGCGCCACCTCGCCCAGCAGCGCCGAGCGGGCGAACCACCACTCCTCGTCCGGCTCGCCCGTCGCCGCCGCGGCCTGCCGCGCCTCGGCGGCCGTCCCGGCACAGCCCCGGACGAAGTGGGACAGCGTCCCGACCAGGCGCCGCAGCACGGCCGCGTCGAGCCCGGTCCGGTTCAACAGGCCCACCAGGGTGTCCAGTGCCGCGTACTCGTGCGGGCCGAGGACCGGGCGGGCCTGGGAGACCCGGAGCACCCAGGGGTGGCGCAACTGGAACGCGAGGGTGTCCCGTGCCCAGTCGGTGAGCCCCGCGCGCCAGTTGCCGGTGTCCGGGTAGTGGGCGGGCAGTTCGGCGTGGACGGCGTCGTACATCAGGTCCAGCAGTTCGTCCTTGCCGGGGACGTGGGTGTAGAGCGCCATCGCCGTACGGCCCAGCCGCTCGCCCACCGCCCGCATCGAGAGCGCGGCCATGCCCTTCTCGTCCGCGACGGCGACGGCGGCGGCCACGATCGCGTCGACGCTCAGCGCGGGCCGGGGGCCGGGGCGCCGGTCCCGTTCCTCCGGCCGGTCCGCACGCCACAGCAGGGACATCGACCGGCGGGCGTCGCCCTGCCCGGCAAAGACCACCACTTGCGACTCCTTACGCCGTAAAGTAACTTCCCCCGGGTAATTCCTTACGCTGTAAAGTATCAGCCGGAGAGGGTGGGATCCGCGATGGGGCAGGCGTTGGCGGTGTCGTACGTACGAGTCGTGGGCGTGGAGCGGGTCACCCCGCGCACGGCGCGCGTCGCCTTCGCCGGGGACGCGCTGGCCGGGCTCATGGAGGACCGGCCGGACCAGCAGATGAAGCTCTGCTTCCCGCGGGAAGGGCAGGACGTCCCCCGGCTGCCGGAGCCGGACGCCGACGACACGTACGGCATGCGCTGGTACGAGGCGTACCTGGCGATCCCGGAGCCCGAGCGTCCGCTGATGCGGAGCTTCACCGTCCGCGGGTACGACCCCGGCTCCGGCCTGATGACGGTCGACTTCGTGCTCCACGGCGAGGAGGGACCGGCCGCCCGCTGGGGCCGGCGAGCCCGCCCCGGCGACGTGCTCGGCATGGTCGGCCCGTCGTCCGCGTACGCCCGTCCGCTGCCCGCCGCCGACTGGCTGCTGCTGGCCGGGGACGAGACGGCGCTGCCCGCGATCGGGACGATCCTGGAGGCCCTGCCGGCGGGGGCGCGGGCGCTGGTCCGGGTCGAGGTGGCCGACGCGGCGGAGGAGGTGCCGCTCGACTCGCCCGGCGACGTGACCGTCCGGTGGGTGCACCGGGACCGGGGCGGGTCGCTGCCGGACGCGGTGCGGGACACCCCGCTGCCCGCCGGGGCCGGGGCCGCGTGGCTGGCCGGTGAGGCGTCGGCGGTGCGGGCCCTGCGCCGCCACCTGGTCGAGGAGCGCGGCATGGACCGCGGGGCCGTGGAGTTCAGCGGCTACTGGCGCCGCAGCCTCACCCAGGACGATGCCCCGACCGAGGAGGACCTGGCCTGGGCGGGGGAGCGGGCGGCGGAGTAGACGAGGGGGAGGGGGCTCACGGGGCGTTCCGGGTGCGCCCCGCCCCCCGTACGGCCCGGCCCGCGAGGACCTGGGTGCGGCGGCCGTCCTCGATGACGAACCGGCCGTCGATCAGTACGTGCGGGATCCCGACCGGCAGGGTGCGCGGCTCCTCGAAGGTCGAGCCCGCCGCCACCGTCGCCGGGTCGAGGAGCACCAGGTCGGCCCGGTAGCCCTCGCGGACGTACCCGCGGTCGGTCAGCCGCAGCCGCCTCGCCGGGCGCGAGGTGAGGTGGGCGACGCACTCCTCCAGGGTGAGGATGCCCAACTCCCTGACGTACCGCCCGAGGTACTGGGGGAACGTGCCGTAGGCGCGCGGGTGCGGCTTGTCGCCCTGGAGGATGCCGTCGCTGCCGCCGGTGTGCACCCGGTGGCGCATGATCTGCCGCACGTTCTCCTCGTGGCCCACGTGCTGGAGGATCGTCGAGCCGAGCCGGTCCTCGACGAGCAGCCTGCGGGCGGTCGCCCAGGGCGCCTCGCCGCGGGCCCTCGCCGAGTCCGCCACCGTACGGCCCACGTACTCGCCCAGATGGGGCGCGCCGACGCCCGAGATCTCGATGGTGTCCCACTCGATTGGCACCCCGTGGCAGCCGTCCGAGCCCACCACCTCCAGGTGGTGTCGGACGCGCTCGGCCGTCGCGTCGTCCGCGAGGCGGGCGAGCACCGCGTCCGGCCCGCCCTCGCCCGCCCAGCTCGGCAGCATCGCGACGAGGGTCGTGCAGCCGGGGGTGTACGGGTAGGTGTCGAGGGAGATGTCCGCGCCCGCGTCGAGGGCGTCGTCGAGCAGGGCGAGCAGTTCGGGCGCCCGGCCCTCGTTCACTCCGAAGTTCATGGTGGCGTGGGCGAGGTGGAGGGCGCAGCCCGCGTTCCGGGTGAGCCGCACCATTTCCTCGTACGCTTCGAGCGCGCCCGCCCCGTACGAGCGGTGGTGCGGGCAGTAGTAGCCGCCGTACTCGGCCACCACCCGGCACAGTTCGGTGAGTTCGGCGTCGTCCGCGTACATGCCGGGGGTGTACGTGAGCCCGGAGGACATGCCGACCGCGCCCTCCGCCATGCCCCGGGCGACGAGTTCCCTCATCCGGGCCAGTTCGGCGCCGGTGGCGGGGCGGTCCTCCCAGCCCATCGCGTACATCCGGACCGTGCCCTGCGGAATCAGGTAGGCGGCGTTGACCGCGATGCCGCGGCCGTCGGGGCCGCGGTCCAGCCGGTCGAGGTACTCGCCGACCGTGCGCCAATCGAAGTCGATGTCGTCGCCGTCGCCGTTCCAGCCGGCGATGGAGCGCCGGACCTCGGCGAGCGTCCGGTCGTCGACCGGCGCGTACGACAGCCCGTCCTGGCCGAGGACTTCGAGGGTGACGCCCTGCGCGGCCTTCGCGCCGTGGTCCGGGTCGCGGAGCAGCGCGAGGTCGCTGTGCGCGTGCATGTCGACGAAGCCGGGGGAGAGCACGAGGCCGTCGGCGTCGAGGACGCGGCGGGCGGCGGGGCGCGGGCCGGGGGCGCCCTCGGGATGGATCACGGCGATCCGGCCGCCGGCGATGGCCACGTCGGCCCGGCGGCCGGGGCTGCCGGTGCCGTCGACGACGTGGGCGTTGCGGATGACGAGGTCCATGGAGCGGCTCCTGACGACTGGCGGAACCCGGTCCTTCCGACGTGCGGGGAGCGGGGGAATGCGGCCCCTCCGGCGACCGGGGGGCGGGGGGCCGGGGCGGGTCCTCGGCCCCGGCGGGGTCAGAAGAACGTGCGGATGAAGTCGACGACCGTCCCGTCCTCCGCGACCAGCGGAATCAGCTGCCACTTGTCGAAGCTCGTGCACGGGTGGGACAGCCCCATCCCCACCCAGTCGCCGACCTCCAGCTCCGCCCCCGGCCCCGTGCGCACCCAGGTGTGCTGGTCCGACAGTCCGCTGACCGTGATGCCGGTCGCGGGCCGTACCGTGCCGTCGCGGCCGGAGCGCACGACCTGTGCCTCGGGGAGGTCGAGGTCGTACGCCGCGTCCCGCTTGCCCGCGTTCAGGAACGCCTGCTCGGGGGAGGGGCGGGAGACCACCTGCGCCCACAGCCGGAAGGCGGGTTGCAGGGCTCCCTCCTCGGGGACGCGGTTGAACGGGGTGAGGTGGCGGTAGTGGCCGTCGTCGTGCGAGACGTACGCCCCCGAGCGCAGCAGCTTCAGCACCGGCGCGGAGAGCTTCGGGATCTGCGCGAACACGTCCGCCACCGCGTCGAACCAGGCGCTGCCGCCCGCGCTGATCACGATGTCCCCGCCGGCCGCCGTCACGTCCGCGAACCGCCCCGCCCGGTCGAGGTCGACGGCCAGCGCGACCAGCCGGTGCAGCCACTGGCGCACCCGCTCGCCGGACGCGGCCGGCACCTCGCCCTCGTAACCGGCCACGCCCACCAGCCGCAGCGTCCCGGTCGCGGCCACCGCGTCGGCGACCGCCGCGCACTCGGCCTCGGTGCGGGCGCCGGTGCGCGCGCCCTCGCCCGCGCCCAGCTCCACGACGACGTCGACGGGGCGGGAGGCGCCCGCCGCCCGCAGCGCCTCGTCCATCAGCTCGACGCCGCGCACCGAGTCGACGTAGCAGACGAAGCGGAACTCCGGGTCGGCGTCCAGCTCGCCGGCCAGCCAGCGCAGGGCGGCCGCGTCGACCAGTTCGTTGGCGAGGAAGATCCGCCCGATCCCGTACGCCCGGTAGACCCGTGCCTGGTGCGGCACCGCCGCGGTGATGCCCCAGGCGCCGCGCTCCAGCTGGCGGGCGAAGAGCTGCGGGGCCATGGAGGTCTTGCCGTGCGGGGCGAAGGCGAGCCCGTGGCGCTCCGCGTACGTCTCCAGGAGGGCGAGGTTGTGCTCGACCGACTCGGCGGACAGGGCGAGCACCGGGGTGGTGAAGCCGCCCGTGAAGAGGTCGCGCCGCTCGGCGGCGAGGGCGCCCACGGTCAGGCCCTCCGCGTCGGGCGGCAGCGCCTTGAAGCGGTGGTCGACCGGCTCGTCGGCGAGTCCGGCCACGTAACGGTCGGCGGCCAAGGGGGCCTCCTCGATCGAAGTAGTCGTTGCATCATGTGCAACACCCATTGCGTATATCGCTTAACGCTGTCTAACATCCGAGCCGACGCCGGGTCAATGGCGGACACCACCGCCGCGCCCCGGGCCACTGCCCACCGTGCCCCGAACCGAACCACCGAACCCGCGAGGAGCCCCCGAGTGTCCGGAACCCCGGCCAGGACCGCCGACGCCGTCACGGCCGCCGAAGTCGTGTGCCTCGGTGAGTCCATGGTGACGTTCCTGCCGTCGCAGCCCGGACGCCTCGCCGACGTGCCCTCCTTCGGCCGCGGCATCGGGGGCGCCGAGTCCAACGTCGCCTGTGCGCTGGCCGCCGCCGGGCACCGGGCGGCCTGGGTGAGCCGGGTCGGCGCGGACGGCTTCGGGGACCACCTCGTCGAGGCGATCGCCGGATACGGGGTGGACACCTCCGCCGTGCGGCGCGACCCGGCGCGGCCCACCGGGATCTACTTCCGCACGGCCACGGACCGGGCCGCCGACGTGCACGAGGTCGCCTACTACCGGGCCGGGTCCGCCGCCTCCGCGATGTCCCCGGACAACGTCCCGTACGAGGCGCTGCTCGCCGGCCGGGTCCTGCACCTGTCCGGCATCACCGCCGCGCTCTCCGCCGACTGCCTGGCCCTGCTGCGCGACCTGACCGCCCCCCGGCCCGGCCGCCCGCTCGTCTCCTTCGACGTCAACCACCGGCCGGGCCTGTGGCGGGACGGGGCGGAGCCGTCCGTCCTGCTCGACCTGGCGCGCGGCGCCGACCTCGTCTTCGTCGGCGAGGACGAGGCGGAGGAGGCATGGGGCGTGCGGGGGGCCGAGGCGATCCGCGCGGCCCTGCCGGAGCCGGAGGTACTGGTCGTGAAGCGGGGACCGGAGGGCGCCACCGTCTTCTCGCGCCCCCTCTCCTCCCGCACCGGGGGGACCGATTCCCCCGCCGGCTCCGAATCCGGCACCCGTAGCGACCACGGCTCCGATTCCCGTACCGACCACGGCTCCGGCGCCCGCACCGACGCCGTCACCGACGTCCCCGCGCTCCGGGTCGACGTCGTCGCCCCCGTCGGCGCCGGTGACGCCTTCGCCGCCGGGTTCCTCTCCGCCACCCTCCGCGGCCTGCCGGTGCGCGACCGGGTCCGGCACGGCCACCTCATGGCCGCCGCCGTCCTCACCGTCCCCGGCGACCTCACCGATCCGCCGGCCCGCGCGCACGCCGACGCCCTTGCCGCCCTGGACGACGGGGCCTGGGGGAGACTTCGTCTCGGCCCCGGCTGGACGGGGGAGGACCAGGAGGTACGTACGACATGAGTCAGACCGTCGACCGGGCGCTGAGCATCCTGCCGCTGCTCGCCCGGGGACCCGCCGACCTCGGGCAGGTCGCCGAGCGGCTCGACGTCCACAAGTCCACCGCGCTGCGCCTGCTCCGCACGCTCCACGAGCACGGACTCGTCTACCGCCAGCAGGACCAGCGCTACCGCCTCGGCGCCCGGCTCTTCGCCCTGGCGCAGGAGGCCGTCGAGAACCTCGATGTACGGGAGATCGCCCACCCCCACCTCGTCGAACTCAACGAGAACTGCGGTCACACCGTCCACCTCGCGGTGTACGAGGAGCAGGAGGTCCTCTACATCGACAAGGTCGAGAGCCGCTACCCGGTCCGGATGTACTCGCGGATCGGCAAGCCCGTCGCGATCACCGTCGCCGCCGTGGCGAAACTGCTGCTCGCCGACCTCACCGAGCCCGAGCGGCGCGCCGTCGCCGAGAAGCTCGACTACCCCATGTACACGTCCCGTTCGACCCCGAACGCCGGTGCCTTCCTCAAGGAGCTCGCCGTCGTCCGCGAACAGGGCTGGGCCACCGACCTCGGCGGCCACGAGGAGTCCATCAACTGCATCGGCGCCCCCATCCGGGGGGCGGACGGGCGGGTCGTCGCAGCGATGTCGGTCTCCGCGCCCAACGTCGTCGTCACGGCCGAGGAACTCCTCACCCTGCTCCCCCTGGTGCGGCGCACCGCCGAAACCGTCAGCCGGGAGTACTCCGGTACCGACAACCGACCCAAGAAAGTCTGAACAGCCATGACCGAGAAGATCGCCCTCACCCCGAGCACCCACACCACGCCCCCCGCGAAGTTCTCGCACGGGGTGAAGAAGGGGAACATCCTCCAGGTCGCCGGCCAGGTCGGCTTCCTGCCCGCCGTCGAGGGCCGGGCCCCGACCCCCGCCGGCCCGACCCTGCGCGAGCAGACCCTCCAGACCTTCGCCAACGTCAAGGCGATCCTGGAGGAGGGCGGCGCGAGCTGGGACGACGTGATGATGATGCGCGTCTACCTCACGGACGTGGACCACTTCGCCGAGATGAACGAGATCTACAACGCCTACTTCGCCGAGCAGAACCTGACGCAGCCCCCCGCCGCCCGCACCACGGTCTACGTCGGCCTCCCCAAGGGGCTGCTCATCGAGATCGACGCCCTCGCGGTCCTCGGCTGATCCGACCCATCGGGTCCCTCGGACCGGTCGGACCGGTCAGGTCGATCAGGTCCCTCCGACCGGTCCCCTTGCCGCCCTCGCCCCGCCTCCCCCTCGCGCACGGCACGGCGCTTCACCCCACGAAAGCGCCGTGCCGCGCCCCGCCGCACCCAAAAGCCGTCTCCGAACACGGAGTTGCCCATGTTGCTCGCCGCTTCCCCACAACCGGTCGAGACGCCACCCCACACCGGTGGTCTCCTCCTGCTCGTCGACGGCACCGCCGGCCTGCTGACCGTCGCCGCCCTCGGCATCGCGCTCCTCCTCTTCCTGATCATCAAGGTCAGGCTGCAGCCGTTCGTCGCGCTGCTGGCCGTCTCCATAGCCGTCGGCCTCGGCGCCGGCCTCTCCGTCACGGAACTCTTCGGCACGATCCAGAAGTCCGCCGCCGTCTCCGTCATCGAGTCCGGCATGGGCGGCATCCTCGGCCACGTCGCCATCATCATCGGCCTCGGCACGATGCTCGGCGCGATCCTGGAGGTCTCCGGCGGGGCCGAGGTGCTGAGCTCCCGCCTGCTGAACCTCTTCGGCGAGAAGCGGGCCCCGCTCGCCATGGGACTGACCGGCCTCATCTTCGGCATCCCGGTCTTCTTCGACGTCGGCATCTTCGTCCTCGCGCCGATCGTCTACGCCGCCGCCAAACGATCCGGCAAGTCGATCCTGCTCTACGCGATGCCGCTGCTGGCGGGCCTCTCCATGACCCACGCGTTCCTGCCGCCGCACCCCGGCCCGGTCGCCGCCGCCGGACTCTTCCAGGTCTCCCTCGGCTGGGTCATCCTGATGGGCGCCGTCGTCGGCATCCCGTCCGTCCTCGCCGCCTGGGGCTACGCCGCCTGGATCGGGAAGCGGATCTTCGTCGCGGTCCCGCAGGACATGGTCGAGGCCGCCGAGGAGGCGAAGGCCGCGGTCGCCGCCGAACAGCGGGCCGCCGGGGTCACCCCGCGCGAGGAACCGGTCGCGCTCACCACCGTGCTCACGATCATCGGCACCCCGCTGGTGCTGATCCTCGCCGCGACGTTCTCCTCCATCGCGCTGGACCCCTCCACCCCGCGCTCGGTCATCGAGTTCTTCGGCAACCCCTTCGTCGCCCTGACGATCGCGCTGCTGCTCGCCTACTACCTGCTCGGCATCCGGCGCGGCTGGTCCCGCAAGTCCCTGGAGTCGGTGTCCACCTCCTCCCTCAAGCCGGTCGGCAACATCCTGCTGGTCGTCGGTGCGGGCGGGGTCTTCGGCGCCGTCCTCAAGGGCAGCGGCATCGCGAACGCGCTCGCGGACACCTTCAACGACGTGGGCCTGCCCGTCATCCTGCTCGCCTGGCTGATCTCCGTGGTGCTGCGCGTCGCCCAGGGCTCGGCGACGGTCGCCATCGTCACCACCGCCGGCATCGTCGTCCCCCTGGTCGAGGGACAGGACCTCTCGCAGGCCCACCTGGCGCTGATCATCATGGCGATCTCGGCCGGCTCGATCTTCGCCTCGCACGTCAACGACGGCGGTTTCTGGATGGTGTCGAAGTACTTCGGCATCTCCGAACGCGACACCCTGAAGTCCTGGACGGTCCTGGAGACGGTCCTCTCGGTCGCGGGCTTCGCGGTGGCGGCACTGCTGAGCCTGGTGATCTAGTGCCGCGTCGAGTCGGGCCGGGGCGTGCCGAGTCGGGCCGGTCGGCGTTCCCGGTCCGGCCAGCAGGCTTTCCCTCCTCCGGCCTCAGGCCCGGCCGACGCAGATGATGTTCTTGTTGTCGTCCACCTTCCAGTACCAGTAGCGCTGCCCGCCGTTCGTCGGGCAGATCTGGCCGCGGTACGACTTGGGCGCCCGGTAGTAGCCGGTGATCTGTGCGATCGACTGGCCCGCGACGGGCACCTTGTCGGCGTTGCAGCTCCAGACCACCAGCAGGTCGGCGTTGCCGTTGCCGTCGAGGTCGGCGGGGAAGCACTGGCCCTTGCGGAACTGACGGGTCAGGCACAGGGTCGTGTTCATGTCGTCGTTCGCGGCGTGGTACCACTTGCCGCGGCCGTTCCCCGACGGGCAGGGGTCGGGGGTGCCACCGGTCGAGTAGGCGCGGGTGACGTAGACGTACGCGTTGGCGGAGTCGCAGTCGACCGGGACGGGCACGGCGGAGTTCCAGCTCCCGTGCCCGTCGGCGTAGGCGTTGAGGCATTGACCGCTGCGTATGAACCGGAACGCCCGGTCCGTGGCGTCGGCGGTCGGGGTGGGCGTCGGCGTCGGTGTCCAGCTCCGGTTCGCGGTGGAGCCGTAGGTGCTGCCGGTGGCCGAGGTGCTGGTGGTGTCCGTTTCCCAGGGCCGCCAGAAGAAAAGGAGGACGAGGGCGGCGAGCGGGATGAACATCCAGTTGTCGCCGGAGGACTTCTTCGTCGCCGGTGCGGGGGTCGGCGCGGGCGCGGGTTTGGGCTCGGGCCCGGGGCGGGCCGATCCCGAGTCCGAGTCCGGGGCGGACGACATGGCGCGGGCACGCCGCGCGTTCCGCTCCTTCTCTGCCTTCTCCTTCTCCGCTTTCGCTTTCTCGGCCTTCTCCTTCGCGGCGCGCTCCCGTTGCCGTTCCGCCGTGTACATCCGGGTGGGGTCCGGCGGCGGCACCACGCTCGTGCGCTGGTCCACCGTCAGGCCGTCCGGGTCGATCCGGTTCGCGCGGGCCAACTCCCGGCCCTGGGCCGCGTACTCCTCGATCAGTGCCGTCCAGCGCGGCGGCAGCCAGCGGTTCCCGCCGCGCGTGGTGGGCATCCCGGCCTGGTCCTCGCGGAACCGGGCGAGGAGTTCGGCCGGTGCGGGGCGTTCGGCGGGGTCGGCGGCCAGGCAGGGGCGGATGGTCGGTACGAGTTCCTTGGGCAGTCCGTCCAGGTCGAGTTCGCCGCGCTGGACGCGGGCGAGCAGGCGCAGGGTGTCGCCGTCCGCGGCGTAGGGCGGGCGTCCGGCGGCGAGCAGGAACAGCGTCGCGCCCAGCGAGTACACGTCCGAGGCCGCCGTCGACGCCTCGCCGCGGGCCTGCTCGGGCGAGGTGAAGGCGATCGTGCCCAGCGTCAGGCTGGTACGGGTGAGGTCGTCGGCGTGCGAGATGCCGAAGTCGATGACCCGGGGTCCGTCGATCGGGAGCAGGACGTTCTGCGGTTTGACGTCGCGGTGGACGATGCCCTCGCGGTGCAGGGTGACCAGCGCCTCCGCCGTGCCCGCCGCCGCCCACCGCACCGCCGAGGCGGGCAGTACTCCGCAGGTGCGGGTGAGTTCGGCGAGGGAGGGGGCGGGGATGTAGTCGATGGCCATCCAGGGCCGTTCGGCGTCGGGATCGGCTTCCCGCACGCGCGCGGTGTATGTGCTGTTTATTCGCTGGGCGAGTTTCACCTCGCGGGCGAAGCGCCGCCGGTCGACATCGCTGACCTGCCCCTCGGCCAGCAGTGTCTTCACCGCGACGAGTCCCCGGCCGGCGTGTCCGTCGTCGCGGGCCAGATAGATCCGTCCCATGCCGCCGGACGCCAGCCGCCCGATCAGCCGATACGGTCCGAGAGCCGTCGGATCGTCCCCGCTCAGTGCCTGAACCCGCGTCCCGGCCATGGTCATTCCCCCCGTCGCACCACCGCGCCCCCACCACGGTGGCACGCAACTCCTCGCGGAACCACGGTCCGGGCTGTCCGGGACAGCGGGCGGACGGTCCGGGACAGCCCGGGCCGCCCGGGCGGGTCCTGCCACGGGGTTTCGGCGCGTGCCCTGTTGAGGCCCGGTCGGCGGTCGGGTGCATCAACTCCTGTGCCGAGGGGCGGAGTTCTATTTGACTTCGCGGAGCCGGTGGTACAGTCGGAAGCGGTAAGGCCACTGAAGTCACACATGCTCAGTTGTAGTCATACGTGCTCAGTTGAATTCGTGCGTACTTAAATGCACGCGAACCTGATCGTCTCATCGAGGCGTCAGGACCGTCCAAAACCGATGAGCCCGGGGTGCGAGGCACCCGAGACGCGCAGGTGAATCGGCTTGGATGGCGCGATTTATACACATACTTTTACTTATATATTTTTGAGCCTTGCCGCACGGCGCCCCTGAGAGGGGCGCACCCCCGAGAACATCCGCGTACCGCGTCGGCGCAGGTGTCTCGACCCGAACCCATCCGGTTTGGATCGAGCCCCTGCGTGCCCGGTTCAAACCCGTTCCCGAAAGGTTTGAACCGTGAACGACGCCACCATCATTGCCGTTCTCGCCGTCGCCGGGGTGCTCTCGATCGTCCTGTTCAGCCTGAAAGGGCTGCTCGACCAGATCCCGGACGTTCTCGACGCGGCGGGACGAACCCGCGAGGCGTGGCTGCGCCTGAGGAGGGCCGAGCCACCGCTCCGGGCGGGGGACGAGGAGCAGCCTCCGGGGCAGCCGGTGCAGCGGGGCCGACGGGACCAGGACCAGGAGCCGCCCGTCACCGCGTAGCCCTCTCCGGCCCCGGCGCTGCGCAAGGGCCGCACACCACCCCCTCCGGCCTTTCCGGGCAGGGCTCCGCCCGGAAAGGCCGGGAACCGGGCCGGGTCAGGCCGCCGAGGCGCAGACGATGCTCCGGCCCCTGTTCACCTGCCAGTACCAGAACCGCTCCCCGCGCCCCGCCGGGCACGTCCACTTGGTGCCCGGCGAGGGCGAGCGGTAGTACCCGGTGACCCGGAGGATCGACTGGCCGGCCCGGGGGACGGTCGACGAGTTGCAGGCCAGTACCACCGTCAGGTCGGCGTTGACGGCTCCCTGGACCTGGGCGGGGAAGCACTGGCCGACCTGGAACACCCGGTCCAGACAGAGCGTCCGCTCGACCCCGTCCGCACCCGACTTGTGCCACCAGGTGAAGCCCTGCCCCTGGTCGCAGCCGCTGGACTCGCCGGGCCCGGAGGTGACCCGGTTGACGTGCATGTAGGCGTTCCAGGACCGGCAGTTCACCCGGACCGGGCGCTTGGCGCTCATGTTGCCGTGCCCGTCGTTGTACACGTTGAGGCAGTCACCGGCGCGTACCGCGCGAAAGGCCCGGTCGGTGGCGTCCGGAGCGGGGGTGGGCGTCGGCGTGGGTGTCGGCGTCGGCGTGGGGGTCTCCGACGGTTCGTCGCCGGTGTCGCCGTCCTCGCTGTTCGAGTCGTCCGTGGAATTCGTGGTCCCGCCGTCGGAGTGGGGGTCGAGGCCGCTGCCGGAGGTGAGGGTGCCGGACGTGGTGGTGTCGGAGGCGGACCCGCCGCCGTCCGTCCCCGTCGAGTTCCAGGGCTGCCAGAACAGGAGCCCGACGAGGACGACCGGAACGATCAGCCACTTCCAGCCCCCGGAACCGTTCGTGGACCCGGCCGGTCGGGACGGCGACGGCGAACGGGTGGCCGGGCTCGGCGCGGCGGCGGCACGGCGCGCCCGAACGGCCGCGCCCCGCTCCCGCTCGGCCCGTGCCTCCTGTTCCGCACGCGCCGCCCGCTCGGCCCGCGCGGCCCGTTCCGCGCGTGCCGCCCGTTCGGCCCGCACCGCCCGCGCGGCTTCCTGGCGGGCGGCCTCGGCGCGCTCCCGTTCCGCGCGTGCTTCCCGTTCGGCCCGTGCCGCCCGCTCGGCCCGCGCCTCCCGTTCGGCCCGCTGTTCCTCCCGCTGCCGGGCCTCCCGGCGCGCGGCCTCGGCACGTTCGCGCTCCGCCCGTTCCTGCTCGGCCTGTTCGGCCCGCTGCCGCTCCGCCAACTCCGCGAGCGCCGCGAGCTCCTGGCGGGTGCGGGCGTTCTCGCGGCGGGCGCGGTCGCGGGCGGCGCGGGCCCTGCGCGCCTCCGTGTAGATCAGCGTCGGGCGCGGCGGCGGCACCACGGCCGTGCGGTCACCGGCGGCCGGAGCCGTCGGGCCCGCAGGACGCGCGGGGCGCGTGTTCGCGAGTTCCTCGCCCCGGGTCGCGTACTCCTCGATCAGTGTGGTCCAGCGGGGTGGCAGCCAGCGGGTGCCGCTGCGGGTGGTGGGCAGGCCGGTCTGGTCCTTGCGGAACCGGGCGAGCAGTTGGGCGGGTGTGGGGCGTTCGGTGGGGTCGGTGGCGAGACAGGGGTGGATGGTCGGTGCGAGTTCTTTGGGCAGTCCGTCGAGGTGGAGTTCGCCGCGTTGGACGCGGGCGAGCAGGCGCAGGGTGTCGCCGTCCGCGGGGTAGGGCGGGCGTCCGGTGGCGAGCAGGAACAGCGTCGCGCCCAGTGAGTACACGTCGGAGGCGGTGGTCGATGGTTCGCCGCGGGCTTGTTCGGGTGAGGTGAAGGCGATGGTGCCGAGGGTGAGGCCGGTGAGCGTGAGGTCGCTGGCGTGGGAGATGCCGAAGTCGATGACGCGGGGGCCGTCGAGGGGGAGCAGGACGTTTTGTGGTTTGACGTCGCGGTGGACGATGCCCTCGTGGTGGAGGGTGGTCAGGGCCTCGGCCGTTCCGGCGGCGATCCATCGCACTGCCGAGGCGGGCAGTACTCCGCAGGTGCGGGTGAGTTCGGCGAGGGAGGGGGCGGGGATGTAGTCGATGGCCATCCAGGGGCGTTCGGCGTCGGGGTCGGCTTCCCGCACGCGCGCGGTGTATGTGCTGTTTATTCGCTGGGCGAGTTTCACCTCGCGGGCGAAGCGCCGCCGGTCGACATCGCTGACCTGGCCCTCGGCCAGCAGTGTCTTCACCGCGACGAGTCCCCGGCCGGCGTGTCCGTCGTCGCGGGCCAGATAGATCCGTCCCATGCCGCCGGACGCCAGCCGCCCGATCAGCCGATACGGCCCGAGAAACACCGGGTCGTCCGTGTCCAGAGCCCGCACCCGTGCCGCGGCCATGTCATTCCCCCCGTCGCACCGCCATCGCGCCCCTCAACGGTGCCACGAGCGTGCCCGAACGGCCATGGAACGCGGGAGGTACCCGGCACTCCGTTGCCGGTCCGCGACCTGCCCGGGGCCGGCCGCGGAGGGCGCCGGACCCGCGACACGCAGCAGCGCCGCCGGGGGAGCGGCGGCGCTGCTGGTCATGGACGGGGCCGGTCCGTGGCTACGGCAGGCCGTGGACGTGCGGGCCCACCGCGTTCGACCAGGCGTTGCCCGACTTGGCGTCCCAGGCGGTCGACCAGGTCATCGCACCGCGGATGGCCGGGTACGTCTTCGAGGGCTTGAAGGAACCGCAGTTGGTGCCGGAGGCCAGGCAGTCCAGGGCCGCGTTCACCACCGACGGGGCGACGTATCCGCCACCCGCGGCGCTCGGCGAGGCGGGCACGCCGAGACCGACCTGCGACGGGGCGAGGCCGCCCTCCAGCTGGATGCAGGCCAGCGCGGTGAGGAAGTCCACCGAGCCCTGCGAGTAGACCTTGCCGTCGCAGCCGAGCATCGCGCCGCTGTTGTAGTACTGCATGTTGACGACGGTCAGGATGTCCTTGATGTTGAGCGCCGTCTTGAAGTACTCGCCCGCGGTCGACTGCATGTCGATGGTCTGCGGGGCCATGGTGATGACGAGGCCGGAGCCCACCTTCTGCGACAGGGAGCGCAGCGCCTTCGTCATGTACGTGGAGTTGAGGCCGTTCTCCAGGTCGATGTCGACGCCGTTGAAGCCGTACTCCTGGATCAGCGAGTGGAGCGAGTTGGCGAAGTTGGCCGCCGAGGCGTCGCTGTTGACGGAGACGGTGCCCTTCTCGCCGCCGACCGAGATGATGACGTTCTTCCCGGCCGCCTGCTTCGCCTTGATGTCGGCCTTGAACTGGTCGACGGTGTAGCCGTTCAGGCCGGCGGTGTCCAGGTTGAAGGTGACGGCGCCCGGGGTGTTCGTGGCGTCGGCGAAGGAGACCGCGATGATGTCGTAGTTCGCGGGCACGTCGCTGAGCTTCTGCACCGTCGCGCCGTTGTTGAAGTTCTGCCAGTAGCCGGTCACCGCGTGCTTGGGCACCGAGGGGCCGGGGCCGGGCTCGCCGCCGCCCTCCTTGGCGGTGCGGGCGCTGACGGAGGCGGACTTGGCGGACTCGCCGGCCGCGTTGGTGGCGGTCACCGAGAACTGGTACTCGGTGTCGGCGGTCAGCCCCGTGACCGTCGCCGAGGTGCCGGTGGCCGTGGTCGCCTTCGTACCGTTGCGGTAGACGGTGTAGTTGCTCGCGCCGGGCACCGCGTTCCAGGACAGGGCGACGGAGGTGGACGTGGTCGTGCCGACGCCGAGACCGGCGGGAGGCGCGGGGATCTCGGGATCGGGGTCGGTGCTGCCACCGCCGTCGGGGCCGCTGACGGACACGTCGTCCACCAGATAGGCGGCCTGGCCGTACCAGCCGTGCGTGTAGACGTCGACCGAGGTGGTGTTCGGGCCGGTTTTGAAGCTGGTGGTGAGCCGGGTCCAGCTGCCGGAGCCGGGGGACCAGGTGGACACGTCGGTGGTTCCGGTGCCGCTCGCGCCGAGGTACGCGTAACCGCCCTGGACCCAGGAGCTGAGCGTGTACGTCGAGTCGGGCTTCACGGACACGGTCTGGGTGCACCGGGCGGTGCCCTGGCCGGTCGGGGTGGCCTGGAGCGCGGAGGTGCCGCCGTGCACCGGGGAGGAGACGGTGGTGGCGGTGCCGCCGGTGCAGGACCAGTTGGCGAGCCCGGACTCGAAGCCCGCGTTCCTGGCGACGTTGACGTCGGCGGCCTCGGCGCTGCCCGCCATGCCCGTGGCGGTCAGCGCACCGGCCGCGAGGACGGCCGTCGCGACGCCGACGAGCGGGCGGCGGTAACGCCTGCGGGTTCTGCGTCCGTTGACGGGGGAAGGTTCCACTTGCTGCCTCCGTGGGGAGTCGGGGATGCCTGCCGGGGTGCCTGGGGATGGGCCGACGGGGTGGACCGGCGGCACTTCGGAACGGCCGGGAGGTGACGGGCAGATGAAGGGGAGACGGAGTAGAGGAACGGTGGCCACCGCTGGCCGACAAAGCTGGTCCAGACCAATCGAGTTGTCAAGACCTCTGGCGGCGAGGGGGTGTGGCGGGCGGGTCTGTTCGGCCCTCCGGAACAGTCCCTCCGGAGGTCCGTGAATACCCCCGGAGGTGTCCCTGAGTGGCCCGTTCCCAGCTGTGGATTGACGTTTTGTTGCAGCCTCGCAACCTCATGCGGGTGAAGTGCCGGGGGTGTCCGGACAGTGACGAACCACCCCTCATCGGAGGGGGTAGTGAATCACCCTTCACCGCTCTGACGTGCGGCGATGAATTTCCGAGTCGGGTAACCGGAAGGTGTCTCGGTAACCCTCCGCAGTTGTACAGAAGTTGACGATTTTCGATTTGATCCGATTTAGCACCGCGGCGTTACGTGGGCGCCTCGTACACGTTGTCGGACTGGCCTCCGAAAAGTGTTCTCTGCCAGGTAAGACGTGGATAAAGTGCTGAGGCAGAACCGCGGAGCAGGAGCGATTGCGGCCGACGTCATGACCGGCGTCGGCCGGAGCCGAAACGGGGAACAGCGTGCCGACCGCAATAGCAGTGACCAGTGCTGACCTGGTACTACCTCCGACCGATCAGCAGACGCCGACAGCCGCCCTGCTGCAGGCTCCGGATGCCCAGGCCCTGGAGATGGCCATCGGTGACATGCACGTGCTGCTCGAACAGCACGGCTATGTCGTCGCCGTCTACCCGACCGGCATCTCGTCCGCCCATGAACGTCGGCTCTACTCCGTCCGCGCGGTCCTGGAGAGCGATCGCATCGCCCTGGTGAAGGTGGACCTGCCGCCGCTGGGCGTGGCCGTGCTCGTCCGGCAGCTGCGCCAGCTGTCCATCTGCGACTTCAGCCCGGGAGTGGTCGCCTCCGCCGCCCGGCTGCTGACGCACTACATCCACGCGGGCGCCCTGCTGCACTCGGTCGCCAAGTTCGACCGGGTCCCGGTCGACCTCAGGACGCACGCCCAGTCCTGGGTGCCCGGCTCCCAGTTCGCCGTGGTCGCGGCCCCCGAGCCGCAGCTCGTCAAGGTCGGTCCGAAGACGGAACCCCCGACCGGCCCCGAATTCGCCACTCATCTGATGACCGCCAAGGGGCAGTCGCAGTCCGAGTGGGTGAAGGAGACCCTCGCGCCCGCGTGGAAGGTCCAGTCCGTCCACGAGGCCACGCTCCCCTCCGCTTCCTCCGCCTGGTGGGGAACCGGAAAACTGGTGGAATTCGCCGCCTACCTGCCAGACCTCTCCGTCCTGTACCAGCTGGTCTCCTCCGTACGCCGGGAGAACTGCCACTGGTGCGGGATGGAACTCATCGGTGATCGCTGCGGGTTCTGCTCCTCCCCGCTTCCCGCGGCCGAGAACCGAACGCACCCAGCCGGTGTCCTCAGCCATGGAGCGCTCGCACCACCGCAGTCCTAGCGCTTCCGCTTTCCTCCGTAGACGCCTTTCCGTCCGCTGCCCCCAGCATCCGAATCGAACGAGGTTGTCCGGCCCATGAACTCCCGTCAGCGCCGTGGCGTGATACTCCTGCTTTTGTCGGTTCTGTGCGCCTTCGGCGCCTTTGCCGGCGTGCTCTCGGTCATCAGCGATGTCAACTCCAAGGTCGGGCCGGAGGTCTCGGCCTACCAGCTGAAGTCCGACGTGGCCCCCTACACCGCTCTGTCCGCCGGGCAGTTCGAGAAGATCTCGATGCCCAAGCGCTGGCTGTCCACCAACGCGGTGACCGACCTCTCCGAGGTCAACGGCAAGATCGCCGTCACCCAGCTGCGCAAGGGCTCGCTGCTCCAGTCCGACATGATGCAGCGGCGCCCCGAACTGCAGCCCGGGGAGCAGGAGATCGCCATCATGATCGACGCCGCGACCGGTGTCGCGGGCAAGATCACCCCCGGCGCCACCGTCAACATCTACGCCACCTTCGCCGGTGAGCGCGACGGCGACCCCTCCCAGTCGAAGGTCATCGTCTCCAACGCCAAGGTGCTGGACGTCGGCAAGCTGACCGCCCTGGAGCCCCGCACCGACGGCAGCAAGACCAACATGGGCACCGAGGCCGTCCCGATCACCTTCGCGCTCAACACCCTCGACACCCAGCGCATCGCCTACGCCGAGTCCTTCGCCGAGCACGTACGCCTCGCGCTCCTGGCCTCCGGCAGCGACAGCACCATCCGTCCGGGCGACCGCACCTACACGCTCGACAAGGACAAGTGAGGATCGAATGACCACGAGGATCCTCCCGGCCGTCGGTGACGTCGACGCGGCCAGATCCGTCAGCACCCTGCTCAGCCAGCTCCCCGAAGCGGAGCCGGCCGCCCCGGTCAGTGACTCGACGCAGCTCATCGACACCCTCGCCCGGCTCGCCGGCGAATCGCTCGACGATCTGCCCGAGGTCGTCCTGGTCCACGAGCGGATCGGGCCGGTGCCGGCACTGGAACTGATCCGGGAGGTCTCCCTCCGCTTCCCCGCCATCGGTGTCGTGCTGATCACCGCCGATGTCACCCCCGGTCTGTTCTCGTCCGCGATGGAGTCGGGCGCACGAGGCGTCGTCACCCTCCCCCTCAGTTACGAAGAACTGGCCAACAGGGTTCAATCCGCGGCCCAATGGTCCGTCGGGGTGCGCCGCCACCTGTCCACCGGCAACGACGTCTTCACCGGACCCGGCGGTACGGTCGTCACCGTCAGCGGCGCCAAGGGCGGGGTGGGCGCCACCATCACCGCCGTGCAGCTGGCCCTGGCGGCCCAGGCGTCCGGGCGCACCGTCGCCCTGGTCGACATGGACCTCCAGGCCGGTGACATCGGCTCGTACCTCGACGTGCAGTTCCGGCGTTCCATCGTCGACCTGTCGACGATCACCGACATCTCGCCGCGCGTCCTGGCCGACGCCGTGTTCAGCCACGACACCGGCCTGTCGCTGCTGCTCGCCCCCAGCGAGGGGGAGAGCGCCGAGGAGGTCAGCGACCGCTCGGCCCGGCAGATCGTCAGCGCCCTGCGCTCGCGCAACGAGGTCGTGGTGATCGACTGCGGTAGCCAGCTGAACGGCGCCAACGCGGCGGCCATCGAGATGGCGGACACCTCGCTGCTGGTCACCACCCCCGACGTGATCGCGGTGCGCGGCGCCAAGCGGGTCGTACGGATGTGGGACCGGCTCCAGATCCGCAAGGCGGAGGAGACGGTCACCCTCGTCAACCGCTTCATCCGCAACACCGAGATCCAGCCGCAGCTGATCGAGAAGATCACCGGCACCAGGACGGCCGACACGGCCGTCCCCGCGAACTTCAAGGAACTCCAGAGCGTGGTCGACGCGGGTCGACTGCACGAGCTCGATTCCAAGAGCACGGTCAAACAGGCCCTCTGGGCCCTTGCGGGAGAGCTGGGCATCGTCAAGGTTCCTGAGAAGGCGGAAAAGAACGGCGCGAAGAGCAACGCGAAGTTCAAGAACGACCGGGGCTCGATCGGGCGCCGGCGCGACAGCGACTCCCGGAACCGGGCGACGACCTAGGGGGCAAGTTGACCAATGGCAATCACCGAGACGAGAGACACGGAGATACGGGGAAGGCAGCACGGTGACCCTTCCCCGGCACGGGGTCCGGAACGAGATACCGCGAGGGGACCGGTACGCGGTGGCCTGTCGGGCCGCGGGCGCGACCGGGGACAGACCGCGATCGAGTTCCTGGGCGTCACACCGCTGATCATCCTGTTGATGATCGCGCTCTGGCAGTGCGCGCTGATCGGCTACACGTTCTCCCTGGCGGGCAACTCCGCGGACAAGGCCGCGCACGCGGGAGCGATCGCGCAGAGCATGCGCGGTCAGGCGTGCCGGGAGGCGGCCAAGGAGAACCTGCCGGACGCCTGGGAGGACGAGATGAAGAACCCCAGGTGCCGCACCTCCGGCGGCATGTACAAGGCCGAGGTCAAGCTCCAGGTGCCCGTCCTGGTGCCCGGCGTACTCAACTGGCCGTTCGAGGTCAAGGGCAACGGCGCATTCCCGGTGGAGGCGGACCGACGATGAGCAAGCACACTCCTGACTCCGGCGCCAAGGCCACCCGCCGCGACCGCGGCCAGGTCGCCATCGAGTACCTGGGCTTCATTCCCCTGATGCTCCTGTGCGGCCTCCTCGCGATCCAGGCGGGCCTCGCCGCGTACGCCGCCAACCAGGCGGGCACGGGGGCCCGCGCGGCGGCGCGTTCGGCCAGCATGTCGCTCGGCGGCGGCTGCGACGTCGAGGCGGGCAAGGACGCGATGAGCGGCTGGACCGCCAAGCGGGCCCGCATCCGCACGAGTGGCTCCGGCCAAGAGATCACCTGCACGACCCGCGTCAAGGTGCCCGACATCCTTCCGGGCGTCAACATCTGGGGCACCGCCGAGCGCAGCTCCACGATGCCCCGCACCTGACGGCCGCGGCACGCCGCTCCACGATCTCTCCAGCGGCTCAACAAGCAAGACGGAACGAGGAGTTACGCAATGAGCCTGCGGGCACGCATGAGCGCCCCCGAGAAGAACGGCGGGGCGCGGGAGGACAGCCACATGGTGGCCGTCTACCGCGCCAAGCTGCTCGAAGAGATCGACCTGGCGGAGATGTCCTCGCTCGCCGCCGCGGACCGGCGGGCCCGGCTGGAGCGCGTGCTCAGCCACATCATCAGCCGTGAGGGGCCGGTTCTCTCGACGGTCGAGCGCACCCAGCTGATCCGCCGGGTCGTGGACGAGGCCCTCGGCCTCGGCATCCTGGAACCGCTCCTGGAGGACGCGTCCATCACCGAGATCATGGTGAACGGGCCGGACCAGATCTTCGTGGAGCGCAGCGGCAAGGTCGAGCAGCTGCCCATGCGTTTCAGCTCGCACGAGCAGCTCATGCAGACCATCGAACGCATCGTGTCGACGGTCAACCGCCGTGTGGACGAGCAGAACCCCATGGTCGACGCGCGACTGCCCAGTGGTGAGCGTGTCAACGTGATCATCCCGCCGCTGTCGCTGACCGGTGCCACGCTCACCATCCGACGGTTCCCCAGGGCCTTCACGCTCCAGGAAATGATCAACGTCGGCTCGCTCGACGACCAGATGCTGATCCTGCTGGCCGGGTTCGTCCAGGCGAAGCTGAACGTCATCGTGTCCGGGGCCACCGGTACCGGGAAGACGACGCTCCTCAACGCGCTCTCCGGGCTCATCCCCAACAGCGAGCGCATCGTCACCATCGAGGACTCCGCCGAGCTCCAGCTCCAGCAGAGCCACGTCATCCGGCTGGAGTCCCGGCCGGCGAACGTCGAGGGCAAGGGCCAGATCACCATCCGTGACCTGGTCCGCAACTCCCTGCGTATGCGTCCCGACCGCATCGTCGTCGGTGAGGTCCGTGGCGGCGAGTCGCTCGACATGCTCCAGGCGATGTCGACCGGTCACGACGGCTCGCTCGCCACGGTCCACGCCAACAACGCCGAGGACGCGCTCATGCGTCTGCAGACCCTCGCCTCGATGTCCGAGATCAAGATCCCCTTCGAGGCGCTGCACGACCAGATCAACAGCGCCGTCGACGTGATCGTCCAGCTCACCCGGCACGCCGACGGTTCCCGAAAGATCACCGAGATCGCCGTCCTCGACTCCCACGGGCGTGATCCCTACCGCATCGTGACCGTCGCCAAGTTCGACGCCCAGCCGATGGACGCCGAGGGACGGATCAACGGCGAGTTCAACTACCTCCCCATCCCGCGCAGGATCGCCGAACGCCTCTACATGGCCAGCCAGCCCATCCCGCAGGCCTTCGGAGTCGCCGAATCCGCCGATCAGCTCGCCACCCGAGAGGCCAACTAGGTAACGCGCCATGACGAATCTTCCTCTTCTCACCATCGGTGTGACGCTGCTGGCCGGCGTCACGGGCGTGATGGGCCTGCACGCCTACAGCGGCGGCAAGGCCGACCGCGACGCCCTGGTGGACCGGCTCTCGCACACGGGACACATCCCGGAGGGCGGGCGGCGGCGCCGCTTCCGGGGCTTCGACGCCAAGCTGCGCAAGATCGGTCTGGGCCGGAAGCTCGAACTCAAGCTGGCCGCCACCGGCCTGGAGCTCACCCCGGGCGAGTTCTTCGTCTACGCGCTCGCCGCCCTGGCCGGGCTCTGGATGATCGCCTCGTCGCTCCTCGCCAGCTTCTTCGGCCCGGTCGCCGCCCTGATCGGTCTCTGGGGCACCAACGCCTTCCTGAACTGGCAGCGGACCAAGCGCACCGAGCGCTTCATCAACCAGCTCCCCGAACTCGCCCGCATCCTCGCCAACGCCACCCAGGCCGGCCTGGCCCTGCGCACCTCGATCGGCATGGCGGCGGACGAGATGGAGAACCCGGCCGGTGAGGAGCTGGCCCGGGTCTCCCGGCGCCTCGCCGTCGGCGAGTCCCTCGACGACGCGCTGAGCGAGCTGACCGACCGGCTGCCCTCCCGCGAACTCGTCGTCCTCGTCACCACCCTCGTGCTGTCCAACCGGGCCGGTGGTACGGTCGTCAGCTCGCTGCGCAACCTCACCGAGACGCTGGAGGAGCGCAAGGAGACCCGCCGAGAGGTCAAGACCCAGCTCTCCCAGGTCACCGTCACCGCCTACGCCGTACCGATGTTCGGCCTGGGGACCATGCTCCTGATGGACGCGGTCATGCCCGGCGCGCTCGACCGGATGACCGGCGCCTTCATCGGCCAGACCGCGGTGGTCATCTCCATCGTCCTGTACGCGATCGGATTCATCGTGATCCGCCGCATGTCCAAGATCGACGTCTGATGGGCGGGGCGAACATGGATCTGGTGCTCGCAGGCATCATGGGGCTCGCGGTGTACGGCGCCATCGCCGGCATCCGCATGTACCGCCGCGACGCGAAGCTTCCCGGCGACCTCGCGATCGCGCTGGAGGTCGGCTCCACCCGCACCAGCGCGGTGGGTTCCGGCATCGACCGTCTCGGCATGCGCTGGGCCCCCGCGGTCCTGCGGATGATGGGCCCCAAGGCCGTCAACAAGAAGCGCCGCCAGATCGACATGGCGGGCAACCCGGGCGGTCTGACCATCGACCGCTACGCGGCACGCCGCGCCGTCTACGGCGGCCTCGGCGCGCTCGGCGCCTTCAGCATGCTCATGCGCGGCCAGATCTTCCTGGCCCTGCTGCTGGTCGCCTTCGGCATGTTCTGGGTCGAGGTCGGCCTCTGGTCCGCGGTCCGCATCCGCCGCGACCACATCGACCGGACCCTTCCGGACTTCCTCGACGTGCTCGCCGTCGTCGTGTCGGCCGGCCTCGGCTTCCGGCAGGCTCTGGGGCGCGTGGCGGAGAAGTACGAAGGCCCCTGGGCCGACGAACTGCGCATCACCCTGCGGCAGATGGACATGGGCGTCAGTCGTCGTGAGGCGTTCGATCAGCTGCGCAAGCGCAACGACTCCGAGCAGGTCGCGATGTTCGTGACCACGCTCCAGCAGGGCGAGGAGCTCGGTGCGCCGATCGTCGAGACGCTGATCCAGATCGCCAACGACATGCGGCGCACGGACGCCCAGAACGCCCGCCGGAAGGCGGCCAGGGCCGTCCCCAAGGCGACCTTCGCCGTCACCACGTTCCTGCTGCCCGGAACGCTGGTGCTGCTGACGGTCGGCTTCGTCTACGGGGCCAACATCGACTTCGGGTTCCTCGCAGGCGGATGACGTGGACGAGGCGGACGGTGGGCAGGAAGGTCGGAAGGAGGTGGCAGGCTCATGTCGTTCCCGCTCGGCAGCGCCCAGAACGGGCTGAACGCCGAGGTGCGTCAGGCGATCGCCGATCCCGGCTCACGGCCGGCGTTCGCGATCCAGCTGAACGCGCTCCAGGCGATGTGCCGCCAGGTCTTCGGCTTCCGGCTCGCCATGATCGCCATAGCCACCCCGTTCGCGATCAACCACACCGCGGCGGGGCCGGCCTCATGGCTGATCGGCTCGGCCATCCTCGTCACGTTCATGGGGTCGTACGTCCTGTTCCGTGACTGGGAGCGCTTCGGCCCGGTCCTGCTGCGCTACCCCTGGCTGCTGGGCATCGACGCCTTCTTCGGCGCCCTGCTGCTGATCACGGCCAGCCCCGAGTCCACCCTCGCGTACGTCACCGTCTGCACCCCGCTGCTGGCCGGGCTCGTCTACGGCTGGCGCGGCGCGGCGGTCTTCGCCGCCCTCCAGATCATCATCGTCCTCGGCGTGTACAACACCAACCCGAAGCTCCAGCCCGCCGACGCCACGGCGATCCTGCTCCCGGGCTTCTGCTGCATAGCCGGCGCCGTCGGCGTCACCCTGCGCAACCTGCTCCTGCGCTTCGGGACGGCGAGCCAGGCCCTCACCGAGACCAGGGCCCGCCTCGCCGTCAACGAGGCCGTGGAGGGCGAGCGCACCCGCCTCGCCCGGGAGATGCACGATTCGGTGGCCAAGACCCTGCACGGCCTGGCACTGGCGGCCGACGGCCTGGCGGCCTCCTCCGACCGGATGGACCCGCTCACCGTCAAGCACCAGGCCGAACTGGTCGCCCGCTCCGCCCGCCGGGCCGCCGCCGAGTCCCGGGAACTCCTCTCCGACCTGCGTCGCGAGTCCGGCCTCGACGGCGGCGTGGACGTCGTACGCGAACTGAGGGCCCGTGCCGACGACTTCACCCGACGGCACGGTCTCACCGCCACCTTCCGGCTCCTCAACGACGTACCGATACCGCACGTCCCCCAGGTCGTCGCCCGCCAACTGCTCACCATCGCGTCCGAGGCGATGGAGAACGCCCACCGTCACGCACAACCCACCTACCTCGTCGTGCTCGCAGGCGTGAAGGGCGACGTCCTGCGCGTCAGCGTGTACGACGACGGGCGCGGCCTGCCACCGGGCACGACGCTCGACGACCTCCGGCACGCCGGACACTTCGGTCTGGTCGGCATGGTCGAACGTGCCGCGTCCATCGGCGCCCGCATCCGGATCGGGAAGGGCCAGGCGGCCAAGGGCACCGAGGTGCGCCTGGAACTCCCGATCGCCGCTCTGACCGCCGCCCCCGGCGCGGAGCAAGCCGCATGAACCGCATGAACCGTCCGTACTCCACCCTCACCCCCCATAGACCCTTGAGAGGAGGTCGCAGATGCCGGACGACATTTCCCGCGCGTCGGGCCAGAACTGGGCCGCGCAGAACCACGCGTCCCAGCACACGTCCTCGCACGTCACCCCGCTCGACTCGGAACCCGGTTCCCACGCCTTCCCCGTTTCCCAGCAGTCCGCGGCATCCGAGCCCCTGCCCCCCTTCCCGGCAGCACTGAACCGACCGGTGGCCGGCGTCCTGCGGGTCGTCGTCGCCGACGACAACCCCGTGGTCCGGGCCGGCCTCGGCGTCCTGCTCTCCGGCCGCGAGGACATCGAAGTCGTCGCGGAGGCCACGGACGGCCGTCAGGCCTACGACATGGCCGTCCTGCACCGCCCGGACGTCGTCCTGCTCGACGTCCGGATGCCCGGTGTCGACGGCCTCTCCGCGCTGCCCCACCTCGTGCAGGTCGCACCCGTGATGATGCTGACCTACAGCCGCGAGAACGAGATCGTCCACGAGGCACTGCGCCTGGGCGCCGGCGGCTACCTGGTCCACGGCGAGTTCACGGCCGACCAGCTGGTGCAGGCCGTGCGCGACACGAAGGACGGCCGCGCCCACTTCACCGCCACCGCCGCCAACGCCCTCCTCGCCCACATGCGCCAGGGCCCGAGGCCGCAGTCGCGACCGCTCCCCGAGGGGCTCGGAACGGCGCTGACCACCGGCGTTCCCTACCAGGGCCCCGGGTACGACGGCCACGCCCCGAGTTCCGTTCAGCAACACGGTGCGCCTGCACACGCACCCATGCCCGAACCGGCTCCACCTGCGCCGCGACCTGTTCGAGCACCCCAAGGTCTTTCGCATCTGCAACCAGTTGTGGCACAGTCTTCCATGACCGGGGAACCGGGTGCGTCGCTCAACAGGCAGCAGTACGGGCTGAGTTCACGGGAGGTGGAGGTCATGGAGCTGATCGCGTCCGGCATGAGCAATCAGCAGATCGCCGCCACCTGCTTCATCAGCGAGAAGACGGTCAAGAACCACATCAACCGCATCTTCACCAAGTTGCACAGCACGAGCCGCAGCGAGGCCATCGCCCGCTGGCTCGGCACGGCCCCCTCCGCGGGGCGAGGGGCGCGCGAGGCCGGTGGTCACCGTGGCTGAGCGCGGGAGTGCGAACGGGAGTACGACGGGACGTGGGCCCTGGCGCGGTGCGCCGGTCCCGCAGACCCAACTGACGCTTTGGGCCCGGGAATGGGCCCTGGGGCCCTCCGGCGAGCGGGGCGCGCCGCCGTATGTTTCTCATGTCGCCAGCGGCACCGGCCAGGAGGAAGCCGGTACCGCGGGCGACACCCAGGAAACTTGCGAGTCGGCCGACTACCGGTCGGCCGAACCCGGAGGGGAACACCATGTCGAACATCACTCTGAAGACCGCCGTTCGCGTCAACGGCTGGGCCAACACCGCCGTCAGCGCCATCCAGAAGCGCTACGAGGCCAAGGACCGCGGCCAGACGGCGTTCGAGTACCTGGGCATCATCCTGGTGGTCGTGGCGATCATCGGTGCGATCATGGCCACGGGTATCGGTGGCGCGATCTCGAGCCGCATCCAGGGCCTGGTGTCCTCCATCACCTCGGGCTGATGACCGGCACTAAACGCCGAGACGCAGGGCAGGCCTTCCCCATCTATGTAGTGATGGTGGCGGGCCTGCTCTTCCTCGTGTTCGCATTCTTTGCCGTCGGCAAGGCAGCAGCCTTGCGCAACAGCGCCCAGGGGGCGGCGGACGCGGCAGCTCTGGCCGCGGCACGCCAGGCCCGCGAGGAGTTCCAGGCCGGATTCCTCGCCTCGCTCCCCGAGGACTTGCTCGACGCCTACCTCAATGCCCACCCGGTGGGCGGCTGCTCCGCAGCATCAGGGCTCGCTTCGGCCAACAAGGCGGATCTCGTGAGCTGCATTCCGATGCCTGGCGGCTACGAAGACCGGATCAAGGTGAAGGTTCGGGGACACAAGCCGGTGGACTCACCGGTACTTCCCGGATCGAAGAACGAGAAGGCGGAGGCAGAGGCCACCGCCGTCATCAAGTTCCGCTGCAGTTGGAAGTCGGTCGACTACAACAACGACAGCATCCGGGACATGTTCTTCTTCACGTGCGGCAGCGACTTCCTCCAGATCGCGCCGGCCAGTCCTCCGCCCTGGTCCACGGTGAGCAGGATCCTCTACGACGTGCACCTGGTCGACAATTGATGGCGAACGACGAGTAAAGGAATCAGAACCCATGAGCATTCGGCGCTCCACCAGGTCCCGAAGGGCTGTGGCAGCCGTCTCGCTGGCGGCTGCGATGGCCTTGGCCGTCGCCGGTTGCGGCACCGACGACGGCGGCGACAAGTCCAATGACGCCGGCTCGTCGCCCTCCTCCGTTCCTTCCAAGTCCTCGGACGGGGACAAGGAGGACGAGAAGCCGCAGGACACGGCTGCCGGGGAGAACGTGGACCCGAATGTGAAGCTCGCCGAAATCAGGGGTCAACGCGGGATCACCCTGGTCATCAACCAGGTGAAGCGTGATTCCGGTGGCTTCGTCACGGTGCAGGGCGAGGTCAAGAACGGGAGCGACATGAACCAGCCCACCAGCGGTTGGTCCGGTTCCGAGGAACTGCTCGTCGAGAAGAACCCCAACTCGGTGGCCGGTGCCGCGCTGGTCGACAAGGCGGGGAAGAAGCGTTACTACGTTCTGAGGGACACGGACGGCCGTTGCCTCTGCACCACGGGCATCCTGCCGCTCCAGCCCAACGGCTCGACCCCCGTGTTCATGCAGTTCCCGGCGCCGCCCAGCACCACGACCGAGGTCGACTTCGTGTTGCCGACCTTCGCCACCACGTCGCTCAAGATCTCCGGGTGAGGCGGACGTGAACCACATCCGTACTCGTCGTAGGCCGCCGTACCTGGCGAGCCATGTCGTCGCCACCGCGTTGTTGGTGGCGAGTGTCGGCGTCCTCGGCGCATCCAACGCCGTTGCCGACGACGGCCCCTCCGTTCCCCCGGGCACGGAGGCGACATCGGTGCCGCCGGTGAAGGTCGACCCCAACGACACCGACCTGAAGATGCCCGAGGGGGGCACGCTCGCCCCCGCCAAGGTCCTCGACATCGTCCAGGTGATCGAGGACGAAGGCGGCGAAGAGCGTCGTGAGGACACCAACGCGAACGTCAAGTTCGCGCTCCAGGCCGAGGTCCTCTTCGGCAAGGACAGTGCCAAGCTGAGCCCCGCGGCCAACTCCCGCATCGCGGCCATCGCCACCGAGATCAAGAAGCAGAACGCCACCAAGGTGCGCGTCTTCGGCTTCACCGACAACCTCGGCTCGTCGGCCCACGGCGACGTGCTGTCCAAGCAGCGCGCCAACGCCGTGCACGGGGTGCTGGTCAAGGAGCTCGGGTCGGGCATCAGTTTCGAGATCCGTGGTTACGGCGAGCAGTACCCGATCGCCAACAACGGCACGGAAGAGGGCCGGAAGAAGAACCGGCGCGTGGAGGTCTCCTTCCCGCGCAGCACGTCTTCCTGAGGAACCGCGCCATCAGCAGGGGCCCGGCACCGCGAGCACATCGCGGTGCCGGGCCCCTGCCGCGTTCCGGCTACCGCCAGGGCGACCCGATCGGGCTCGACCTCCCGCCCGGTGCCGACCCCGATCTGCCGGTCGAGTACGCCCAGGAGCTGTGGCGGACGGGCGCGCGCCGTGCCAACCGGTGGCGGTTCGGTGCGACAGGGGCGTCGTCCGCGATGCCGACGAGACGCGCTGGAAGATGACCCCCCGGAATTTCCGGACGATCCACGACGAGTTGCGCCCGGCATTCGACTGACCCGGGCTCCGGAGTCCGCCCGCCGGTCTCCTCGTGAGCCGATTCGTCGGGGCCGCCTCGGGACACCAGCGATTCGGGCACAATCGGGAGCCGTGCCCACTCCACCTGATCCCGCTGTCCTGTACCCCGACGTCGCGGCCCGCGGCAGCCTCGCCGCGGCGCTCCGGGCCGAGGCGGAATCCTGCCTCGACGCCGTACCCGTCACGTCCCCCGACTCCGATCCGCTGCTCCACGCGACCGTCACGAGCACCCTGCCGCACCGTGAGCCGCTGCGGATCAGCGCATGGGCGCACGAACGGCGGTGGTCGATCCGTGGCGAGGAACCGTTCCAGGGCATGGCCCTGATCGACGGCAGGACGGACGCCCTGGCGGAGATCGCCGGGGCGGCCCGGGCATGGCACGACGGGGCGCCCCTGGACGACATCCGCCGGGCGGCCCCCTTCGTGCACCTGACCGGCCGGTTCGAGGTGCCCGACCACGATCCCGCACGCCTGACGGAGTCCGAGTGGCGGAGCATGCGCCAAGAGGCCGAGGAGCTGGAACAGGGTGCCTGGCAGGAGGGGTACCGGGTCCTGGTCGAGGTGGCGTACGCCGAACCGGCCCTGCGCGCCCTCTACCCGTTCACGAGCCACTGGGTGTTGCGTTTCTCGACCACCACCCGCCCGCACCTGACCATCGTCGGACCATGTCTGACCGCGAACGAGGACGGCACGTACGGGGTGGGCAGAGGATTCATCAGTCAGGACCTCGGCCGATTCGCCACGGCGCACGAGGCTGTGGCGCTGGCCGTGCGCCAACTGCCGTCCGACCTCGGCCCGGTCGCGCTCGGCGGATGACTCCGGCGGGCCGGGGCCCGCCACGAGCCGAGGTCCGGGCCGGGCGGGACGTCAGCGGACGACGTCGAAGACGTTCTTCTGCAGCCCGTTGGAGTACGCCTCGTGCTCGACGAGCCGCAGCTTCTGGGTGTCCTTGTCCGTGTCGCTGAACAGGCGCTTGCCCGCACCGAGCAGCAGGGGGAAGACGAGCAGGTGGTAGCGGTCGATCAGACCGGCGTCCGAGAGGTTCCGGTTGAGGGTGGCGCTGCCGTGGACGATGATCGGGCCGCCCTCGGTCTCCTTCAGGGCGGCGATCTCGTCGAGCGAGCGCAGGATCGTGGTCTCGCCCCAGTTGGAGACCAGATCGTCCTCGGTGAAGGTGGTGGAGACGACGTACTTCGGCATCGGCCGGTAGCCGGCGAACTCCGGCATGTCCGGCCAGACCGGGCTGAACGCCTGGTAGCTGACCCGGCCCAGCAGCAGTGCGGTGGCCTCCTCCTGCTCACGGCCCTTGATCTCGAACGCCTCCGGGACGAACTCCATGTCCTTGAAGGTCCACCCCGAGTTCCGGTATCCGGGCTCCCCGCCCGGGGCCTCCACGACGCCGTCGAGCGAGACGAAGACGGTGCTGATCAGGGTGCGCATCTGAGATCTCCCGAAGTGGTGCGGTGTGCTTGCGGCAGGTCGGCCGGTGTCCGTCGGACCGCCTCGCGGCCGCGCTGCACCAACCATCGCCCATATGACTGCGGATCGCCGAGAAAATCATCGGTCTTCGCGCACCTGTTTCAGGAGTCGGCCGGTGTTCCTTTCGGCAGTGACGGGAACGGGCGCACGCCCCGGACCCCTCGCCGGGGGCCGGGGCGTGCGCCCGAACGGCCGGTCACCCGAACTGGCCGACCTTGTAGTCGCCGGCCGGCTGCTGGTTGATGACGTTCAGCCGGTTGAAGGCGTTGATGAGGGCGATGAGCGACAGCAGGGCGGCGAGCTGGTCCTCGTCGTAGTGCTTGGCCGCGTTCGCCCATGCCTCGTCCGTGACGCCACCGGCCGCGTCGGCGATGCGGGTGCCCTGTTCCGCCAGCTCCAGGGCGGCGCGCTCCGCGTCGGTGAAGACCGTGGCCTCGCGCCAGGTGGCGACCAGGTTGAGGCGGGTCGAGGTCTCCCCGATGTGGGCGGCCTCCTTGGTGTGCATGTCGGTGCAGAAGGCGCAGCCGTTGATCTGGCTGGCACGGATCTCGACCAGGTGCTGCGTGGTGGCCGGCAGCGTCGAGTCCGCGATCACCTTGCCCGCCGAGACGACATGCCTCAGGAACTTGGTCGCGATCGAGTTTTCGAAGAGGTTCAGACGGGCGTCCATGGTGAACTCCTTGCCGTTTCGATGACTACACCTCCTTGACGGAACGGCCCGGCAGGTTGTGACAGGGGTGGATGTGACCTGCGTCTCTTCGGGGTACGGCGCGGGTACGGGCACGGGCCCGCCTCGTGCCGCCGCGCCGGATCACCGGGAGGCGGGGGCGGTTCCCGGGGCCCTGGCCGTGATCAGCAGCCCGGCGAGCAGGCCCGCGAGCAGGGTGAGACCGGCCGTCCACCAGAGGGCGACGGAGTAACCGTCCATGACCGCCCCGTTCAGCGCTTCCACGGCGGCGGACAGGCCCTCGGGAAGGCCGTGCGGGCTGAGGGGGTAGCCCGCCTGGGCCGCCGCGGCCAGCTGCGGGGGGATGTCCGTCGTACCGCTCAGCCGGGTGGAGACCGCCGAGGCGAGGACCGTGCCGAGCAGGGGCGTGGCGATCCAGCCGCCCAGCTGCTGGGCCGCATGGACCACCGCCGAGGCCCCGCCGGGCCTCTGGGCGGTGATTCCCTCGGTCACGGTGGTGAGGAGCGGGGTGAGGGCCAGGCCGGCACCGAGGCCGATGAGGACGGTGCCGGGCAGCATCCGGGCGGTGTACGTGCTGTCGGCGTCGAGGCCGGCCAGGACCGCCGTTCCGGCCGCTGCCAGCAACAGCCCCGGCCCGATCAGCATGCGGGGTGCCAGCCGGTGGCACAGCCGGGCGGAGACCTGGGTGGCGGCGACGGCTGCCGCCCCGGCCATCGGCAGCAGGGCCAGACCGATCCGGCCCGGCGGGTAATCGAGGACGCCCTGGAGGTACCTGGTCAGGATCAGGAGCACGGCGAACGTTCCCAGCCCGAGGGCGGCCAGGGCGAGGAGGGTGCCGACGCGGTCGCGGTCCATGAGGAAGGACTGCGGGAGGAGCGAGCCGGACGACCTGGTCTGCCACCCCACGAAGGCCACCAGCAGAAGTGCGCCGGCGGCGAGGAGCAGCAGGGTCGGGAGGTCGGTCCAGCCGCCCGATGTGGTCATGTCGGGTCCGTGCTCCACCTGGGCCCGGTCGAGGCCGAGGCCGAGGGCGAGGAGCGCGCCGGAACCGAGCAGCAGGCCCGGCAGGTCGAGACGGGCGGAGGTGCGCGCCGGGTGGCCGTGCACCAGGGCGGACGCGCCGATCACGAGGAGCACGGCGATCGCGGCAGCGGCGTACAGGCATATGCGCCAGCTCAGGTTCTCGAACAGCCGGCTGTTCACGAACATGCCGAACGCCAGACCGCCGCCGAGGGCCGCGGCGTAGATCCCGAAGGCCCTGCCGCGTTCCTTCGGATCGGTGAAGTCGGTGGACACCAGGGCCAGTGACGACGACGAGAGCAGCGCGGCGAACGCGCCCTGCAACGCGTTGGCGCCGATGAGCAGGCCGGAGGAAGGGGCCGTGCCGCCGATCGCGCACGCCACCGCGAAACCGGCCGCACCGATGACCAGCGCGCGTTTGCGGCCCAGGAGATCGGTGACGTGTCCGCCGAGCAGCAGTAGTCCGCCGAAGGCCAGTGCGTGGGCGACGGCGATCGAGCCCATGTCGTCGGTGGAAAGGTTCATGTCGGCGCCGATGGCCGGCAATGCCATGGTCATGATCGTGACGCCGGCCAGTACCAGCAGTTGCGCCAGTACGGCCACCCCCAGCCCCCACCAGCGCTGGGGGTGCGGAGCCGGGGTGCCCGCCGGGGCGTGGGACTTCGCGTAGCCGCCCGGTGCGGGATCCGCGAAGGGGCCGAACCCCGGCGACGGGCGGTGGTCCGTGGGTGTCGCCGACGCCGTCGGGGTGTACGCGGGCGGCGGCGGGAGCGGCTGGGCCGGGACGCGCGGGTCCGCCGGTGCGGTCCTCGTCTCGGGGGCGAAGTCCAGCAGCTGGGCGGCATGACGCCCGAGCTGGGCGAGCACCGAACCGGGCAGCCATTCGCCGCCGGGGTCGGCGGCGGTGCGGGCGGCCACGTCGGCGGGGGTGGGCCGCTGCGCCGGATCCTTGTGCAGGCAGGCGCGCACGAGGTCGACGAGCGACTCCGGTACGCCGGTCAGGTCCGGCTCCTCCTCGGCGATCCGGAAGAGGTGCGCGTTCAGACCGGTCTCCGTGGCGCCGAAGAGGAGGCGGCCGGTGGAGGCGTACACGAGGACGGCGCCCAGGCAGAACACGTCGCTGGCCGGGGTGAGTTCGAGGCCGCGCACCTGCTCGGGCGACATGAAGCCGGGGGAGCCGATGAGCATTCCGGTGCGGGTGTGCAGGCTGTCCCCGGCGAGGCTGTCCATGGCCCGGGCGATGCCGAAGTCGATGACCCGGGGGCCGTCCACCGTCACCAGTACGTTGGACGGCTTCAGGTCGCGGTGGATCAGGCCCGCCCCGTGGACCGACCGCAGGGCCACCGCCAGACGGTTGGCGAGGGTGCGCACCGAATGCTCGGGCAGCGGACCGAAGTCCTCGGCGACCACGGTGGTCAGGTCGGGCCCGGGGATGTACTGGGTCGCCACCCAGGGCACCGGCGCCTCGGTGTCGGCGTCGAGCACGGCCGCCGTCCATGTCCCGCCCACCCGCCGGGCCGCGGCCACCTCGCGCGCGAACCGCTTGCGGAATTCCGGGTGCTGGGCGTGCTCGGCCTGCACCACCTTCACGGCCACGGTCCGCCCGGCTTCCGAGCGGCCGAGGTACACCAGCCCCATGCCGCCCGCACCCAGGCGGGCTATCAGACGGTACGGGCCTATGTGTGTCGGATCTTCGGTGATCAACTGGTCCACGACAACAAGGTAGTTGAGGCGCCCGAGTCGTGATGGCCAGTCGCGACGAACCGCCGGTGCGTGCCGATGGCGGCTGCGGTGGAGGGACTGCGGGCCGGCGATCCGCGTCCGGCACCGGGCGCCCGGGACCGGACCGGACCGGCCCTCGGGCCGATCGGCCCCGGTACCCGCCGCGCCGACCGGCTCACCCCGCCGGGCGCAGCGGGGCGCTCGCCACGCCCGTCGCACGACCGCTGAGCTCGGCGTCCAGGGTCTCCTGGGCCATGCGCATCGACTCGACGTACTTCGGCTCCGACATCCGCTTCCAGGTCTCGTCCGGCGCGACCTGTTCGACGTGGCTGATCACCCACCAGATGTTGCCGAACGGGTCCCGCACCCGGCCGCCGCGATCCCCCCAGGCGGCGTCGGCGGCCTCGGTGACCACCCGCGCCCCGTGGGCGACGGCGGCGGCCATGGCGGCGTCCGCGTCGGGGACGTACACCCGCAGCAGCGAGGGCATCACCGGCCAGTCCGACCGCCGGTCGAAGGCCAGCACGGTCGTGTCGCCGATCCGGATCTCGCCGTGGCCGATGCTGCCGTCCTCGACCGTCACCCGGGCGAGCTCCTCGGCACCGAACGAGGCGGTGAGGAAGTCGAACAGGGCGCCGGTGTCATCGGTCACCACCCAGGGGGCGACGCAGGTACGGCCTTCGGGAGCGATGCGGTTCATCGGGCAGGTCCTTCCTCGTGGTCCTTCGGGACGTGACGACCATAGAAACCCAACAGGTCGGATCCGGTCCTATATCCCGAAGGGGCGGCCGGAGGGAGAACAGCCCTGGGAGAAAAGGAAAGTGATGGGCTCTCATCGCTTCGGACGGGTGAAGCGGACGCGGTTGCCGAAGGGGCTGCGGAGAGCGCGGTCGGTCCCCCGCGGCGGGAACATCGCGCGCTCCACCCGGCGGCGACGCGAACAGCGGCGCGGCGTCTCGCCGGACGCGGCCGGTCCCGTACGGGCGAAGCGGGCCGGGGACACATGGGCGATCCGGCCCGGGCGGGCACGTCCAACAGCTGTGCGCGGGCGCGGTCCAGCGCGTCCCGGGCCAGGAGCACGCGGCGGTCGCCCTCCTCGGTGGCGCGGCTCGCGGCGCCATCGCACCACGGCCCCGCCGGGTCCGCCCGGGCGGGGCCGTGGTGTTGTGCGGTACGGGTGCCGGCTCAGGAGCCGGTGGTGCCGTCGACGATCTCGCGGATGATGTCGAGGTGGCCGTTGTGCCGGGCGGTCTCCTCGATCAGGTGCAGGACGATCCAGCGCAGATCGGGGGAGCTGCCGTCCCGGCGCAGAAGTTTCGCCCGTGTGTCCAGGTCGTGGGAGGCGACCAACTCGCGGTAACGAGTGGTCCGTTCCTCGTACAGGGCGAGGACGTCGGCGAGCGGCATGTCCACCGCGATGCGCATCTCGCGGTCGGGGTCCTCGTCCGTCCAGGGGCCCTCGTCCTCCCCGCCG
Source organism: Streptomyces sp. NPDC002669 (assembly GCF_042889165.1). Taxonomy (NCBI): domain Bacteria; kingdom Bacillati; phylum Actinomycetota; class Actinomycetes; order Kitasatosporales; family Streptomycetaceae; genus Streptomyces; species Streptomyces sp. NPDC002669. The sequence continues at coordinate 87,259 of NZ_JBIAQQ010000018.1, read as the reverse complement.
AGGAAGACCACCTCGAACCAGTGGTACTCGACCCAGCTGAGGTGGTTGATCAGCCCGGCGATCGTCATCAGGGGCGAGCCCGGCAACGGGGCCCGGCGGGCGTCTTCGGGGGAGACGCCCTCGCACTTCGCGCGTGCGGTGTCGCGGACGTAGTCGAGGGTGGCCAGCTGGGTGCGCTCGTCCCATGCGGGAGGCGAATCGGTGCGTGTCATCGACGTACACCATGGGGGAAGGGCCGGGGCCTGTCCAACGTATTGAACGGCACCCGAGCGGTCCCGGTCCCGGCGCGATCGTGCGGGTGCCGGGGCCGGGGCCGGACCATTGGGGTCCGTCCTGGGTCCGTGGGCCCACGCCCGCACGGATGGATCTCATTACGCTCATGCGTGACCAATCGAGCACACCTGATCCGGCGCCCGTCACGGGCGTCCGTCCGGCGCGCCCGTACGCACGTTGATCTGCACGCTCCACCTGTATCCGTTCATGGGGTGATGTGTCGATGAGTGACGGTTTCTTCTACTCGTACCACCTCGGCTGGAGCCGACCGGACGCCGAATCCCTCTTCGGCGACCTCGACGCGGCGGGGCTGCGGCTGGCCCACCCCGTCACCAGGCGGGTCACGCTCCTCGGTCCGGGGCCCGGCTCCCGGGCCGCTCCGTCCTGGGTGACCCGGGAGCAGCTCGTGCTGCTGGCCGGGCTGCAACGGCTCGACACGGTCGACTTCCTGCTGTGGACGAGCAGCGGCACCGAGGTGCCCGCCCGCGTCTACCGGATGCGGGACGGGGTCGTCGCGCTGGAATTCGGGTTCGGCCGGCTGACCCGGGACGAGCAGGAGGCGGCCGCGCGGGCGATCCGGGAGGCGATAGGGCGGGCCTCCGTGCTCTGCATCGGGTTCGTCGTCGACCGCGAGGGCGCCTCCGCGGCGACGGACTGGAGCGGTGTCGTCATCAACGGGACGACGTTCTTCGACAGTTGGCCCGACACGCTCGCCGTGCGGCACGAGATCGCCGCGGTGCAGCCGCAGCTGTCCGGGGTGGCCTCCTACGACCAGTCGCCCTGGGTGCTGTTCGGCAGCGAGGTCCCCGTGCGGTAGCGGGCCCGGGGCCCCTGGCGCCGACGACGGGTCCGACGGGGTGCGGAAAAGGCATCGACGGGTGCCCCATTTATTCCTTTGCTCCGCAACTCCCATGGGAATCGCCGACTTTGAGCGTTGCATTGGGCCCTGGGGCCCATGCCCCGAAGGGTGCCGGTGTGGTCGGATGCGTGGAGTGGCTGAACTGTGGCCGCGCACCGGCAAGCTGGGGGACTCGTCGTGTCTGGCACAGGTGGATTCGCGATCGCGGGCGGCGCCGACGGTGGTGGCGTCGCCATGACCCGGCAGGGCAGACAGTCCTTGCCGCGACCGTTGCAGGCGGTACTGATCCTCGTCCGGCTGCTCTTCGCGGCCGCGGTGCTGGGCGGTGCCGGTGTCCTGACGGTGGCGTCGGCGGTCAATGAGGTCGACGGTCAGCTCTTCGGGCTGCTGCTGTACGCGGCGCTGCCGAGCGTGATCGGTCTCGTGCTGTCGCTCTACGTGCGCACGGGCGGCGTCTGGATCTGGCGCGGCCTCCTTGCCGTGCACGCCTGGTTCATCGCCGGGGCGCTGTCGACCCTCGGCGGGGGCGGGGGCGGCCGGGGCATCACGCAGTTGGTGATCCCCGTGGTCGTCGTCGTGCTGCTGCTGCGGGCGAGCTCCCGCGAGTGGTTCGACCTGCGCCCCGAACAGCGCGCCCCGCACCGGCGGTTCAGCATCGCGCGCATGATCAGGTGGCGCCGTGACGACGCCGGGCAGACCGCGATGGAATACCTGGGCATGGTCCTGGTGGTCGTGGCCCTCATCGCCGGGCTCGTCGTCACGGGCATCGGCGCCCAGATCACCGGCGGCATGCAGGACGCGATCTGCCGGCTGACCGGCAGCTCCTGCCCCGCGCCCGGTGGCAGCGAGGTGGAGGCGGGGCACGGGGCCTCGTCCGGCGGCACGGACTCCGGCGGCTCGGTCGCCACCGGCGGCACGGATTCCGGCGGTTCGGACTCCGGCGGTTCGGACTCGGGCGCCGGTGGCACGGACGCGGCGGGCGGCACCACGACCGGCTCCGGCGACTCCGGAGGTTCCGGCGGTGCCGACGCGACGGGTGGTTCGGGCGCGTCGGGCGGTTCGGACGCATCCGGCGGCTCCGGTGGCTCCGGTAGCTCCGGCTCCACCGGCGGAGACGTCATCCAGGTCGACGACGGCGGCGACGACGTGGACACCTCGGGAGAGGTGGACGGGGGCGACACCCCGGACGACGACGGCGGCGACAACGGCGACGGGGGCGACGACGAGAGCTGCACCTCGGGCATCGGCGCGTTCTTCTCCTGCGCCGCGCATCAGACCGGCGGCTTCTTCGAGGGCCTGATCGGCGACGGCCTGTGGGGCGACATCACCGGCACCATCGACACGATCTTCCACCCCGTCGATGCGTGGAACGGCCTGATGGACTACGGCAAGAGCCTCGGCGACAAGTGGAGCCAGGACTCCAAGGGCGCCGGGGACAAGTGGTCCGACGGCGACTACCTCGGCGCGATCTGGGACTGGACCAAGGCGTCCGGCGGCACCGGCCTCAAGGTCCTCGACGACATGTTCATCGGCGACGAGGTCCGGGACATGTGGAAGGAGGGCAACGAGGGCCAGGCGATCGGCACCGGTCTCTGGAACATCGGCTCCCTCCTCATCCCCGGGTACGGCGAGGCCAAGCTCGTCGGCAAGTTCGGGAAGCTGGGCAAGCTCGGGAAACTCGGCAAGCTGGGCGAGGTCGCCGAGAAGGCGTCGGAGGCCGCGTCCAAGGCGAAGAAGGCCGCCAAGGCGGGCGACATCGACGCCGCGGAGAAGGCCGCGAAGGAAGCGCAGCAGCACGCCGACGACGCCGCCGAGGAGGCCGGTCTCAAGGGCTGCACCGTCGGCCTGGGCGGTCGGCTGCGGGTCCCGTACGGCGGTGGCACCGCGCCGGGGCTGTCCGGCACCGGCACCGGGGTCCTGGCCGGCCCGCGCACGGCCGTGCCCGTCGGGTTCTTCGCGCAGGACTGCGGCGAGGTCGACCCGGAGAAGAAGGCCGCCGCGGAGGAGGCCCAGCGACTGGCCGACGAGGCCGCCGCGGCCGCGAAGGCGGCCAAGCGGAAGAAGGACCTGGAGCGCGCCCAGAACCAGCCGAAGCCGGAGTGGTACAAGGACCTGAAGGACCCGACGACCGGTTCCAAGGACGGCGGCGCGGGCAACTGGCAGGAGATCAAGCCGGGCGTCTGGAGCTACCCGACCGAGATGGGTGCCCGCTACCAGGAGCAGATCTCCAAGGTGGGCCGCGGCAAGGAGTACCGGGTGCCGCTGGACAAGCTCACGGGCAAGCCGGTCGACTTCGACGGCTGGGACGCCTCGCGGGGCACCTACCTGGAGGCGAAGTACGGGTACCGGGGCAAGGACTTCTACGACGCCGACACCGGGACGCTCACCCCGAAGGTCGCCGACCGGTGGGCGGACCAGGCCAGCCGGCAGGTCGACGCGGCCCGCGGCAAACCGGTCGAGTGGCACATGTCCGACCCGGACGTCGCCGAGGCGGCGCGGGAGATGTTCGAGGACCGGGGCATCCCGGTTAAGGTGATCCACACCCCCGGGGACGTGGTCGGCAACTGAGCGTCGGAAGAACGACGGACGGTGAGCCGAGAACCGAGGATCCAGGACCGGGGCATCCCGGTTAAGGTGATCCACACCCCCGGGGACGTGGTCGGCAACTGAGCGTCGGAAGAACGACGGACGGTGAGCCGAGAACCGAGGATCCAGGACCGGGGCCCGGACCCCAGGGAGAACGTGTCGTGCTGAACGTCGTGGTGAACGGCCTCTGGGGCCTTCGTGGGGAGTCCGTGGCGGCCGTCGCCGAGCGCTGTGCCGCGACGCTCGCCGCGCTGCGGGAGATCGACGGCTCGACCTTCGACGTGTGGCACGAGGCCGAGGACGGCCGCCCGTCCGACCCGGTACTGGCGCCCTCGGCCGCCGCGCTGGCGGAGTACATCGAGCGGAGGAACACGGGCCCCGACCTCGACGTGATCGGCTACACCGCGTCGCTGTGGGCGAGCAACCCCGGTGCGCCGCACGTGTCCCTGGCGCTCCACGCGGGCAGCACCTCGCAGTACGCGGGGAACTCCGTCGCCCTCTCCTTCCGTTCGCGAGAGGTGGACGAGACCGCGGAGGTGATCCGCCGCGCCCCGGAGATCCTGCGGCTCCTCGCGGAGCACTGGGAGTTCGACGCGGGCCAGGTGTACGACCGGCCCCAGTACCGGGCGGTGGCCGAGCGGTTCGACCTGAAGAACAGCGACCCCCGCTGCGGCCGGGCGGTCTTCCTCTCCGCCGGCCGGGCCGCCCGCGCCCCCGAGGACCTGCCCGGAACGTACGTCCGCACCGCGCACGACGGGCTGGTCGTCGACCTGACGTGCGGCGGCACGAAGCTCCCGGACATCGACACGGTCATCGGGGCGAACGAGCGGCTGCGGGAGGCCGGGGCGCTGGAAAGGCTTCCGAAGCCGTTCGACCGCGCCACGTTCTGACGGCTGCGGGGCCGCGTACGCCCGGTCCGGGCCGTACCACGCCTCAGATCCAGCCCCGCATCGCCGCGAAACCGGCCAGCAGCCCCACCGCGAACGCCCCGAGCACGAGCGTGAACACCGCGGGCATCAACACCGGCCCCCACGCCCCCGGCCCGGCGACCGTGGCCCTGTGCTCCGGGTCGGCCGGGTCGTAACTGACCCGGACCGGCGCCCCGACCTCGAAGCCGAACGGGCCCGGGGCGCGGTCGGTGAACTCGACGTCGCGGCCGTCGCGGGTGCGGAACGCGAAGACGTACTCGGTGGCGTATCCGCGCTCCGAGCCGGGGCCCCGGTCCACCGTCCGGCGGTCCGCGCACCGGCCCTCGACGCGTTCACCGTGCCGCAGCAGCCGCAGCACCCGGTACAGGCGCAGCGCCGAACGGACCGCGAACGCGCCGAGGAACAGACCGAACAGCAGCAGGAACGTGGCCGTGCCGCCGGGCAGGATCTGCATGAACGGGCGCTCCCGGTCCGTTGCTCGGCCTACTTGACCGAATCAGCCTACTCGGCCTATTTGACCGTGATGGAGTCGACGAAGGCGTCGAGGTCCTGCTTGCTCAGCGCGCCCTTCACGGCGTTGATCCGGACGGCGAACGGCACGTCCTTCGAGTCGACACCGGCCACCACGACGCCCGTCATCCGGGTGCCGGGCGCCGGGGTCCCGTCCTTGCCGCTCGACAGGAACTCGTAGTCGATCCGGCGGGCGTCGCGAGCGCCCTCCGGGCCCGCGAGCCGCACGTCCTCGGTGTTCTTGCGGGTCGCCCCGAGACCGATGCCGGCGCCCGCCGCGGCCGCTGCCTCGGCGGCGTCGTCCACACCCGTGGCGAAGTCGAGCTGCACGGAGACCATGCCGGACCGCACCTCGCCCTCCTTCTTGAGCGCGACGGCCGCGTTGGACTCGGCGCGGTCGGCCTTCGCCTGCTCCTTGTAGCCCTTGTCCTCCGGGTAGCCGACGGAGAGGCTCTTGGTGTCGAGTGTGCCCCAGCCCTCCGGGACGGCGGCGGGGTCGCCGCCGCAGCCGGCGAGCAGGGCGAGGCCGATGGCGGCGGCAGCAGCTGCGCCGATCGCCCGGGACATCTTCATCGTCGTCGTCATCGCCTATCGCCTTGTCGTCGTGCGTGGTGGCCGCGGTTACCGGGCACCGTAGCCGGGCCCGGTACCGCCCGTCGCACCGCCGTCGCTACTTCGCGCAGTAGCTGTACGGCAGGTACGAGCGCTTGTCGCCCTGCGGGGCCCCGAGGAACTCCGCGTCCGTCAGCGTCTCCTTCTTGTGCTCGTCGGAGATGGAGAACCCGAGGCTCATGCCGAGCGACACCTCGAAGCCGAACTCCTGGGCATCCGTCAGGCCGGTGTACTTCATGGAGCTCGACAGGCCGTCCTCGAACATCAGCTGCTCGAAGGGGTCGCCGTTGGCGGGCCGGTCCTGCATGGAGTGGTCGCCGAACATGTACTCGAACGGGGCGGTGTTGTTGCCGGAGCCGTCGAGCCACTGCTCGGCGATGGCCCGCTTGTCCTCGGTGGCCTTGTCCGTGTCCTTGCCGAAGACGATCGAGTTGGTCTGCACCTGGATGCCGGTCTCGCCGGAGGAGTCGGTGGCGCTGCCCTTGCCGCCCCGCTTGTCCTTGCCCTTCTCGCCGTTGTCGCCCTTGACCTCGCCCTTGTTGGAGGTCGAACCGCCTTCGAGGGTCTGGGTCATGTCGATGCGGACGATCTTGCCGGTCTTCTGGTCACGGGTGACGGTGATCGCCCCGGTCCGGTTGTCCTTCACGCCGGCCGTGCCGCCGAGCGGACCGGCCGAACCGCTGACCTTGCCCTCCAGTTCGAGCTTGGCGGTGTACGTGTACGACTCGTTGCCGTTGACGTCGTCCTTGGTGATGGTCACCTCGGGGGAGAACTTCGCCTTGCCGCCGAGCTTCGCGCCCAGCTCGGACTCGTCGCCCGCACTGATGGAGAGGCCGCCGTCCACGTACCCGTTGAGGCCGATGGTCGAGTAGGAGATCTTCTTGTCGCCGATCTGGTCCTCGACCTGCTTCTTCTTGTCGGCCCACTTCATCCCGGAGTACCAGCCGCCGCCGTAGCCGCCGCTGTACTTCGTGGAGGTCTCCCACATCTTCATTTCTTCGATGTCGTCGCGCATCTTCTGGGCCTCCTCCTCGCTCTTGAAGACCCAGGTGTCACCGTTGGTGATCTTGATGCCGCCGCCGACGTCCACATCGGCCTTGCCGAGCTTGCCGAGCTTGACGCCGGGGGTGCTGGCGGTGGCGCCGGCCGAGGCGGCGTCCGTGAACGTCATGTAGACCAGCTTGTCGTTCTCGTCGACCTTGCCGTCCTCGTTCACGTCCGTGTTGGCCTGGCTGACCTTCTGCTGGAAGCCGTACTCGTTGCCCCACTCGAACCAGCCGATCTTCACCTTGCCGCCGACGGTGTCGGAGATGCTGGAGACCTGGCACATCTTGGGTTCGTAGTCGGCGTCCGTCTTCGGCTTGGCGGTGTTCTCCCCGTTGCCGCCGCCCGTGGAGCAACCGCCCCCGCCGCCGCCCAGCGCGCTGATCGCACAGCGGATGCGCTCGCCGATCTGGCCGCCGACGCCCGCCATGGACATCGCGCCGATCAGCGTGACGACGAGGACGACCACCCCCAGGTACTCCATGGCGGTGGCACCGCCGTCCCGCCAGGAGTAGGGGTGGTACGGGGCCGGCGCCGGCTCGTCCGCGCGGTCCTCCAGGAGCCGGTCGACGGCCAGTCCGGCCGCCGCGCCGGTCGCCAGCGAGACGATGGGCATCAGCGTGCCCTCGATGTTCATCACGTGCCAGGACACGGCGAGCCCGTAGCCGAGCGCGGCCACCGGCACGCCGAGGGCGGCCAGCAGGGACACCAGGCGGGACTCGCGGTGCTCGTCGGGCAGGACGCGGGCGGCGGCCAGCACCGTGAGGACGGTCGTGATCACGTTCGGGACGTGCAGCACCCCCAGCCGCCAGCCGAAACTGGCCAGCCGCTCCTCGGTGGCGAGCATCTCGACGAGCCCGCGCGACACGAGGTACCCGGCGGCGATGTACACCAGCGCACCGGCGGCCCAGCTGCGGGTCAGCGCGAAGAACACGCCGCCGCTCTGGCCGGAGCCGGCACCCCCGTTCCCCGGCGGTATGCGGCCCGCGCTTCCGCTTCTCCAGCCCCCGCCACCAGCCACGGTTCTCCCTCTCCGACGTCCACTTGCCCTGCCCGAGCCCGCAGTTCTGCATTTCGGGTTCGAGCGTGAGCGTACGGATGTACGAGCCGGGTGACCTGGGCCCTTGGCCCCAAAGTCGGGCCCAACGAGTGGTGCCCCGCCCACCCGCGGGGGCGGGGGAGCGGGGCACCGGGGGCGGGGAGACGGGCCCGGGGGTCAGTCCAGGTCGTCCGCGAACGTTCCGGCGCGCTCGGCGACCTCCGGGCGGCGGACCTTCAGCACGGCGAATCCGGCGATCCCGACGACCAGCGCGCCGACGAACACGTACGGCAGCACGTTCAGCGGGGACTCCGGGACCGGCCACAGGTTGCGGTAGAAGACGTAGACCATGGCGGCGGCCCCGATCAGGCCGAGGGTCCAGGAGACCAGCAGCCCCCGTGCCCCGATCCGGCGCACGAACAGCGGGGCGGCCAGGCAGACCAGGGTGTAGCTGAGCATGTAGCCGAAGACACCGATGGTGTCGATGTACGACGTCGCGTCCAGCGGTGCGGTCCCGGCGCCGACCACGAGCACCGCCGGGACGGCGACGAACGGGGTGACGGTCCAGATCGCGGCGGACGGGGTGCGGTGGCGCGGGTGGGCGCGGCCGAGCCGGGCCGGCATCACGCCCTCGTTCGCCATGCCGAACAGCAGCCGGGCGGCGACGGTGATGCAGGCCATCACCACGGCCACGAACGAGGCGGCGAACCCGGCGTGCAGGAAGAACTTCAGGAAGCCGAGCCCGGACATCTCCGCCAGCTCGTCCATCGGGTCGGAGCTCTTCCCCAGCGCGTCCGCCCCGCCGAACCCGGCGACCTGGGCGTACGTGGCGAACATGTACAGCACCCCGGCCAGCACCGCGCTGCCCATCACCGAGCGGGGGATCGCCCTGTACGGGTCGGTGGCCTCGGCGCCCAGCGAGGCGGCGCCCTCGAAGCCGACGAAGCCCAGCACGCCCAGGACCACGGCGAAGACGATGCCGTCGAGGGTGGAACCGCTCAGGCTCAGCTGGTCGGTGTCGATGATGTTGCCGCTCTTGAGGAAGGCGGGCAGCAGCACGACCACGATCAGGACGATCGACACGACCTCCAGCACCGAGGCGACCCGGGCCGCGGTGCGCACACTGGCGATCGTCAGTCGCATCGCGACGGCGGCCAGCAGCAGGTCGAGCAGGATCTGCCCGGGGATGCCGGTGAAGAGCCCGATGCCGATCTGGTCGAGGGCGCGCGCCGTGTAGTACCCGGCACCCGCGAGCGAACCCGAACCGATGCACACCGCGCCGATCAGCAGCGCCCAGCCGGTCACGAAGGAGCCGGACGCCCCGAGCGAGAGCCGGGAGAACGCGTACAGCGAACCGACCCCGGCGCGCCTGCGGGCGAAGACGCAGATGCAGTACGCGATGGCGAGCACGGCGGCCATGGCGAGGAAGAAGGAGAACCAGGCGCCGTTGCCCGCGGACGCGGCCATGCTGGCGGGGGCGAACGCGATGACGGCGCTGGGCGCGACGTTGGCGACGCTCTGCGCACCGACCTCGAAGGTGGAGACGGAGCGGTGGGCCAGGCCGTCGGCCGGCTTCGTGGCGCCGGCCTGCTTTCCGGTGGTGCTCATGTCCGGTCCTCCATCATCAGCAGCTGGCGCAGGGCGTGGCCGGCGGCGAGGTCGGCCAGTGCGTCGCCCGCCTCGTCCAGCGGACGCCGCGCCGAGATCATCGATTCCACGTCGAGTTCGCCCGACACCACGAGGTCCACCAGCTCGGGGATGTCCCGGGCGGCGTCGACCGAGCCGTAGTTGGAGCCGAGGATGCGCTGGTCGGCCTCGGCGAGGGCGAGGGGGTCGAAGCGCGCGGTGCGGCCGGCCGGCGGGAGGCCGACGATGACGGCGGCGCCGCCCTGGCCGAGCGCCGCGATGGACTGCTCGGTGGTCTCGATCTTGCCGATGGCGTCGAAGACGTAGTCCAGGCCCTCCGGGACCAGGGCGCGCAGGGCCGCGACGACGTCGCCGTCCCGGGCGTCGACGGTGTCCGTCGCGCCCAGCCGGCGGGCCAGCTCCAGCTTCTCCGGTACGACGTCGACGGCGACGATCCGGCCCGCCTTCGCCAGCCGGGCGCCCTGCACGCAGGACAGCCCCACCCCGCCGCAGCCGATGACGGCGACGGTCGCGCCCTCCTCGACGCCCGCCGTGTTGCGGACCGCGCCGACCCCGGTGGCGATGGCGCAGCCGACCAGGGCGATGACGTCGAGGGGCGCGTCCTCGCGGACCTTGACCGCACCGGAGGCGGGGACCACGACGCGCTCGGCGAACGAGGAGACCCCCAGGTAGTGGTGGGCCTTCTCGCCGTCGACGGAGAGCCGGCTGGTGCCGTCGTACAGCACCCCGCCGGGCGCCACGACCTCGGCGACCAGGGCGCACGCGGCGGGGCGCCCGGCGAGGCAGAACCGGCAGGTGCCGCAGGAGGGGACCCAGGACAGGACGACGTGGTCGCCGGTCTCCAGGCCGGTGACGCCCTCGCCGAGCGCGGTGACCACGCCGGAACCCTCGTGCCCCATCACGACCGGGGTGGGGTGGTCCCACTCGCCGCGCAGGACGTGGAGGTCGGAGTGGCAGACGCCGGCCGCCGTCACGGCGACCTCGACCTCGCCGGGGCCGGGCGGGGCCAGGGTGACGTCGGTGACGGCCACTTCCTGGTCCGGGGAGCGGAAGACGACGCCGCGCACGGTGCGCGCGGTGCTCTCTTGGGAGGACGGGGAGCTCATCGGCTTACTCCTCGGGTGGTGCGGAACGGTCGGGGGAGGGGTGCGGCGGCCGGCGAGGGGGAGGCGCGGCGGCCGTCCGGGCACCCTGTTTAGTGCCGTTAAACTTTCGTCAGAGTTTTACAGCACTAAACTCGATGGGTAAAGACCCTTCCGGCCTGCTTTTTCCCCCGGCCACCGACGGTGACGACCCCGACAGGTAGCGTGTCCGCCATGTCCGAAGCCCCTGACAGCCACATGTCCACGATCGGTCCGCGGCTGCGCGAGCTCCGCCTGGCGCAAGGGCTGACGCTCGCTCAGGTCGCCGAGGCGGCGGGCGTGACCAAGGGATTCGTCAGCCTCGCCGAGCGCGGCAAGACCTCGGTCTCCGTCCCGACCCTGATCCGCATCTGCGAGGCCCTGGGCACCGGCATCGCCACGCTCTTCGACTATCCGGACCAGGACGTCGTCAAGAGCGGTCTGGGAGCCAGGCTGGAGATGGGCGGGCACGGCATCGAGGAGTTCCTCCTCACGCCCGCCGAGGAGCGGCACGTCCAGGTCATGCGGACGATCCTGCGGCCCGGCGGCGGCTCCGGCGGCGCGTACAGCCTGGAGGCCGAGACGGTCTTCGCCTACATGGTCCGCGGCACGCTGCGGCTGAGCGTGGACGGCGAGCCCCGGCTCCTGGAGACCGGCGACTCGACGACGTTCTCGGCACGGGCCGCGCACGCCTGGGACAACCCCGGCGAGGACGAGGCCGAGGTCCTCTGGTCGATCGCACCCGCCCTGCCGCTCTCCCGCACCAAGCTCCGGCCGTAGCGGGGGCGGGGAGCGGCCCGGCCCCTCGCGAAAGAGGCGTCGTACGAGAGGCGTCACGAAACGCCCGTCGCGAAACATCGGTCGCGAAAGGGTTGTCGCCCGAGGGGCGTTGCCGAACGCCTCTCGCGAAAGGGATGCCGTACGAGGGGCGTTACCGAACGCCCCTAGCGAAAGGGGCCTCGCGCAAAGGCTGTTGTGCGACGGCTGTTGTGCGAGGCCCTCACGGACGGCTCAGTTGCCGTCGACCGCTTCCTGGGCGATCTCCACCCGCACCCCCGGCCGCAGCCCCCACTTCTCCATCGCCCCGGCCTCCGCCTCGATCACGTGCCGGGCCCGCAGCCGGGGCAGTCCCAGCCGTCCGGGCTTCATCGTGCGCACCGCCAGGACCTTGAACTTCCGGTCCAGGTACGCCACGTCGATGGTGAACCGCATCCCGAAGCAGTGCACACTCCCGCACGGGGTGATCATGAGGGCACCGTCGATCCCGTCCTGCCCGAGCAGCCCCCGGCTGCGGGCCCGGTACGAGGCCGCGATCCGTAACGGAATCCGCCGCCCCTGACCTCCCTGTGCGTCGGTGACCGTCAACGTGCCGCTGCCATTGCGCCAATGAGCCATGGCCATGAAGGTAGCGCCCGGTGACGACTGCTGGGTCCGGAACGGTGCGCAGTGGGCCCCAGGGCCCATGACCCCTGCCCGGCACCCGCCTAGGGTCGGCTCCGTGGAAGCCATGCTGACAGTGCTCGCCGCACTCTGGGGCGCAGCGGCCGGACTGCTGGTCCCGCGCGCCGCCCACCGGTTCTCCGTCGAGCCGGACGAGGCATGGCGCGACACCTGCCCCGCCGGGCACCCCCTGACCGGGATCGCCCGCGGCTGGCTCGGCTCCACCCGCTGCCCGGCGTGCGCCGCCGCGCCCGTGCCCGTCGCCGCGGGCGCCGGACCGGCCGCCCCCGACGACGGAGCGGACGCCTCCACACCCCCCGATCCCACCCCCCACACTCCCTCCCCCCACGAGCCCGCGTCCTCCGGCCCCACACCCCCCGAGCCCCCGGCCCCCGCGTACCCGGCGCGCTACGCCCCCGGCACCCTCGTCCCCGTCGTCACCGCGCTCTCCTGCGCCGCGCTCGCCGCCGCCACCGGGACCCGGCCCGAGCTGGCCGTCTGGCTGCTGCTGGCCCCCCTCGGGGTGCTCCTCGCGACCATCGACCGCCGCGTCCACCGGTTGCCCGACCCGCTGACCCTGCCCGCGGCCGGCGCCGTCGTCGTGCTCCTGGGCGTCGCGGCGCTCCTTCCCGAGCACGGCGGATCGTGGCTGTCCGGTCTGCTCGGCGGGGCCGCGCTCGGCGGCTTCTACTTCCTGCTCTTCCTCATCAACCCGAACGGCATGGGCTTCGGCGACGTCAAGCTCGCCCTGTCGCTGGGCGTGGCCCTCGGCTGGTACGGCTGGGCCGTGCTGTTCGCCGGCGGTTTCGCCGGGTTCCTGCTCGGCGCGGCGTACGGGTTCGGGCTGATGGTCCTGCGCCGGGCCGGGCGCAAGACCGGCATCCCGTTCGGCCCGTTCATGATCACGGGCGCGCTGCTGGGCATCCTGCTCGGCGCCCTGGCCGCCTGAGGCCCCCGGCCCCGCCACGATCCGCGGCGGCCCCGGCGTATTGAGCTCGCGCGGGCCGGGGCCCGGCTGACACGATCTCCGTATGACCGGTACACCCGAAGAAGAGACAGTGGACGCGGCGGCGGGGGCCGAAGGCGCCCGGTTCGACGCCCTCGTCGCCGAGGCCGCCGCCGCACCGGTCGCCGGCTGGGACTTCTCCTGGCTCGACGGCCGGGCCACGGAACAGCGCCCCTCCTGGGGATACGCCCGCGCCATGGCGGACCGGATGGGGCGGGCCCGGGCCGCGCTCGACATCCAGACCGGCGGCGGCGAGGTCCTCGCGTCCGTGCCGAAGCTGCCGCCGCTCGTCGTCGCCACCGAGTCCTGGCCGCCGAACGTCGCCCGCGCCACCGCCCTGCTGCACCCGCGCGGCGCGGCCGTGGTCGTCGACCCGGACGAGCCGCCGCTGCCGTTCGGCGACGACGCCTTCGACCTGGTGGTCAGCCGGCACCCGGTGGTCACCTGGTGGGAGGAGATCGCCCGGGTGCTCGCCCCCGGCGGCACGTACTTCTCGCAGCAGGTCGGCCCGGCCAGCGTCTTCGAGCTCGTCGAGTACTTCCTCGGCCCCCAGCCGCCACAGGTGCGCGGCGCCCGGGACCCCGAGCGGGCCCGGGCCGCGGCCGAGGCGGCCGGGCTGGAGGTCGTCGACCTGCGGGCGGAGCGGCTGCGCACCGAGTTCTTCGACATCGGCGCCGTCGTCTACTTCCTGCGGAAGGTGATCTGGATGGTCCCGGGCTTCACCGTCGAGGAGTACCGTCCGCGGCTGGCCGAGCTGCACCGCCTGATCGAGACCGAGGGCCCGTTCGTCGCCCACACCACCCGCTTCCTGATCGAGGCCCGCAAGCCGGAGCGGTGAGCCGGGGAGGGAACCGGCCGCGGCCCCGGACGATCGCCGCCCCGCATTCCGCGAAGGGTGCGACCCTGGACGGTGAGCGCCGGGGAAGGGGATCGTCATGAGGACGGGCAACGGGGACGGAGCACCGCGCGTCCCGCGGCAGGGGAGGGCCGACTGGCTCCGGGGCTCCCGGATCGTCGGGGTGCTCGGTGTCTTCTACCGGCCGGAGGGACGGGTCGGGGAGCCGGAGGCCGTCGAGTTCCTGCTGGCCGACGGCCAGTCGGTGCTCCTGACCTGTGCGCCGGAGGGGGCCCTGCGGGTCGGCCCGGGTGCCTGGCCCCGGCTGCCCGACTGGTGCGTGCCGTCGGGCCAGTGGGAGTTCGCCCCCGTGACGAACCTGCCGCCGCCGCCCGACGGCGGCTGGACCGTCACCCGCACCGAGGAGCACGGCGACGAACGGGGCCAGGTGTGCGAGGCCGTCATCCGCTGCGAGGGGGGCAGCTTCGTGGTCGTCGGCGGCGACACCATGACGATCCGCTTCACCCACGGCCACCGGGGCGCCCCGGCAACCGCCTGACCCTCCTGGCCCAAGCCCTGTCCCATACTCGGCGCATGACCTCTGTGAGATGCGCGGCCAGGGCCGCCGCCACCGCGACGGCACTCGTTCTCGTCCCCGCCCTCGCCCTCGTCGGCTGCGGCACGGAGCGGGCCGGAACCGGTACCGGGGCCGGCGGATCCGGCACGAGCAGCGTCCCGCCCCCGGGGAACGCCTCCTCCGACGGACCGGTCGACGGCAGCGACGCCTCGAAGTACCGGGAGAACCACGCCTTCCAGTCCACCGCCGAACTGTCCCCGGCCGACCGGGAGCGGGGCGACGCCGAGGTGAAGAAGGTCGTGGCGGGCCTGTCCGGGGTCGCGGAGGGCCGCAGGAGCACCGAACCCCGGGTCCGCACCGCACTCACCGGCCTGGGCTACCCGTCCGAGTCCATATCCACCGGCACCTTCGGCACCCACCGCACCACCTTCGTCCTCGACCTCGGCAGGCTCTGCGTGGTGGGGTCGCTGGACGGCGAGGTCGGCGGACGCGTCACGGCCGAGGCGCACGGCAAGTACCTGGAGGGAACCGGCTGCGTGAAGCCGGTCGGGGGCCACTGAGGAACCGCCGGACGGCCTGTGGACCGTCAACCCGGTGACGCGCGCGCAACGGAGTTCAGTGAATTCGGAGAGTAATTGTGGAGTGGCGTGGCGCGCAGCATCACTTACGAAGGGTTATGGTGGAAACCCCCCCTCGGGCCGGTCCGTATCCCCCCCCACGGACCGGCCCGTTTTCTTTTGGGCCGCGGGACCGGTCATGGGCCGGTCCCGCGGAGCCCGTCTCCCGTCAGCTCCGTCCGGCCCAGATGTTGGTGCCCGCGGTGTCCACGGCGAAGGTGTCGATCTCGGCCAGTTCCTCGTCGGACAGCGGGGCCCCGGCGAGCGCCGCGACGTTCTCCTCCAGCTGGGCCACGCTGGAGGCACCGATCAGGGCGGACGTCATGCGGGGGTCGCGCAGCACCCAGCACAGCGCCAGCTGGGCGAGCGACTGGCCGCGGCGCCGGGCGATGTCGTTCAGCCCGTTCAGCCGGCGCACCACCTCGTCCGAGAGCAGGCCGGGGTCCAGGGACTTGCCCTGGGTGGCGCGCGAACCCTCGGGGATGCCCGTCAGGTACTTGCCGGTGAGCAGGCCCTGGGCGAGCGGCACGAAGGAGATGCAGCCCATGCCGGCCTCCTCCAGGGTGCCGAGCAGACCGTCGTCCTCGATCCAGCGGTTGATCATCGAGTAGGACGGCTGGTGGATCAGGGCAGGCACGCCCATCTCCCTGAGCAGCCGGGCCGCCTCGGCGGTCTGCTCCGAGTTGTACGAGGACACCCCCACGTACAGCGCCTTGCCCTGCTGGACGGCGGAGGCCAGGGCCCCCATCGTCTCCTCCAGCGGGGTGTCCGGGTCGAAGCGGTGGGAGTAGAAGATGTCGACGTAGTCCAGGCCCATCCGCTTCAGCGAGGCGTCGAGCGAGGACAGCAGGTACTTGCGGGAGCCCCATTCGCCGTACGGGCCCGGGTGCATCTCGTAACCGGCCTTGGTGGAGACGATCAGCTCGTCCCGGTACGGCGCGAAGTCCTGGTGGAAGATCTTGCCGAAGTTGAGCTCGGCGGAGCCGGGCGGCGGCCCGTAGTTGTTGGCCAGGTCGAAGTGGGTCACGCCCAGGTCGAAGGCGCGGCGCAGGATCGCCCGCTGGGAGCCCAGCGTGCGGTCGTCGCCGAAGTTGTGCCAGAGGCCGAGCGAGACGGCGGGCAGCTTGAGACCGCTGCGACCGGTGCGGCGGTACTCCATGGAGTCGTAGCGCGAACCGGCGGCGAGGTAATGGAGAGGGGAATCAGTCACGTTTCTCTCCTTATCACGGACTTGTGACAGACCGGGTTGGGCCGGTACGCCCCCTGCGCAGTAATGTGGCGGCTTCGGGGGGCCGTCATGACATGGCGGGGCGACGGACTCTGTGTACCGGCGCGGTGACCCGGGGGGGACGACCCCGGGCACAGGGGCGGGCGGGCCCGCACGGAACCGAGAGGTGAACTCAGTGAACTTGCGCGACCTGGTGTACGGGCTCTACGCGCGCCGGGTGGAGTCCCGCCTGGACCACACCCAGGTGCCCAAGCACATCGGCGTCATCCTCGACGGCAACCGGCGCTGGGCGAAGGCGTCCGGCGGCACGGCCGCGCAGGGCCACCAGGCGGGTGCGGACAAGATCAAGGAACTCCTCGGCTGGTGCAGCGAGACGGACGTGGAAGTCGTCACGCTCTGGCTGCTGTCCACGGACAACTTCGACCGGCCCGAGTCCGAGCTGACCCCGCTCCTCAAGATCATCGAGAACACGGTGCGCGACCTCGCGGCGGACGGCCGCTGGCGGGTCCACCACGTCGGCACGCTCGACCTGCTGCCCTCCCACACCCAGACGGTGCTCAAGGAGGCCGAGCAGGCCACGATCGGAATCGACGGGATACTGGTCAACGTCGCGGTCGGCTACGGCGGACGGCAGGAGATCGCGGACGCGGTCCGCTCGCTGCTGCTGGAGCACTCCAGCAAGGGGACGTCCTTCGAGGACCTCGCGGAGATCGTCTCCACCGACCTGATCTCCGAACACCTCTACACCCGGGGCCAGCCCGACCCGGACCTGGTCATCCGCACCAGCGGCGAGCAGCGGCTGTCCGGCTTCATGCTCTGGCAGAGCGCGCACTCCGAGTACTACTTCTGCGAGGTCTTCTGGCCGGCCTTCCGCCGGGTCGACTTCCTGCGCGCCCTGCGCGACTACGCGGCCCGCCACCGCCGCTACGGCGGCTGACGCCGCCCCACCCGTCCCCGCCCCCGGCCCGCCGCGGGCGGCTGACGCCGTGTCCGCCCCCGGCCCGTCCGGGGCGCGGGGGCACAACGGCACGGACGGACATCCCGGCCCCCGGCACGGACCGGACCGGAGCCCGGACCACATCCCGGATCACACGCGGCCGGGACACAACCCCCAGCTCACCCGCCCCTGGCGGCATGGCTTCGCGTGTTCGAGGGAATACCCCTGACAGGTCGACATCCGGTCAGGAACCAGGCGGATGTCGTGTCCAGATGAGCGGCATGGAGTCCGCTCGCCCGGGAGGCCCTTTGCACACGAAGGACCGTACACACCGTGCGGCCGACGCGGAGGGCCGGTGCTCGGCCCGCGCAACGGGGCCAGAGCCCGGTCCGTTCTCTCCCATTGGGATGCTCCGCGACGCCGTCGCACCCCAACCTCGTCCGAGGGGGTACGTCCTTCCGTGGTGACCAGCACAAAGCGCCGCATTCCCGACAGGCGCACCTACGTTCTCGACACCAGCGTGCTGCTGGCCGATCCGAACGCCATGGCCCGGTTCGACGAGCACGAAGTCGTGCTCCCGATCGTCGTGGTCACGGAACTGGAGGCCAAACGGCACCATCCGGAGCTCGGTTACTTCGCCCGGCAGGCCCTGCGCCTGCTGGACGACTTCCGGGTCAGGTACGGCCGGCTGGACGCCCCGATCCCGCTCGGGGATCTGGGCGGGACGCTGCGCGTCGAACTCAACCATTCCGATCCCGGCGTGCTGCCCGCCGGCTACCGGTTGGGGGACAACGACTCACGGATCCTCGCGGTCGCGCGCAACCTCCAGGCCGAGGGGTACGACGTCACGGTCGTCTCCAAGGACCTGCCGCTGCGCATCAAGGCGTCCTCGGTCGGCCTCCTCGCCGAGGAGTACCGCGCCGAACTGGCCATCACCGACTCCGGCTGGACGGGCATGTCGGAGCTCCCGCTCGGCGCCGAGCAGGTGGACCTCCTCTACGGGGAGGAGACGCTGTACGTGCCGGAGGCCGCCGAACTGCCCGTGCACACCGGGCTGGTCCTGCGGTCCGAGCGCGGCAAGGCGCTCGGCCGGGTCACCGCCGAGGGCAATGTGCGCCTGGTGCGCGGCGACCGGGAGGTCTTCGGCATCCACGGCCGCAGTGCCGAGCAGCGCATCGCGCTCGACCTGCTCCTCGACCAGGACGTCGGCATCGTGTCCCTGGGCGGCCGGGCCGGCACCGGCAAGTCGGCGCTGGCGCTCTGCGCCGGTCTCGAAGCCGTCCTGGAGCGCAGGCAGCACCAGAAGGTGATGGTCTTCCGCCCGCTGTACGCGGTCGGCGGGCAGGAGCTGGGCTACCTCCCCGGCACCGAGGCCGAGAAGATGAGCCCCTGGGCGCAGGCGGTCTTCGACACGCTCTCGGCGGTCGCCGGGCGCGAGGTGATCGAGGAGGTGCTGGGGCGCGGGATGCTGGAGATCCTGCCGCTCACCCACATCCGGGGCCGTTCGCTGCACGACGCCTTCGTGATCGTCGACGAGGCGCAGTCGCTCGAACGGAACGTCCTGCTGACCGTGTTGTCCAGGATCGGGTCGAATTCCCGGGTCGTCCTCACGCATGACGTGGCCCAGCGGGACAACCTCAGGGTCGGCCGGTACGACGGGGTCGTCGCCGTGGTCGAGAAGCTGAAGGGCCATCCGCTCTTCGCGCACGTCACGCTCACCCGCTCCGAGCGTTCGCACATCGCCGCACTGGTGACCGAAATGCTGGAGGAAGGCCAGATCTGATACGGGTTACGCCAGTTGGTGCCGCCCGGCAGGCGCAGTAGCTTAGCCGGGCGGCACCGTGCTGCGGCGGTATTTTCGTAAATCACTTGCTCCGAATGAGGTGTGAGCTTTCACACGCAACGGAGAATTGCTTCCCGGCGCCCCGTTCCGGCAGAGTCTTGCTTCCGTCAGGCCCCGCATACGGCACATGAGCACCTCCGAAGGTGCCACGCACCACACAACTCAACAAATGCCGTCCGTATGCCGCCCGCGAGTACCACGCGGCACTCCTTCGCGGAGTCGCCCACCGGGCCCGTGCCTCCCGTGACCCAAGCAGTGGGGAGGCCAGCGCCAGGGGCACGATTGCGTCCGCGAGGTCACCTAAGCGGGCGATGCTGGAAGGACACCGTGTGAGCCGGATCTCGGTCCGGGGATTCGCCGTGGCATCTGCCACTGCGGTCACCACCGTCGGCGCCGTCGTAGGCGTTGCGTCGGGCAGCACTCCCGCTGTCGACGACAACAACTTCGAGGCGACCGCAGCCGACACGACGCTTCTCGCCGACATCCCTGCGGGCGAGCAGGCCCAGGTGCAGACGGCCTCGCTGACTCAGCAGGCCGACGCGCAGGCCTCCGCGGCCGACGCCGCGGCGAAGAAGTCCGCGGAGGAATCGGCCCGCATCCAGGCCGCCAAGGACGCCAAGGCGAAGAAGCAGGCGGCCGAGGACCGGGTGGAGAAGGAGCGCCAGGAGAAGAAGGAGCGCGCCGAACGCGCCAGCCGCTCCTCGATCCGCAGCGCCTCCTCCTTCGCCACGCAGGGCTCGTACACCGTGGCCGAGGTCCAGGCGATGGCTCGCCAGATGGTTCCCGGCGACCAGTTCCAGTGCTTCAGCAACATCGTGAACCACGAGTCCACCTGGAACTACCGGGCGACCAACCCGTCCTCCGGTGCCTACGGCCTCGTCCAGGCGCTGCCCGGTTCCAAGATGGCGTCCGCCGGTGCCGACTGGCAGACCAACCCGGCCACCCAGATCAAGTGGGGCCTCAACTACATGGACAGCCGCTACGGCAGCCCGTGCGGTGCCTGGTCCTTCTGGCAGGCCAACCACTGGTACTAGACCTGCCGGACCCTCAGAGGTTCGCGGTTCGAACGTGCAGAGCCCCTCGCCGTCCTACGGTGGGGGGCTTCGCGCGTGTACGGTCGGTTCGGGCCGTCCGGAGGGGAGTGGCGGGGGAGAAGACGGGGGAAGAGGAACGAACATGTCGAAGATTCCGGGGTGGCTCGGCCGACTCGGGGCCGAACTGACCGAACTGGGCGACCGGTTGGAGCGGCGCCGGGCCGAGGCCGAGGAGGACGCGGCCGCACGGGCCGGCGCCGCTCCGGCCGAGGCCGCCGTCGTGCCCACCGGATCCGCAGGGTCCGCCGGGGCCGTGCCGCCGGACGGTGTCCGGTCCGGTGCCGCGGCCGTCACCGACCACGTGCCACCGCCCCCCTCCTACGCGCCCTCCGTGGCCGCCCGGCCCGATCCGGTCGCGGCGATCCCCTGGGGCATGCGGGTCGCGGCCGAGGCGGGCTGGCGGCTGCTCGTCCTCGCGGGCACGCTCTGGGTGCTGATGCGGATCATCAGCGCCGTGGAACTGGTGGTCCTGGCCTTCGTCGCCGCGCTGCTCGTCACCGCGATGCTCCAGCCGACGGTCGCCCGGCTGCGCCGGCGCGGGCTGCCGCGCGGGCTGGCCACCGCGGTCACCGCGGTCCTGGGCTTCGTCGTCATCGGGCTGGTCGGCTGGTTCGTGGTCTGGCAGGTCATGGACAACCTCGACACCCTCTCCGACCGGGTGCGGGACGGCATCGACGAGTTGAAGCGCTGGCTGCTCGACAGCCCCTTCCACGTCACCGAGCAGCAGATCAACGACATCGCGAAGAATCTCAGCGACACCATCGGCACCAACACCGAACAGATCACCTCCGCCGGACTGGAGGGCGTCACGGTGATGGTGGAGGTCCTCACCGGGATGCTGCTGGCGATGTTCTCGACGCTCTTCCTGCTGTACGACGGCAAACGCATCTGGGAATGGGTGCTGAAGCTGGTGCCCGCCCAGGCCCGGCCGGGCGTCGCGGGTGCCGGGCCGCGCGCCTGGCGGACGCTGACCGCCTATGTGCGGGGCACCGTCATAGTGGCGTTGATCGACGCGATCTTCATCGGGCTCGGGATCTTCTTCCTCGACGTCCCGATGGCGGTGCCGCTGGCCGTCTTCATCTTCCTCTTCGCCTTCATCCCGCTGGTCGGCGCCGTGATCTCCGGGGCGCTGGCGGTGGTCGTCGCGCTGGTCACCCAGGGCGTGTTCACCGCGCTGATGGTGCTGGTCGTGGTGCTCGCCGTGCAGCAGATCGAGGGCCATGTGCTCCAGCCGTTCATCCTGGGGCGGGCGGTGCGGGTGCATCCGCTGGCCGTCGTGCTCTCCGTCGCCGCCGGCGGTCTCATCGCCGGCATCGGGGGAGCCGTGGTCGCGGTGCCGCTGGTCGCGGTCACCAACACGGTGGTCGGCTATCTGCGGACGTTCGGGCGGGAGGAGGCCCTGCGGCTCGCCCCGCAGCCGCGCGGCGCGAGCGCCGTCGACGTCGCCCCGACGCCCGCGCCGGGATCGTCCGCCGGAAAGCCCGGCCCGGACGAGGGCGAGAACGGCGCGTAGGCCCGGGCCGCCGGGCACCGGACGGGCCCCGGGCCGGAAGCGCGGTACGGACCGGCGGAGCGTGCACGGAGCGACCTGAGCGGGTACGGGGCGGGTGGACGCGAGAAGGGCCCCGGGGACGGTCGGTCGTCCACGGGGCCCCGCTCGTACAACAGGGTACTGCCGGCCTACTCGGCGAGCACGGCCTCGGCGTCGAGGGTCACGCCGACCGCCTGGATCACCGAGGCGATCTTGACGGCTTCCTGGATGGTCTCGCGGTCCACACCGGCCTTGCGCAGGACCTGCTCGTGCGAGTCCAGGCACTGGCCGCAGCCGTTGATCGCGGAGACGGCGAGCGACCACAGTTCGAAGTCGATCTTCTCCACGCCGGGCTTGCCGATGACGTTCATCCGCAGGCCCGCCCGGAGCGTCCCGTACTCGGGGTCCGACAGCAGGTGCCGGGTCCGGTAGAACACGTTGTTCATCGCCATGATGGCGGCGGCCGACTTCGCGGCGGAGTACGCCTCCGCGGAGAGGTTGGCCTTCGCCTCCGGCTCCAGCTCGCGCAGCACCTTCGGCGAGCGCGAGGCGATCGCGCAGGCGAGGACGGTGCCCCACAGCTGCTGCTGGGGGAGCTCGCTGTTGCCGATGACCGAGCCGAGGTTCAGCTTCAGGTCCTTGGCGAAGTCCGGGACGGCGGCCTTCAGTTCGTCGAGTGCCATGTCGCTGTCAGCTCACTCGCCCGCGAGGAGCGCGACCGGGTCGAGGGTGTTCTCGCCCTTGGTCCAGTTGCAGGGGCACAGCTCGTCGGTCTGCAGGGCGTCGAGGACCCGCAGGACCTCCTTGGGGTTACGGCCCACGGAACCGGCGGTCACCATCGTGAACTGGATCTCGTTGTTCTGGTCGACGATGAAGACGGCGCGCTGGGCGAAGCCGTCCTCGCCCTCGATGCCGAGGTCACGCATGAGCTCGTGCTTCGAGTCGGCCATCATCGGGAAGGGCAGGTCGGTCAGGTCCGGGTGGTCCTTGCGCCAGGCGTGGTGCACGAACTCGGAGTCGCCGGAGAAGCCGAGGATCTGCGCGTCACGGTCGGCGAACTCGTCGTTCAGCTTGCCGAAGGCGGCGATCTCGGTGGGGCACACGAAGGTGAAGTCCTTCGGCCACGCGAAGACGATCTTCCACTTGCCCTCGTAGGTCTTGTGGTTGATCTGCTCGAACTCCTTGCCGCTCTCCAGCGAGACGCAAGCGGTCAGGTCGAACTCGGGGAACTTGTCACCGACAGTGAGCACGCGCTCTCCTTGCAGCGTTGGAATCCCTTTTTGGGGGAGTTCCTGAGGGTTGGACGGACTCCACCTTGGCACAGGGTGCATTGATCACGGAAATAGCTACACTTTGCTGTGATGATCGGAGGTGCCTATCAGTGGCGCAAGGGATTCCGGGCAATCGCCCTAAACAGCCCAGCCTCTCGCAGCTGCGCGCCTTCGCGGCCGTCGCCGAACATCTGCACTTCAGGGACGCGGCGGCAGCAATCGGGATGAGTCAGCCCGCGCTGTCCGGGGCCGTTTCCGCCCTGGAGGAGGCACTGGGTGTCCAGCTCATCGAGCGTACGACGCGCAAGGTGCTGCTCTCGCCGGCCGGTGAGCGGCTGGCGGTGCGGGCGCGGGCGGTGCTGGAGGCCGTCGGCGAGCTGATGGAGGAGGCCGAGGCGGTCCGGGCGCCGTTCACCGGGGTGCTCAGACTCGGCGTGATCCCGACCGTCGCCCCGTACCTGCTGCCGACCGTGCTGCGGCTGGTCCACGAGCGCTATCCGGAACTGGACCTCCAGGTGCACGAGGAGCAGACCTCCTCGCTGCTGGAGGGGCTGGCGGCGGGACGGCTGGACCTGCTGCTGCTCGCGGTTCCGCTCGGGGTGCCGGGGGTCGCCGAACTCCCGCTGTTCGACGAGGACTTCGTGCTGGTGATGGAGCGGGATCACTGGCTGGGCGGACGGGTCGACATCCCGCGCGAGGCGCTGCGCGAGCTGCCGCTCCTGCTGCTCGACGAGGGGCACTGCCTGCGCGACCAGGCCCTCGACATATGCCGGGAGGCCGGGCGCACGGAGGGCGCGCCGGTCACCACGACCGCGGCCGGGCTCTCCACCCTGGTGCAGCTGGTGGCCGGCGGACTCGGAGTGACGCTGCTGCCGCGCACCGCCGTACCGGTCGAGACCGGCCGCAACGACGCGCTGGTCACCGGCTACTTCGCGGAGCCCGCGCCGTCGCGACGGGTGGCCCTGGCGATGCGGACGGGGGCGGCGCGGCGCGAGGAGTTCGAGGAGTTCGCGGCGGCGCTGCGGGAGGCGATGACGGCGCTGCCGGTACGGGTGACCACGGGCGACGGCTGAGGGCCGAGCCGGTCCGGGCGGGGGCCGGTGCGGGAAGGACGTGAGGGCGTCGCGAGGTTCCCGGCGGGGGGCCGGGACGGCGGGCGGCCCCGGCCCCCGGATGTCCGGGAGTCCGGGGCCGCGGCCTCGGGTATTGCCGTGCCGTCACTCCGTGCGCAGGCCCTCCGGGCGCATCATGCGCCACAGGGGCGGCAGTGAGACCAGGGTGATCAGCAGGATCAGTGCCCCGCCCGCGCCGGCCATCGGCAGGAACAGCCACCAGTCGGTGACCTCCTTGTCGAGCATGGAGATCAGGGTCGCGCCCAGGCCGACCCCGCCCGCGACGGCCACCGTCAGTCCGATGACCACGGGCACCGCCGTCTGCCAGAGCACCGACCAGCCCAGGGTGGAGCGCCGGGTGCCGAAGGCGACCAGGACCGACAGCAGGCGCTTGCGCTCGCGCAGCTGCTCCAGCTGGGAGACCAGCATCGAGGCCGCGATCAGCAGCAGCGTCGCCGTGCCGCCGACCTGGAGGCCGCGCTGCACGCTGGCGTACTTCCGGTCGCGGGCCTCCGAGGTGAGGGACGACACCCGGGCCATGGGGTCGACCGAGGCCACGGCGTTGCGTACGTACTCCGCGGCGTCCTTCACGTTCTCGTCGATCCGGACGTGTGCCTCGGTGGTCGCATCCGGCAGGGTGGACGGGTCCACCGCGCCGAGGGTGGCCAGGATGCCGGAGGTCTCGTCACCCAGCGCGGTGCCGCGGGCGGTGACCGTCCGGGCGTCGGCGGGCAGCGTCCAGCGCACCGACTTCTCGCCGGACCCCGACTCGACCATGACGTCCTCGCCCTTGCGGGCCGTCCGGTCGATCCACTGGGACATCTCCTTGTCCTTCGTGGGGTGCGAGACGAAGGTGTCGCCGTCCTTGCAGGAGTCGATCCGGGCCATCTGGCGCAGGCTCGCGCAGTCGGCGACGGTCAGGCTGGTGGTCCGCTGGACCTCCGGGCTGCCCTCCGCGTCACCGGGATGGGTGACGTACGCGTTGACCTTGCCGATGGCCGACTTCACGCCCTTGGCGGCCCGGAGCGCCTCGACGATCCGGGTGGCGCCGTCCCGGGTGACCTTCTCGGAGTACGAGGAGTACTGGGGCCGCGTGGCGTCCTGCGTGGTCACCTTGATGAACTCGTCGCCGACCGCGGCGGTCAGCATCTGCAGCGCCACCGCACCCGCGACCGCGACCGTGATGCCGCTGACCGCCCGGGAGGCCGCCCCGCTGCTCAGCTGGAGCCTGCGGACGGCGAGCTGCCAGGCCACCGGGCCGCCGTGCAGCCGGTTGACCAGTGCCTCGACCATCCAGGGCAGCAGCAGCGCGAGTCCGACCAGGACCAGCACCGCCCCGCCCGCGATCGGATACGGGTCGACCGTGCCGTACGGGTCGACCTTGCCGGTCAGACCGAGTACCGCCAGGCCGGCGAACGGCAGCGGCAGCCGCCACCAGAGCCGGCGTCCGCGGCTGCGGCCGTTGCGGATGACCCCGAGCGGCTCGACGACCACCGCGCGCATCGCGGCCAGCGTCACCACCACCGCCGTCAGCGGCACCGCGACGACCACCAGGGCCGTCAGCCGGAGGTCGGGCACCAGGTCGGCCGGGAAGACACTGACGTTCCACATCTCGATGCCGCCGATGAACTGCCGGGCCACGAAGAAGAACACCACACCCGTCACCACGCCGAGGAGCGCCCCGAACAGGGCCTCGCCCGCCGCGATCCGCCGGGTCATCCGGATGTCCGTGCCGACCAGGCGCAGCGCGGCGAGCCGGCGGTCGCGGCGGTCGCCGCCGAACCGCACCGCCGTCACGATGAAGATCGCGACCGGCATCAGCAGCACCACGCAGATCATGATGATCAGCACGATCAGGATGGGCGGCATCTCCTCGCCCATGCCCGGGTCGCCGTACCCGGCGATCCGCTGGGCGCCGTGCCCGGCGACCAGGGTGTCGTTGCCCGCGTAGTAGACCAGGTCGCTCGGCGAGACCAGGCCGGGGTCGGCGATCGTGCCGACGGTCCGGTACGGCAGCCGCTCCTTGAGGAGGGCGCCGTCCGAGGAGCCCAGCAGGTCCTTCAGCGCGGGGGAGACCACCATCTCGCCGGGGGCGGGGAAGCGGTCGACGCCCGGCGGGCGCACCGGCTGCGCGCCGTCCGCCCGCATCAGCCGGCCCTCGACGACGTGCCCCCGGAACTCCGTCTCGACGTCGGACAGCAGCACCGAGGCGTCGGACTTCGGGGCGGGCTTGCCCGGCGAGGCGTCGACGACGCTCGCGGCGCGGCCCGCGCTGCGATCGGTGCGCTGCTGGAGCATGTGCGGCACGGAGGCCGCGGTCAGCAGCAGGGCCACCCCGAGGCC
Source organism: Streptomyces sp. NPDC002669 (assembly GCF_042889165.1). NCBI lineage: Bacteria > Bacillati > Actinomycetota > Actinomycetes > Kitasatosporales > Streptomycetaceae > Streptomyces > Streptomyces sp. NPDC002669. Next base: position 60,805 of record NZ_JBIAQQ010000018.1, on the reverse strand, counting down.
GACGCCGACGGCGGTCAGCGCGGTGCGGATCCAGCCCTCGCGGCCGCCGCCCGCGCCGAAGCGCATGCCGAGGCCGAGGTCGCGGAGCCAGGCCGCGAGACCGGTGGGGGCGGTGGGGCGGGGGGTGGCCGGCGGGGCCACCGTGTTCTTCTCGTCGAGCATGGTCATCCGATGTGCTCCAGATCGCGGGTCCGCCCGTCGCGCACGGTGACGTCCCGGTCGGAGTACGCGGCGACGCGGGCCTCGTGGGTCACCAGGACCACGGCGACGTTGGTGGACCGGGCGGCCTCGGTGAGCAGCTGCATCACGCGCTCGCCGTTCAGCGAGTCCAGGGCGCCGGTCGGTTCGTCCGCGAAGATCACCTTCGGGGAGGCGGACAGCGCGCGGGCCACGGCGACGCGCTGGCCCTGGCCGCCGGAGACCTCGCCGGGGCGCTGGGCGGCGACGTTGTCGACCTCCAGGCGCTCCAGCCAGTGCAGGGCGGTGCGCTCGGCCTCCTTGCGCCTGGCACCGGCCAGCCGGAGCGGCAGGGCGACGTTCTCCACGCAGGTCAGCTCGGGGACGAGCTGGCCGAACTGGAAGACGAAGCCGAACTCGGTACGGCGCAGCGCGCTGCGCTCGGCGTCCGACATGGCGGACAGCTCGCGGCCCGCGTACGTGATCGTGCCCCGGTCCGGGGTGACAATGCCCGCGAGGCAGTGCAGCAGGGTCGACTTGCCCGAGCCGGAGGGGCCCAGCACGGCGACGACCTCGCCGGGGTGGATGGAGAACGAGGCACCGTCGAGTGCGGGCGTCTGGTTGTACGTCTTGTACAGGCCCTCGGCGCTGAGCAGGGAACCGGCGGGGGTCATGCGCCCACCTCCATGGCGAGTCGGTCGAGTCGGGCTGCGGTCAGTTCCAGCCAGCGCAGATCGGCTTCGAGGTGGAAGAGGGCGTGGTCGCAGATCAGCTGGTCGGCGAAGTCGCCCTTGCGCTTGCGGTCGGTCAGGATGCGCATGAGGCGCAGGTGCTCGGTGCGCTGGGTGTCGAGCAGGGACTCGGCGCTGCGGCCGGTGAGCAGGGCCAGGACGACCTTGGTGTAGAGCGTCGACTGGAGGTACGGCTCGGGCTTCTCCGGCTGTGCCAGCCAGGCGCCGACATCGGTGATGCCGGCGTCGGTGATGGCGTACCGCTTGCGTTCGGGGCCGCCACCGCTCTCTATCCCGTCGACCTGGACGAGCCCGTTCTTGAGCAGCCGCGACATGGTCGAGTAGACCTGCCCGTAGTGCAGGGGGCGGTCGTGGCCGAACTTCTCGTCGAACGCGCGCTTGAGGTCGTAGCCGTGGCGTGGGCCGGACTCCAGGAGCCCGAGCAGGGTGTGGCCGATAGACATGCGGAGCACTGTACACGGTGTGTATACCCCCGGTGTATACGGGGGGTGGGGGCACGGGAACGGGCGCGGGGAGAGCTTCTCCCCGCGCCCGCGTCTTCCCGGAATGATTCGTTCCGACCCGAGGCGGTGGCTCCGGGCCGTGACCCCGGTCCCGCCGCCCGGCCCTCAGCCGTCGCCCGTTCCCGTTCCCCCGCCGATGTCCGCGTCCGCGTCCGTGGCCGGCCCTCGGGCCTCGTCCGGTTCCGGCCGGTTCTTCGGCGGGCGGCCGCGGCGCGGGATCGGCCGGGCCGTCCCCGGCAGCCGGCCCGCCTCCGACAGCGCGCGGCGCAGCAGGAACTCGATCTGGGCGTTCGCGCTGCGCAGCTCGTCGGAGGCCCAGCGGGCCAGGGCGTCGTGCACCGCGGGGTCCAGCCGCAGCAGCATCTGCTTGCGCTGCGGCTGTTTCCTGCGCTCCGGGGTCTGTTCGGTCACTGGTAGAGAGTGCCCGTATTGAGGACCGGCTGTGCCGCGCGGTCACCGCACAGCACCACCATCAGATTGCTGACCATGGCGGCCTTCCGCTCCGAGTCGAGCTCGACGATGTCCTGCTCGGCGATCCGGGTCAGTGCCATCTCGACCATGCCGACCGCGCCCTCGACGATCTGCTGCCGGGCCGCGACCACCGCTCCGGCCTGCTGGCGCTGGAGCATCGCGGAGGCGATCTCGGGGGCGTACGCGAGGTGGCTGAAGCGCGACTCGATGATCCGGACGCCGGCCGCCTGCACCCGGGCGGTCAGCTCCACGGCCAGCTTCTCGGTGATCTCCTCGGCGTTGCCGCGCAGCGAGAGGCCGCCCTCGTCGTGGGCGTCGTAGGGGTACTCGATCGCGATGTGCCGGACGGCCGACTCGGTCTGGGTGGCGACGAACTCCAGGAAGTCGTCGACCTCGAAGAGGGCCTGCGCGGTGTCCTCGACCTTCCAGACGACGATCGCGGCCAGCTCGATCGGGTTGCCGTAGGCGTCGTTGACCTTCAGGACCGCGGTCTCGTGGTTGCGGACCCGGGTGGAGATCTTCCGGCTGCTGGTGAGCGGGTTGATCCAGCGCAGCCCGTCCGTGCGGATCGTGCCGACGTACCGGCCGAAGAGCTGGATCACCCGGGCCTCGCCCGGTGCGACCATCTTCACACCCGTCATGCAGAAGAACGAGGCGATGACGAGCAGGACCCCGAAGATGCAGACCGGGACGCCCACGCCGTTGTTCCCGTTCGAGCCGACGACGCCGCCGACGATGGCCAGGCCGATGCCGCCGATCACCCCGAGCACGGTCAGCAGCAGACCGAGACCGCCGGGAATGCTGTGCGCCGTCACCTCTCTCACCTGGGGCTCGGGCATCTGCGGGGCGTCGGGCGTGAGCTCGGCGGGCAGGGTGGCAACATCGCGCGGATTACTGTGGTCGGTCATGGAATCCCCCGTTTCGTACGGCTGGCTCGTGCTAGCAATGTGATTACACATTACTGGTCTTCGCAACCCTGGGCACCTCTCATGAGTCGGTTCCCTACAGAACGGGTGCTGATTGTCACGTCCGAGAAAGACCGCATCGCTTGCTTTTTGTCCTCGCCGACGGTGTTAGCTGGCTGGGCCGAGTGATCCGGTCCAGCAGAGAAACAGGAGCAACACAGCGATGGGTCGAGCTGATGCGCGACGAGCCCAGCGGCGCGGAGCGCGGCGGGCCCCCAGGGGCGGCGGCATACGCAGACTCTTCACCTGGAAGAAGATGCTGGGCACCTTCTTCGGGCTCTGCCTGCTGCTCATGGGCGCCTTCGTCGCGCTCTACATGTACGTGGACATCCCGAAGGCCAACGCCCTGGCCGAGCGGCAGAGCAACGTCTACCAGTACAGCGACGGCTCCCTGCTGACCCGGACCGGTGACGGCGTCAACCGTCAGATCGTGGACCTCGCGGAGGTCCCCGAGAAGGTGCAGCACACCTTCGTCGCCGCCGAGAACAAGACGTTCTACGACGACGAGGGCATCGACCTGAAGGGCACCGCCCGCGGCATCCTCAACACGCTCAGCGGCAAGGGCAAGCAGGGCGGCTCGACCATCACCCAGCAGTACGTGAAGAACTACTACCTGACGCAGGACCCGACGATCAGCCGGAAGCTCAAGGAGCTGGTGATCTCCCTCAAGGTCGACAGCAAGAAGAGCAAGAACTACATCCTCGCCGGGTACATCAACACCGCGTACTACGGGCGCGGCGCGAGCGGCATCCAGGCCGCCGCGCAGGCCTACTACGGGGTCGACGCCAAGGACCTCGACGTCTCCCAGGGCGCCTACCTGGCCTCCGTGCTCCAGGCCCCCAGCCAGTACGACTGGCAGACCGCGAGCGAGACCGGCAAGAAGCTGGTCAAGGACCGCTGGGCCTACACGCTCGACAACATGGTCGAGATGAAGTGGCTCGACCAGGCCGAGCGCGACAAACTGAAGTTCCCGGTCCCGCAGAAGGCCAAGCCCGCCAAGGGCATGGAGGGCCAGACCGGATACCTCGTCGAGGCGGCCAACAAGGAGCTGGACAAGCAGGGCGTCACCGCGGAGATGCGGCAGGCCGGCGGCTGGACCTTCACGCTCAACATCGACAAGAAGCGGCAGAAGCAGCTGGAGGCGTCGGTCGACCGGCAGCTGGAGTCCAAGCTGGACCGCGAGGGCAACAAGGTCGACGCGACCGTCCAGGCCGGCGCCACCTCCGTGAACCCGAAGACCGGCGCCGTCGTCGCGATGTACGGCGGCGTGGACTACGTGAAGCACTACTACTCCAACGCCACGCGCCAGGACTACCAGCCCGCCTCCACCTTCAAACCGCTGGTGTTCGCCTCCGCGCTGGAGAACGGGTCCAAGACCCAGGACGGCGACCTGATCGGCGTCAACACCCGCTACGACGGCACCAGCAAGCGGCCCGTGGTGGGCAGCACCACCCCGTTCGCCCCGCAGAACGAGGACAACGTCAGCTACGGCGACGTCACCGTGCAGAAGGCGATGAACGCCTCCATCAACTCCGTCTTCGCGCAGATGGTCGTCGACGTCGGCCCGGCCGAGGTGAAGAAGACCGCGCTCGACCTCGGCGTGCCGGACAAGAACTTCCCCGAGCGCCCCGCCATCACGCTGGGCACGATGAACGCCTCGACCTGGGACATGGCGGGCGCGTACGCCACGCTCGACAACCACGGCAAGAAGGTCACCCCGTTCATCGTGAAGTCCGCCAAGCACCGCGAGCGGACGGTCGAGCCGGTCGAGGGCATCGGCGGCCAGGCCATCAGCCGCAAGTCCGCCGACACCGTCACCTCCGTCCTCCGGGGCGTCGTGAAGAACGGCTCCGGCAGCAAGGCGGCCAGCATGTCCTACGAGGCGGCGGGCAAGACGGGTACGTCGGAGAACAACAAGTCGGCCTGGTTCGCCGCCTACACCCCGGACCTGACCACGGTCGTCGCGCTCTTCGGCGAATCGCCCAAGGAGGGCGGCGGCCAGGTCAGCCTGACCGGTACCGCCAACTCCGGCCGGGCCAACGGTGGCGGCTTCCCGGCGGAGATCTGGGCGGACTACACGCTCGGCGCGCTGAACGGCACCCACGCCACGTTCGACCTGGAGGACGTCGAGCAGGGCGAGACCAGCCTGCCGCCGGCCTCGCAGAGCCCCTCGCAGTCGCCCAGCACCGACCCGTCGACCACGCAGTCGCCCTCCACGCCGGCCCAGAGCCCGAGCGACACGGCCAGCCAGTCGCCGAGCCAGTCGCCCGAGGTGCCGCCGAGCCAGTCGCCCGACGTGCCGCCGCCGAGCCAGTCCCCGGAGCCGCCGACCGGAGGAATAGTCCCCGGCAAACCGGCCGACGGCGACGAGAACGGCGCCGCCAACAACGCCTCCCGGCAGTGAGGGGCTGAAGCACAGGGGTCAGGGGCGGTGCCGGCCGGCACCGCCCCTGACCCGTTCCCGCGGGTACGCCGACCTCAGCCGCTGTTGACCTTCTTGGCGATCCGGTCGCCGAGGTCCTTGTCCACGTTGCGCCAGTACTCCAGCGCCCGCTCCAGGACCGGGGGGCTCACCCCGTCCAGCAGATGGCCGGAAACGTTCCCCACCATCCGCTCCCGCGCGGCGTCGTCCAGCACCTTGCGCACCAGCGTGCCCGCCTGGCCCCAGTCGTCGTCCTCGCTGTGCAGCTTGTACGCCTCGTGGACCATCTCGCCCGCCGTCGCCCAGCCCGCCGGGTCGCCGAAGCGCGCGGTGTCCGCGGCCGGACCGCCGTAGGAGTTCGGCGCGTAGACCGCTCCCGTACGGCTCGGCTCGTACCGCATCGGGCCGTCCTTCGCGTACGAGTTCCGGCCGAAGCGCGGGCGGTTCGGGGGCAGCTGCGCGTAGTTCGGGCCGATCCGGTACCGGTGGGTGTCCGGGTACGAGAACAGCCGGCCGAGCAGCATCTTGTCGGGCGAGGGCCCGATGCCGGGCACCAGGTTCGACGGCTCGAAGGAAGCCTGCTCGATGTGGACGAAGAAGTCCTCCGGATTCTCGTCGAGCGTCATCCGGCCGACCTCGATCTCCGGATAGTCGGCGTGCGGCCACACCTTCGTCAGGTCGAACGGGTTGAACCGGTAGTTCGGTGCGTCGTCGAACGGCATGACCTGGACGTACAGCGTCCAGCTCGGGTGGTCGCCGCGCCTGATCGCCTCGAACAGGTCGCGGCGGTGGACGTCGCCGTCCACACCGGCCATCCGGTCGGCCTCTTCCTGGGTGTAGAAGTCGATGCCCTGGTCGGTCTTGAAGCGGTACTTCACCCAGAACCGCTCGCCGCCCGCGTTGACCCACATGTAGGTGTGCGAGCTGTAGCCGTTCATGTGCCGGTACGTCTTCGGGATGCCCCGGTCGCCCATCAGCCACGTCACCATGTGCGCGGACTCGGGGGACAGGGTCCAGAAGTCCCACTGCATGTCGTGGTCGCGCACCGCGCTGTCCGGGCGGCGCTTCTGCGAACGGATGAAGTCCTGGAACTTCATCGGGTCGCGGACGAAGAAGACCGGCGTGTTGTTGCCGACCATGTCGTAGTTGCCCTGCTCGGTGTAGAACTTCAGGGCGAATCCGCGGGGGTCGCGCCAGGTGTCGGGTGAGCCCTGTTCGCCGGCGACCGTGGAGAAGCGGGCGAGCATCGCGGTCTGCTTGCCCGGCTGGAAGAGGTCGGCCTTGGTGAACTGGCTGACGTTGTTGGTCACCCTGAAGGTGCCGTAGGCCCCCGACCCCTTGGCGTGGACCACTCGCTCCGGCACCCGTTCACGGTTGAACTGGGCCATCTTCTCGATGAGGTAGTGGTCCTGGAGCAGGATCGGCCCGTCGGCCCCGACGGTGAGCGAGTGTTCGTCGCTCTCCACCGGGATTCCGGCGTTGTTCGTGGTGTAGGGGGTGTTCCGGGTCTTGGATTCCTCGGACACGAGCGTCCTCCCGTCGGTGGGGTTTCGGTCAGGTCGTCTCGTTCACGACTGAAGTCAAACCCGCCGACAGGGGGTCGGCAACATTTCGTCACGGTCCGTACGGGCTCTTCCCCGGGCCCGTACCGCGCCTACTGGGCCCGGGTCGGCATCTCGAACCAGACCACCTTGCCGGTCGAGAGCCGGGTCGCTCCCCACCGTCTGGCCAGCCGGTTCACCAGGAACAGACCGCGACCGCCCTCGTCCATGTCCCGCGCCCGGCGCTGCCGGGGCAGCTGCGGGGCGTCGTCGCCGACCTCGCAGCGCAGGATGTCGGTGCGCAGCAGCCGCAGCGAGACCGGTCGCTCCGCGTAACGGACGGCGTTGGTGACGACCTCGCTGACGAGGAGCTCCACCGAGTCGGAGAGGTCGTCCAGACCCCACCGGCCGAGCGCGCGCCGGGCCAGCCTGCGGGCCCGGCCCGGGGCGGTCTCCTCCGGCTCCAGGTGCCAGTAGGCGACGTCGCTCGGCGCGATCCCGTCGAACCGGGCGGCGAGCAGCGCGATGTCGTCGTCCCGGTCACCGGGGCCGAGCATGTCCAGGACGTCGTCGCACAGCGCCTCCAGCGGAGGCGAGTGGTCCGGTCCGGTGAGCCGGGCGGTGGCGGCGAGCCGCTCGCGCAGCATCTCGATGCCGGTCCACACGTCCCGCAGCCGGGACTCCACCAGGCCGTCGGTGTACAGCAGCAGGGTGGCGCCCGCGGGCGCGTCCAGCTCGACCGCCTCGAAGTCCACCCCGCCGACCCCGATCGGCGCGCCCGGCGGCACCCGGAGCACCTCCGCCCGGCCGCCCAGGTGGAGCAGGACGGGCGGCGGGTGCCCGGCGTTGGCGACCGTGATCCGGTGCGCGACCGGGTCGTACACCGCGTACATGCAGGTCGCCATGCGGTCGCTGCCCAGTCGCTGGGCCTGCTCGTCGAGGTGGTGCAGCACCTCCTGCGGCGGCAGGTCGAGCCCGGCCAGGGTCTGTGCGGTGGTGCGCAGCTGGCCCATGATCGCCGCGGACGTCATGGAGTGGCCCATGACGTCGCCGACGACCAGGGCGACCCTGCTGCCGGGCAGCGGGATCGCGTCGTACCAGTCGCCGCCGACCCGGGCCGTCTCGGCGGCCGGGAGGTAGCGGGAGGCGAGCCGGACACCGGTCGGCTGCGGCAGCGAGTCGGGCAGCATGGTGCGCTGGAGCTCGTCGGCGATGTACGCCTCGCGCCCGTACAGCACCGCCTTGTCGATGCCGAGCGCGGTGTGCGTCGCCAGCTGGGCCGCGACCAGCAGGTCGTTGGCCTCGAAGGGCGGGCGCTCGGTGCCGCGGAGGAAGACGGCGGCGCCGATCACCCGCCGCCGCCCGCGCAGCGGGGCGAGGATCGCGCGGTGCCCGGTGGGCACGGTGCGGTCGGCGCCGAGCAGCTCGGGCAGCGCCGCGCGGGCCGCCGCGGAGTCCCCGAAGACCGGCCGCACACCGCGCAGCACCTCGGCCAGTGCGCCGCCGGAGCGGACCTCGCACAGCTCGGCCGCGGGCGTCAGGTCGCTGTGCGGGTCGATGACGGGCAGCCGCAGCCGCTCGATCTCCGAGGCGCCGTCCGTCCCCTCCTCGTTCAGCCGCAGCCGGTCGGACCGGCGCAGCCGCAGCACGAAGGGGGAGACCGGCCGCTCGTCGCCGACCGGGAGCGGGTCGCGGAGGTAGACCAGTATGGCGTCGGAGAAGGTCGGCACACTGGCCCGGCACAGGCCCAGCACGATCTCGTCCAGGTCTATGCCCCGGGCGATCCGCCGGGTGGCGGCGCCGACGAACCGCAGCCGGTCGCCCTCGCGACGGACCGCGGCCTGGGGATCGAGTCCGGCGGGGCCGGTGTTCGCCGCCGGGCCGGGCGAAGCGGCCGGCCCCGGGATCGCGGCGGTGGCAGGGGAAGCGGCCGGTGCGGCGTCCTGCTGCCGCGGCCGGGTGCGTTCCTGCGACCGGGCGGCGAGGGGCTGCCGGCCTTCGTGGGAGGTGGGATGCTCCGTCACGCGTGGGATTCCGTCCGTCCGGGCCGGTTGTATGAGGCAATCGCCTTGTGAGGCGTTACTGTGCCCCGGCAAGAGCGGCGATAACAACGGCTGTCATCGGATGCCCCGGGACACGGGGCTGAAACCGGATGCCTGCGGGATGGGTCGATGACAACGTTTCTGGCGACGGGGCGGGCAACGGCGAGCACGTCTCCACCCCCTCGTAGTGGCTCATACGATTCATACGACTGATGCGGCTCATACAGCTCATGCAGTGCGCGGTGCTCGTGCGGTGACTTGTGATCAGGTGCTGTGCCGCACCTCCCGGTTGGGGTGGAGCGGCCCTCCGGAGGACGATCCTACGTTTGCCCCCCAGGGATGCATCAAGGGTCTCACGACGGCATACGCGTGGGGGTACGGTCCCAGTCATCCGGAAGCACCGGAACCCGCCACCGCGGATCGGGCCGCCAGTCCTCCCAGCCGTCCCGGAACGGGGCGCCCCACTCCCGGATCACATCGACCGCCGCGAGGCCCGCGGCCCGCACGTCACGGGCGGCCCCGGGGGTCATCAGACCGGCCCGCCGGGCCATGTCGAACTCGTCCTCGTCGCGCCACACCCAGCTGCGGTCCGGGTACACGGAGATGTCGAGAAAGTGATCCTCGGAATCGACGCCGCCGCCCCACCGGGTGTGCGGTTCCTCCAGGTTCACGTACCAGCTGCGGAACCGCCAGGCGGGTTCCCAGAACAGCCAGACCGACCAGGGCTCGCCCGGCCGGGCGAGCTTCAGCACGCCGTTGCCGAGCCAGCTGGTGCGGGCGGTGGTGCGCGGGGCGGTGTAGCGGGTGGCGAGCGGCTCGGCGTGCACGTCGGTGCCGTTCGCCAGCACCGGCTTCACGCACTCGGTGCCCGGCGCCACCCACACGGCGAGCAGTTCGTCGGTGTCCTGCACGACGGTGACCGGACGGCAGATGTGGAACGGGGCCGGGGCCGCCTCCCGCCCCGGCGCGGGCGGCGGGTCGTTGCGACGGTAGCGCCAGAGGATGTGGTCCCCGGGTGCCCAGTGCTCGGTCTGTCCGCTGCCCGTACCTGTCATGGACGGATTTTAGGCGGCCCGGCGCCCGGCGGCTGCGGTGCGGGTCACGGGCGGGTCATGCGCAGCACGTCCAGGGCCTCGTCGAGCTGTTCCACGGTGAGGTCGCCGCGTTCGACGTAGCCCGAGTCCAGCACCACCTCGCGGATCGTGCGGCGTTCGTCGAGGGAGCGCTTGGCGACCTTCGCGGCCTCCTCGTAGCCGATGTACTTGTTCAGCGGGGTGACGACGGACGGGGAGGACTCGGCGTACTCCCTGGCCCGCTCCGCGTGCGCGGTGATCCCGTCGACCGTGCGGTCCGCGAGCAGCCGCGAGACGTTGGCCAGCAGCCGCACCGACTCCAGCAGGTTCTTCGCGATGACCGGGAGCATCACGTTCAGCTCGAAGTTGCCCGCGGCGCCCGCGACGGCGACCGTCGTGTCGTTCCCGGTGACCTGGGCCGCGACCATCAGCACGGCCTCGGGGACGACCGGGTTCACCTTCCCCGGCATGATCGAGGAGCCGGGCTGGAGGTCGGGGAGGCTGATCTCGGCCAGGCCGGTGCGCGGCCCCGACGCCATCCAGCGCAGGTCGTTGGAGATCTTGGTGAGCGAGACGGCGATGGTGCGCAGCTGGCCCGAGGTCTCGACCAGGCCGTCCCGCGCGCCCTGCGCCTCGAAGTGGTCGCGGGCCTCGGTCAGCGGCAGTCCGGTGGCCCGGGCGACCTCGGCGATGACGGCGGCGGAGAAGCCGGGCGGCGTGTTGATGCCGGTGCCGACGGCCGTGCCGCCCAGCGGCAGCTCGGCGAGGCGGGGCAGGGAGGCGCGCAGCCGTTCGACGCCGTACCGGATCTGTGCCGCGTAGCCGCCGAACTCCTGGCCGAGGGTGACGGGCGTGGCGTCCATCAGATGGGTGCGCCCCGACTTCACCACCGTCGCGAACTCGGCGGACTTGCGTTCGAGGGAGGACGCCAGGTGATCCAGCGCCGGGATCAGGTCGCCGGTGACGGCCGCGGTCGCGGCGATGTGGATGGACGAGGGGAAGACGTCGTTGGACGACTGCGAGGCGTTGACGTGGTCGTTGGGGTGGACCTCGCGGCCCAGACGCTCGGTGGCGAGGGTGGCCACGACCTCGTTGGTGTTCATGTTGGACGAGGTGCCCGAGCCGGTCTGGAAGACGTCGACCGGGAAGTGGTCGTCCCACCGCCCCTCGGCGACCTCCCCGGCGGCCTCCTGGATCGCCAGGGCGATGTCCGCGTCGAGCACCCCCAGTTCGGCGTTCACCTTCGCGGCGGCGGCCTTGATCCTGGCCAGGGCCTCGATGTGGGCCCGCTCCAGCCGCTGTCCGGAGACCGGGAAGTTCTCCACGGCGCGCTGCGTCTGGGCCCGCCACCTGGCGTTCGCCGGGACCCTCACCTCGCCCATCGAGTCGTGCTCGACGCGGAATTCCGTGCCGTCCGCGGGGGCCGGTGCGCCGCCCTGTGAGTCGTCCATGGGTTCAACCTCCTGAAAAAGTTGAGCACTTGTCTTGTTGTTTCTATTCCCAAGAGGGCTACCGACCAGTAAATACCGGGGGTAACCACAACCCGGGAGGCGCAATGAGGCGCACGAGGCACAGGCTTCGTCGTACGGTCGCGGCCGCCGCGGCCATGGCGGCGGCGCTCGGCGGCGCGGTCGCCGCCGCAGGACCGTCAGGCGCGGCGGAACGGTCCGGTACCACCCCTATCGCATCCACCCCCCTGTCGCCCGAACTGGAGGCCATCCGCGCCGCGGAGGCCACCCGGCTGTACGGCGACCCGGCCGAGCGCCCGCTCGCCGAGCGCAAGACGGGGCTGATCTCGCTCGGCGACAGCGAGATATCCGGCGAGGGCGTCGGTACGTACGAGTCCGGCACCAACGGCCCCGACAACTGGTGCCACCGCTCGCCCGACTCCGCGATCCACCGCACCGGCATTCCGGCGGACGTCACGTACAACGTCTCCTGCTCCGGCGCGTACACCGGCAACATCGTGATCGGCGGCTCGAAGCAGTACGCCGACGAACTGGTGCAGAGCGACAACCTCGCCATCAAGGCGCGCAACACCCGCATCAAGATGATCGTGCTGGTGGCGGGTGCCAACGACGACCTCCAGTTCGGTCCGGTCATGACGGACTGCGTCACGCGCTGGGTGCTCTCCCAGGGCACCTGCGAGCCCAAGTACGACGGCGGCTGGCAGGCGCGGGTCGACGGACTCGTCCCCAAGGTCGAGAGGACGGTGCGCGACCTGCGGACCGTCATGTCGGGGGCCGGCTACGCCGACGGCGACTACAAGCTCGTCGTCATGGGCTACCCGAGCCCCATCGGCCCGGACTTCTACGACAACCCGAACTTCCCCGGGAAGCTTCCCGGCGGCTGTGCCGGCTACGACTCCGACGCCGCCTGGGGCCGCAACGTCGCGGTGCCCGCCTTCGAGCGCGGCATGCGCAGGGCCGCCGCGGACACCGGTGCCGTCTACCTGGACAACTCCCGGCTCTTCCACGGCCACGAGGTGTGCAGCGAGTCCACCTGGGCCCGCGGCCTCTACATCGACCTCGGGCACTTCCCGCCGGACTCCAACTCGCTGCGGCAGTCCTACCACCCCAACGCGGCCGGCCACGGCGCCTTCGCGTCCTGCCTGACCCAGGTCTACAACTCGAACCTGCGCGAGGCGAGCTGCGCCGACCCCGCCAGCACCGGGAAGCCGGTCCTGCGGGCCGGGGCGTGGGACGACCTCTTCGAGCCCCTGAAGAACGAGGCCACGGGCACCTGCGTGGACGCCCCCGGCTCGGTGACCCGCAACGACACGAAGGTCGGCGGCTGGGACTGCCACGGCGGCCGCAACCAGAGCTGGTGGTACGACTCCGGCACGAAGACCCTCCGCACGGCGCTGAGCCACGACCGCTGCCTCGACGTGCCGGGTGCCGACTACAGGGCGGGCGTCACGGCCATCCTGTACAACTGCTCGGGCGCGGCCAACCAGCAGTTCGTGCGCCAGTCGGGCACCCTGCGCCCGGCGGCCTCGACCGGGCTGTGCCTGACGCTGGCGGGGGCGAAGGAACCGCTGAGGCTGCAGAGCTGCGACGGCAGCGCGCAGCAGCGGTTCGCGTGACCTGCGACCGGTCCGGCCGGTGAACGCCCCGGGGGCGGAACGGCAGCCGCCGTCCCGCCCCCGGCGGTGTCCGGGCCCCGGACGGGCCCTCAGCCGGACGTCATGAACGCGCCCAGCGCGGCGCCCAGATGACCGGGGTCGGACGTCCCGCACAGCTCGCGCGCCGAGTGCATGGACAGCCCCGGCACCCCCACGTCGACCGTCGCCACGCCCAGCCGGGCCGCGGTGAGCGGGCCGATCGAGGTGCCGCACGGCATCGCGTTGTTGGAGACGAACGGCTGCCACGGCACGCCCGCCCGCTCGCACGCCGACGCGAACACCGCGACGCCGGTGCTGTCGGTGGCGTACCGCTGGTTGACGTTGACCTTGACGGCGGGGCCGCCGTTCGGCAGCGGACGGTGGTCCGGGTCGTGCCGCTCCGCGTAGTTGGGGTGCACCGCGTGGGCCATGTCGGCGGAGACGCAGAAGGCCCCGGACAGGGCACGCGACCAGTCCTCCGCACCGCCGCCGCGCGCGAGGACCGAGCGGTTGAGCACCCGTTCCAGCAGCGGGCTCTGCGCACCGGTCTCCGACCCGCTGCCGACCTCCTCGTGGTCGAAGGCGGCCAGGACGGGCACGTACGCGGGCTCGTCGGCCGCGGTCGCGGCGGCCACCAGGGCGGTGGCGCCCGCGTGCACGGACACCAGGTTGTCTAGCCGCGACGACACCACGAACTCCCGGTCCGCGCCCAGGTATCCGGGCGGCTGGACGTCGTGGAGCATCAGGTCCCAGCCGATCACCCGCTCCGGCTCGACCTCGGCCGCCGCCGCGACCCGGCGCAGCAGGGCGCCCTCCGCGCGTTCCCCGAGCGCCCACACCGGGGCCAGGTGGCGCTGCCGGTCGAGCGCGAGCCCCTCGTTGACCGTGCGGTCCAGGTGGATCGCCAGCTGGGGCACCCGCAGCAGCGGTTCGTCGATCCGCACCAGCCGGGAGTCGGCCGTGCCGCCGGGGCCGCGCAGCGCGAGCCGCCCGGAGATGCCCAGGTCGCGGTCCAGCCAGGTGTTCAGCGGGACGCCGCCGTAGATCTCCACGCCGATCTGCCGCCAGCCCGCGGTGGAGGTGTCGGGGGAGGGCTTGACCCGCAGGTTCGGGGAGTCGGTGTGGGTGCCGACGATCCGGAAGGGGGTGTGGGCCGGGGCGCCCTCGGGGACGTACCAGGCGATCAGCGCACCGCCGAGGGAGACGAAACTGCCGCCCGTCGTTCCCGTCCAGTCGTCCGTGCCGCGCAACTCGCGGAAGCCGGCCTTCTCCAGGCGTTGGGCGACGCTCGTCACCACGTGGTACGGGGAAGGACTGGCGCTGATGAAGGACAGCAGGTCATCGGCGTGGCTGAGGTGGGGAAGCGGCGTCATTCGGCGTCCGCCTTTCCGGTGATTCGACGGTGAGGGTGGAGGAAGCCGCAGCGGGCCGCCCGGCCCGTTGCGGCATATGCGGTGCGGTGCGGTGACCGGCCGGGGAGGCCGGCCGGGGTGGGTCTCCCGGCTCCCGGCACGGGGCGCCGGCCGCCGGGTCGGCGGAGTACTGCAGGAACGTTCGACAACTCACCGCAGCGGCCCGGGGGGACGCAAGTCCGGCCCGCCGCCCGCTGCGTGAAAGCGGCGGTGCCGGACCGCGGACCGGGCACGGCCGCACCCGGCCCCGGACCCGGGGCGACGGACACCGGGCCGCGGCGACGGGGACCGGGCGGGCGAGTCCCGTACGGAGGGGTTCCGGTGCGGTACGGGCGGGTTCCGGGGCCGGCCGGGCGGGCCCCGGAGCCGGGGAGCTCAAGATTGGCTTGATTTCGTCGGGTGCGAGGGTTCATCGGTTCCGCCCGTCACGCTCGGCGACGGACCGCTCCGACGCCTCCGACGCATCCGGGGTGTTCGACACGTCCGGTGCGTCCGGCGCGCTCGGTGTGTTCGGAGCCTCCGGTGCGGCGGATCGCTTGCGCAGGGCCGAGATCCTGATCAGGAACACCACGGCGACCACCACGGCCGCCCCGTGCGACCAGGCGACGACGGTCAGCGGGCGGTGGCTCTCCAGCACCGCCGAGACCAGGATCATGCCGACGCCGAAGCCGAGGTTCTCCACGGTCGCGGAGAGCCCGAAGGCGTGGCCGCGCAGATCGGGGGAGAGCGTCTGCAGATGGGAGGTGTACGAGACCTCGGTGAGCCCGTCGGCCGCTCCGGCGACCAGCGCGATCACGGCGGTCGCCGCCATCGGGAAGTCGGCGAACGCCAGGACGAACGCCCCGGACATCAGACACGTGCCGTACCCGAACCCCGCCGCGCCCACCGACCGCCCGGTGCGTCCGGCGTACCGCTGGATCACCTGCTGCGCGACCACGTTGCCCAGCGCCCACAGACACCAGAACGCGCTGACGAACACGGCGGGACGCGCCGCGTCGAGCGCGGCCGAGTGGACCGGCAGCGCGGCGTTGTGGGAGGAGGAGCCGAGGGCGTCCACGCTCCGCAGCACCACCATCAGCGCCAGACCGGGCACGGCGGCCGTCGCGAGGAACGCGCCGGGCATCCGCCACCGCCACCGCCGCCCCGCCCTCCGGCCCTTTGCTCCCGGAACCTCGCCCGCGCCCTTCCTCTTCTCCCCGTCCTTCCCCCCGCCCGCGATCGGCAGCAGCGACACCGTCACGGCGCAGACCACGAAGGTCGCCATGTCCACCACGAACGCGGCGGTGTACCCGACGAGCGAGACCACCACGCCCGCCGAGGCGAAACCGGCCACCATCGCCAGGGAACGGCCCGTGATGGAGAGGGAGTTGGCCCAGGACCTCCGGTCCTCGCCGACCATCTCGGGAATGGAGCTGCGCAGCGCCACCATGAACAGCGTCCCGCAGCCGCCGACCACCACGGAGACGGACATCAGCGCGGCCGTCCGCGCCCCCTGAGGCGCGAGGACCAGCAGCAGCATCACCGCGGCCTGCGCCACGTTCGTCCACAGCATGACGGCCTTGGCGGCGAACCGGGCGAGGAGACCGCCGGCGACCAGCCCGGCGACGAAGCCGGACGCCAGCCGCACGGTCATGAACAGACCCATCGCCAGGGCCCGGCCCGTCGTCTCGTAGACGAACAGGTTGAGCGCCACCATGTTCAGGAAGGTGCCGTACGAGGACAGCGCGTACCCGGCGACGAGGAACCGGTAACGGCGCTCCCCGCGCGCCGCGTCGGCCGGGCCGGCGGCAGGGGCACGGCCCGACCGGTCGTTCGCCTGTTCGATGTCGCGCGTCACCGGCCCATCGTCACCGAGTGACCGCGTTCACCCGAGGTCTGCCGGGTGCGCGAATGTAATCTGCATGGTTGTGAAGGACGATCATTCCGGCCCACGGGCGTGTGATTGCCGCGAATCGTCACCGGACCACGCGTGCGGGACGGCCCTCGCGGTCTACCGGCGGGCGCTCGCGGAGGGCAGCCTTCCGGTGGGCGAGGTGCCCCGTTGCCTGAGCACCCTGCACCTGATGGTGGAGGACCGCGACACCCCGGGACGCCTCATCCCCGTACCGCCGGAGACCGCTTCCTTCGACGTGCTCGGGCCCCTTGAGGAGGCGATCACCCGCAAGCGCCGGACGCTCCGTTCGACCCGCGCCGTCCTGGCCGAGTTCGAGGACCTGTACGTCGATCTGCACCGGCTCGAACAGCCCGCCCTCACCCGGCTCTCCGGCGAGGCCGTCATCGGCAAGGCGCTCGACGCGGGCGTCGCCGGCTGCCGCGAGGAGGTCCGCACCGCCCACCCCGGCGGCGGGCGCCCCATGCACGCGCTGGAGGAGGCGCTGCCCCGGGACCTGCACAACCTGCGCCGCGGCATCCGGCAGCGGACCATCTATCAGCACACCGTCCGCTCGGACCGGGTGACGCTCGCCTACATAGAACGGGTGACGACCGAGGGCGCCGAGGTCAGGACGCTCCCCGAGGTCGCCGACCGGATCATCGTCTTCGACCGGGACCTCGCCTTCATCCCGTTCTCCGACGACCCGCACAGCGCCCTGCGCATCCAGCACCCCTCCCTGGTCCGTTTCCTGGCCCGGCACTTCGACGAGGCGTGGGCCCGCTCGCTCCCGGTCCGCCCCGAACGGGTGCCGCTGCGCACCCCGGTGGTCACCTCGGACCTGCAACGGACCATCCTGCAGGCGGTCGTGGGCGGCGAGACGGACGAGGCGATCGCCCGCCGGCTCGGCATGAGCCGCCGCAGCGTCGTCGCGCACGTGCGGAAGGTCTCCGAGCAACTGGGCAGCAACAGCCGGGCCCAACTCGGCTACCTGGTCGCGACGTCGGGCCTGCTGGAGGAGTGAGCCCCGGGCGGGGCCCGGGGAACGGCGCGCGGGGGCGTACCGGGCGACCGTGCCGCCGGTACGCCCCCGCGGGCGCGATGTGCCGGTGCGTCAGGCGAGGCCGGGGCCCCGCACCGGGATGCTGGTGAACGTCGGGGCCGGGGCGGGCTCGGTGAAGAAGTCGTTGCCCTTGTCGTCGACGACGATGAACGCGGGGAAGTCCTCGACCTCGATCCGCCAGACCGCCTCCATGCCGAGCTCCTCGTACTCGACGACCTCGACCTTCTTGATGCAGTCCTGCGCCAGGCGCGCGGCCGGGCCGCCGATCGAGCCGAGGTAGAAGCCGCCGTGCGCGTCGCACGCGTCGGTGACCTGCTTGGAGCGGTTGCCCTTGGCGAGCATCACCTTGGAGCCGCCCGCCGCCTGGAACTGCTCGACGTAGCTGTCCATGCGGCCGGCCGTCGTCGGGCCGAAGGAGCCGGAGGCGTACCCCTCGGGCGTCTTCGCCGGGCCCGCGTAGTAGACCGGGTGGTCCTTCAGGTACTGCGGCATCTCCTCGCCCGCGTCCAGCCGCTCCTTGATCTTGGCGTGCGCGATGTCGCGCGCCACGACCAGCGGACCGGTCAGCGAGAGCCGGGTCTTGACCGGGTACTTGGTCAGCTCGGCCAGCACCTCGTCCATCGGCCGGTTGAGGTCGATCTTCACGACGTCGCCCGACTCGTCGAGGTGCTCGTCGGTGGTGTCCGGCAGGAAGCGGGCCGGGTCCTTCTCCAGCTGCTCCAGGAAGACGCCCTCGGCGGTGATCTTCGCGACGGCCTGGCGGTCCGCCGAGCAGGACACGGCGATCGCGACGGGCAGCGAGGCGCCGTGCCGGGGGAGGCGGACGACCCGCACGTCGTGGCAGAAGTACTTGCCGCCGAACTGGGCGCCGATGCCGATCTTCTGCGTCAGCTCGAAGACCTTCTCCTCCAGCTCCTTGTCCCGGAAGCCGTGACCGGTGGGGGAGCCCTCGGCGGGCAGCTCGTCCAGGTAGTGCGCGGAGGCGTACTTGGCGGTCTTGAGCGCGAACTCGGCCGACGTGCCGCCGACGACGATCGCCAGGTGGTACGGCGGGCAGGCGGCCGTGCCCAGCGAACGGATCTTCTCCTCCAGGAACTTCATCATGGAGGCCTCGTTCAGCACGGCCTTCGTCTCCTGGAACAGGAACGACTTGTTGGCCGAGCCGCCGCCCTTCGCCATGAAGAGGAACTTGTACGCGCCGCCGTCGGTGGCGTACAGCTCGATCTGCGCGGGCAGGTTCGAGCCGGTGTTCTTCTCCTCCCACATGGTGAGCGGAGCCATCTGCGAGTAGCGGAGGTTCAGCTTGGTGTACGCGTCGAAGATGCCGCGCGACAGGGCCTCCTCGTCACCGCCCTCGGTGAGCACGTTCTGCCCGCGCTTGCCCATCACGATCGCGGTGCCGGTGTCCTGGCACATCGGCAGCACGCCGGCCGCGGCGATGTTCGCGTTCTTCAGCAGGTCGAGCGCGACGAACTTGTCGTTGGACGACGCCTCGGGGTCGTCCACGATCCGCCGAAGCTGCGCCAGGTGGGCGGGGCGCAGGTAGTGCGAGATGTCGTGCATGGCCTCGGCGGCCAGGGTGCGCAGGGCCTCCGGGGCGACCTTGAGGAACGTACGACCGTCGGCCTCGAAGGTGGAGACACCCTCGGAGGTCACCAGGCGGTACGGCGTGGTGTCCTCGCCCAGGGGGAGCAGATCGGAGTACGCAAACTCTGGCATTACGGCCATTCCTCACTCGGCAGACGGCGGCTGACCTCCCTTGGGCAGCGCATCCACCAGGGTAGAACGCCGCACGGGTGCCGAAGCTGTGAGGTAAGGCTCAGTTCCACCCTTCCGGGGCGGGGCCGTGGTACGGCGATTGGGCGGGGGCGCGGCCGGGGCGTGCGGGGATGCGGTCGGGGTGTGCGCGCAGGTGCGGGGGGTGTGTGCGGGGCGACACGACAGGGTCCACGGGGGTAGTCGCGATCTATCGCGTTTCGGTACGCTGGGCCGGTGGACCTCGAAAAGCACCCCCAGCAGCCCGTAGCCCCCGCGGAGCCGGCCGGTATCCGCGCCTCCGACGCGGACCGGGACCGGATCGCGGACATCCTGCGGGAAGCCATGGCCGAGGGCCGGCTCACCGCCGAGGAACACGCCGAGCGGGTCGACGCGGTCTACCGCGCCAAGACCGTCGGCGAGCTCGAACCACTGGTGCGGGACCTGCCCGCCGCCTCGGCCGCCGCCCGCCCGGCCGCCGCCGGGACGCCCGCCCACGACAACCCCGCGGGCCCGGCCGAGAACATGGTGGCGATCTTCAGCGGGTCCACCCGCAAGGGCCGTTGGCGGGTCGGCAGCCGCACGAACGCCTTCGCGCTCTTCGGCAGTGTGGAGATCGATCTGACCGAGGCTCTTTTCGGCCAGAGACTCACCGTCATCAACGCCACTTCCATCTTCGGAAGCGTCGATATCAGGGTTCCCGAGAACATCTCGCTGCGCGGCAGCGGCACGGGCGTCTTCGGAAATTTCGAAGTCACCACATTGGAATCCGCGGATCCGGAAGCGCCGGTGGTCGTCGTCAACGGCTATTCGGTGTTCGGCAGCGTCGAGGCGAGGCCCAGGCGCGGAAAGTTCATCGCGGACCTTCACGACCGGCTCCGCAAGCACTTCGGCTGACGGGCGGCCTGCCAGGCGATACGTCCCCGGTGGCGGCGGGTTCGCCGTACCCGGATTCCGGCGAACCCGCCCGCGCCGAACCTTTCGGCTCCTGTCGTACTTCTCCCGGGTGCTCCGAAGTCATCCGAAGCCCTCCGGACTGTTCCTGACTTCTCCGAAACGCTCCGGGCGTTTCCGATTCGCTCCCGGCTCCCCGGATTTCCCGGAACGCATTCGAACTGCTTCGAACCCCTTCGAGAACAAGCCAAATTGCCGCTCGGACATGATTTGGCGGACCCGAACGAAGAGCCACTCAGTGCATAGGCGCGCGCACAGCGGGTAGGGGAAGTTGCATCGCCTCCCGCTCGCGAAGTCGTCAGGAGTAGACCGTGCTGCAACTGCCGCATCAGCCCCTGCAGGTCGCCGCCGTTCCTCCCCAGCGCAGCCCCGCGCGGGAGGACCAGGCCGGCCCCTGGCATTCGGAGGCGGTGTGCCGCCGGGACGAGGCCGGGCTGTTCTTCGCCCCCTCGAAGGAGCCGACTGCTGCCAGACTCGCGCGCGAGGAGTCGGCGAAGCGCCTCTGCGCGCGCTGCCCCGTGATGATCGAGTGCCAGGAGCACGCGCTCATACAGCCGGAGCCGTACGGGGTGTGGGGCGGGCTCACCGCCGCCGAGCGCCGGGTGGTGCTCGCCCGACGCAGACGGCGCGAGATGGAGCTCAAGGCATCGTCCGCGTCCTCCGCCGCGGCGGCGGGCTGACCGGGCCGGACGACGCGGGCCGAGCGGCTCGGGCCGGACAACGCGAAGAGGCGCCCCCACCGCACAGGGGGGCGCCTCTTCGCGTTTCCTCCGCCGCGGCCCGGGCGGCTCCCGGGATCCCCGAAGGGCCCGGGCTCTCGCGGTCCCGGGGCCGGCCTCGGCGCGGTGGTGGCTACTTCGCGCGGTCGAAGTCGATCGCGCTGTAGGCGCGCAGCTTCGACAGGCGGTGCGTGGAGTCGATCTTCCGGATGGTGCCGGACTTGGACCGCATGACGATCGACTCGGTGGTCGCCGTCTCCGCGCGGTACCGCACGCCGCGCATCAGCTCGCCGTCCGTGATGCCGGTCGCGACGAAGAACACGTTGTCGCCGCTGACCAGGTCGTCGGTGGACAGCACCCGGTCCAGGTCGTGCCCGGCGTCCAGGGCGCGCTGCCGCTCGGCCTCGTCCTTGGGCCAGAGCTTGCCCTGGATGACACCGCCGAGGCACTTTATGGCGCAGGCCGAGATGATGCCCTCGGGGGTGCCGCCGATGCCCATCAGCAGGTCGACGCCGGTTCCCTCGCGGGCGGCCATGATGGAACCCGCGACGTCGCCGTCGGAGATGAACTTGATCCGGGCGCCGGTCTCCCGGATCTCCTTGACGATGCCCTCGTGGCGGGGGCGGTCGAGCACGACGACGGTGACGTCCTCGGGGGCGGAGTTCTTCGCCCGCGCGACCCGCCGGATGTTCACCGAGACGGGTGCGTTGATGTCGACGAAGTCGGCGGCCTCGGGGCCGGTGACCAGCTTGTCCATGTAGAAGACGGCGGACGGGTCGAACATGGCGCCGCGGTCGGCGGCGGCCAGCACGGCGATGGCGTTCGGCATGCCCTTGGCGTTCAGGGTCGTGCCGTCGATCGGGTCCACGGCGATGTCGACCTCGGGGCCGGTGCCGTCACCGACGCGCTCGCCGTTGAACAGCATGGGCGCCTCGTCCTTCTCGCCCTCCCCGATGACGACGACGCCGTTCATCGAGACGGTGGAGACGAGGGTCCGCATGGCCTTCACGGCGGCGCCGTCGGCGCCGATCTTGTCGCCGCGGCCCACCCAGCGCCCGGCCGCCATGGCGGCGGCCTCGGTGACCCGGACCAGCTCCAGGGCGAGGTTGCGGTCGGGGGCCTCCGGGGAGACCTCCAGCTGGGACGGCAGATGATGCTCGGACATCGGAGCGCACCTTTCTGTACGACGACGACCGGAAGAGGGTGCTGTGACTCTATCGTCAGGTCGACAAAATGAGCAGACCGGGTCACTTATGAGCGGGCCGCCCCCGGGGTCGGGCCCGCCGGGCCTGATGCGACCATGGGTCCGTGGCTAGCAAGCGAGGCAAGCAGACGGTGCGGGACATGTTCCTGTCGATGGCGGTCATCTCCGCCGTCGCGGGGAGTGCTTACATCTTCATTCCGCACGACGAGAACGCCAACCCGGTCAAGGCGATCGACTACCGGGTGGAGCTTCTGACGGCGCGCCGCGCCGCGCCGTACCCCGTGGCGGCCCCGGACGGACTGGCCGGGGACTGGAAGCCCACCTCGGTCAGCTACAGCCGTGCGCAGGGCAACAGCTGGCACCTGGGCTTCCTCGACCCGGACGGCAAGTACGTCGCGGTGGAGCAGTCCACCTCCCCGGCGCAGAAGTACGTCACCGAGGTCAGTCAGGACGCCCGGGACACCGGCCGTACGCGACAGGTCGCGGGCGAGGACTGGCAGCACTGGAAGGGCGACAAGTACGACGCCCTCGTGCGCCTCGACAAGGGCTCGACCACGGTCGTCACGGGCTCCGCCTCGACGGAGCGGCTGGCGGAGATGGCCGCGGCGCTCAAGGGGTCCTGACCCGGGCGGATGCGCGCGACCGCGTGCCGTGTGGCGCGTGATGTGTGGCGGGTACGGGGAAGGCCCCGGAATCCTCGGCGGATTCCGGGGCCTTCCCCGTGTGCGCGGCGACGGTCAGACGGTCGTGACGACCTCGTCGTAGGAGAGGCGCGGCAGGCGCGGGAACCAGGCGTCCTCGCCGGGCTTGCCGATGTTGACGACCATCAGCACGTTGTGGTCGCCGTCCAGGAACTCCTTCTCGATGCCCGCGGCGTCGTAGCCGGTCATCGGGCCCGCGGCCAGGCCGGCGGCGCGGACGCCGATGATGAAGTACGCGGCCTGCAGCGCGCCGTTCAGCGCGGCGGCCGACTCGCGGACCGGGCGCTCGGAGAAGAACGCGTCCTTGGCCTGCGGGAAGTGCGGCAGCAGCGCCGGGAGCTCCTCGTGGAACTCGTTGTCGGTGGCGAGGATCGCGACCAGCGGAGCGGTCGAGGTCTTCGGCTGGTTGCCCTCGGCCATGTGCTTCACCAGGCGGGCGCGGGCCTCGTCCGAGCGGACCAGGACGACGCGCAGCGGCGACTGGTTGAAGGCGGTGGGGCCGTACTTGACCAGGTCGTAGATCGCCTGGACCTGCTCATCGCTGACCGGCTCGTCGGTGAAGGTGTTGGCGGTGCGGGCCTCGCGGAAGAGGAGGTCCTGGGCAGCGGGGTCAAGGGCGAGGGACATCGTGGTATTACCTTCCGGGCGTACACGGGATCGAGCAACGTGGAACACCGTACGGGAGAAGTAGGTTAACTTTCAACTAAAACGAGAGGGGAGTGATCCGTTGCACAGCCCGTGCGCCGGCCCGCCCGTCCCGCCCTCCTCGCTCCCGGCCCGCTCGCGCACGGTCCGACCTGCTCGTTTCCGCTCTTCCCGGTCCCGCTCCTCCTGGTTCTGCGGCTTGGGGTTCCGTTTCCCTCAGTCGGTGTCCGCCGCGGCGCCGTCGTCCTCGGGAGCGGCCGGTCCCGCCAGCGCCTCGTCCAGCCGGGCGCGCGCGCCCTCCAGCCAGCGCCGGCACACCTTCGCCAGCTCCTCGCCCCGTTCCCACAGCGCGAGGGACTCCTCCAGTGTCGTACCGCCCGCCTCCAGGCGGCGCACCACCTCGATCAGCTCGTCGCGGGCCTGCTCGTAGCCGAGCGTGTCCACGGCATCGGCCGTTGCGGTCGCTTCGTCCGTCATGCGTTCCACCCTGTCGTCATGCGTTCCACCCTGTTCTCCGGCCCGCCGGGGGCCTGTGACCTCGTCCGTCCCCGCCTCCGGGCGCGCCCGGACCCGGGCGCACCGGCGCCGGGCCGGCTCACTCGTCCACCCGTACGGCGAACTCGCCCCCCGACACCCGGGCCCGCAGCACGTCGCCCGGCTCCCCCGCTTCCTCGGGGGAGCGCACGACCTGGCCGTCGGCCCGTTGCAGCACCGCGTACCCGCGCTCCAGCGTCGCCGCGGGCGACAGCGCGACGACCCGCGCCCGGGTGTGCGCGAGCTCCGAGTCCGCCCGGTCCAGCAGATGCCCCAGCACCCGTCTGCTCCGGCCGGTCAGCGCGTCGATCTCCGCGGCGCGCTCGTCCACCATCCGATGGGGCCGCTCCATCGACGGCCGGGCCAGGGCGTGCGCCAGGCCGCGCTCCTCCCGGTCCAGCAGCCCCCGTACCGTCCGCAGCGCGCGGTCGCGCAGCTGCCGCACCCGGTCCATTTCCTCGCCCACGTCGGGCACGATCTTCTTGGCCGCGTCCGTCGGGGTGGAGGCGCGCAGGTCCGCGACCAGGTCGAGCAGCGGGGAGTCGGGCTCGTGACCGATCGCCGACACCACCGGCGTACGGCACGCGGCGACCGCCCGGATCAGCTGCTCGTCCGAGAACGGCAGCAGATCCTCCACGCTGCCGCCGCCCCGCGCCACGACGATCACGTCGACGGCGGGGAGGTCGTCCAGCTCCTTCACCGCCCGGACCACCTGGTTCACCGCGTGGACGCCCTGCACCGCCGTGTTGCGCACCTCGAAGCGGACCGCGGGCCACCGCCGCCGGGCGTTCTCCAGGACGTCGCGCTCGGCGGCCGACGCCCGCCCGCAGACCAGGCCGATCAGCTGCGGCAGGAACGGCAGCGGCTTCTTCCGGCCGGGTGCGAAGAGCCCCTCCGAGGCCAGCGACTTCTTCAGCTGTTCGAGCCGGACCAGCAGCTCGCCGATGCCGACCGGCCGGATCTCCGTGGCCCGCAGGGACAGCTGGCCGCGCGGCGCGTACCACTCGGGCTTGGCGAGGACGACGACCCGCGCGCCCTCCGTCACCACGTCGGCGATCCGGTCGAAGACCTGGCGGAAGCACGTCACCCCCACCGAGATGTCCTGCGAGGGGTCGCGCAGCGTCAGGAACACCACCCCGGCACCCGGCCGGCGCGACAGCTGGGTGATCTGCCCCTCCACCCAGACCGCCCCGAGCCGGTCGATCCAGCCGCCGATGAGCCGCGACACCTCACCGACGGGCAGCGGGGTTTCCGCGGACGTTTGGAGAGCCATGCGGCGAGCGTATCCGCCTCCACCGACAATCGGGCGGCCACCACGGGGCCGCCACGGCCCCGCTCGCGGACCGGCCGGGTGTCCTCCGGCCGCCGCGGCCCCACTCGTGGACCGGCACGCGACGCGACGGGCCCTCAGGCCGTACGGCGTCCCCACTGCGCCGCCAGCACCACCAGCCCCACCCCGAACCAGCACACCCCCACCACCTGCGCGCTCGCCGTCGCCTCCACGATGACCGCGATCAGCACCCCCGCACCCACCACCGGCACCAGCACGTGCCGCCACCAGCTCGGCGGCCCCTCCATCCGCCGTACGGCGAACCAGCCGACCACCGACGCGTGCAGCAGCACGAACGCCGTCAGGGCGCCGATGTCGACGACCGACACCAGATGATCGAGACCGTCGTCCCGCCGGGCCGCCCACACCGCGGCGACCAGCGTCACCGTCGCCGCCAGCAGGATCGCGAACCGCGGCACCCCCGACGCCGGATCGACCCGGGCGAGCATCCGGGGCAGCCGCCGTTCCCGGGCCATCGCGAAGAGCAGCCGCCCCGCGGCCGCCTGCCCGGCCAGTGCCGCGAAGGCCGCGCCGATCGCCTTGCTGACCGCCACCAGATCGTGCAGCCAGCTCCCGACCGCCGCGTCCACCGTGTCGTAGAACGCCGACCCCTGCGCGGCCGGATCGGCGGCCAGCTCCGCCGACGTCATCGGCTCCAGCAGCGCCGCCAGATACGCCTGCGCCACGAACAGCGTGCCCGCGAGCACCAGGCAGAAGAGCACCGCCCGCGCCACCTTCTCCGAACCCCCCGTCACCTCCTCCGCGAACGAGGCGATCGCGTCGAAGCCGAGATAGGACAGCACGGCCACCGAGACCGCCCCCACCACCGCCGACATGGAGAAGGCGGAATCCCCGGTGAGCGGGGTCAGCCAGCCGCGCTGCGCCCCGTCCCGCACGAGGACCACCACCGCCGACACCAGGAACACCAGCAGCACCACGATCTCCATCGCCAGCACCGCGAAACCGACCCGGGCGGCGGCCCGTACGCCCCAGAGGTTGAGCAGCGTGGTGACGACGACCGCGAGCGCCGTCCACACCCACCGCGAGACCGACGGGACGAGCGCGTTCAGCGCGATCCCGGAGAAGAGGTAGGCGACCGCCGGGATCAGCAGGTAGTCGAGCATCGCCATCCACCCGGCGATGAACCCCGGCCCCTCCCCGAGCGCCTTGCGCGCGTACGCGAAGACCGAGCCCGCCAGCGGCGCGACCCGCACCATCTGGGCGTAGCTGAACGCCGTGAACGCCATCACCACGGTCGCCGCGACGTAGACCAGCGCGACCGCGCCGTCCGACTTCGCGTCCAGCGTGCCGAACACCCCGACGGGCGCCATCGGCGCGATGAAGAGGAGCCCGTAGACCACCAGGTCCCGGAAGCCGAGCGTCCGCCGCAGCCTGCCACCCTCCTGGTGCGCCCCGGCGGGGTCCCGCGTCCCCGTGCCCCCGCCCGCGCCGTCGCCGGCACCACTGCCGCCGTCGCTGATGCCGCCGGTCTCCGACATGAGCCCTCCGTTGTCCGCGTACGCATCAGTTTTGCGACAGTGCGGATCTTTCGCGCGTCCTGCTCGGCCTTACGATGGGACGCATGACTGCTACGACACCTCGCCGCGTCCTGCTCGCCGCTCCCCGTGGCTACTGCGCGGGCGTGGACCGTGCCGTGATCGCCGTGGAGAAAGCCCTGGAGCAGTACGGCTCCCCGGTGTACGTGCGCCACGAGATCGTCCACAACAAGTACGTCGTGCAGACCCTGGAGAAGAAGGGCGCGATCTTCGTCGAGGAGACGGCGGAGGTCCCCGAGGGTTCGATCGTGATGTTCTCCGCGCACGGCGTCGCACCGACCGTGCACCAGGAGGCGGCCGAGCGGAAGCTCGCCACGATCGACGCGACCTGCCCCCTGGTCACCAAGGTCCACAAGGAAGCGGTCCGCTTCGCGCAGGAGGACTTCGACATCCTCCTCATCGGCCACGAGGGCCACGAGGAGGTCATCGGCACCTCCGGCGAGGCCCCCGACCACATCACGCTGGTCGACGGCCCCGAGGACGTCGCCGGTGTCGAGGTCCGCGACCCGTCGAAGGTCGTCTGGCTCTCCCAGACGACGCTCTCCGTCGACGAGACGATGGAGACGGTCGGCGCGCTCAAGGAGAAGTTCCCGCTCCTGATCTCGCCGCCCAGCGACGACATCTGCTACGCCACGCAGAACCGTCAGATCGCCGTGAAGCAGATGGGCGCGGACGCCGACCTCGTGATCGTCGTCGGCTCCAAGAACTCCTCCAACTCGGTCCGCCTGGTCGAGGTCGCCCTCGGCGCGGGGGCGAACGACGCCCACCTGGTCGACTTCGCCGAGGAGATCGACGAGGCGTGGCTGGAGGGCGTCTCCACGGTCGGCGTCACGTCCGGCGCGTCCGTGCCCGAGGTGCTGGTCGACGGGGTCCTGGAGTGGCTGTCCGCGCGCGGCTTCGAGGACGTGGAGATCGTGAAGGCGGCCGAGGAGTCGATCACGTTCTCGCTGCCCAAGGAGCTCCGCCGCGACCTGCGCGCCGAGGCCGCCGCACTCTCCGGGAAGTAGCCGCCGCACTCTCCGGGGATCCGGGAAGCGGGAGCCCCGGCGCGCCCCTCCTCCAGCGGACGCGTCCTCGCGTTCCGGGGAGTGCGCCGGGTCGGCTGCCCGTACCGTGGACCGCATGCAGATCTTCGGCGTGGACATCGGCGGATCCGGGATCAAGGGTGCTCCCGTGGACCTGGACCGCGGGG
The DNA here is from genome assembly GCF_042889165.1 of Streptomyces sp. NPDC002669. Lineage (NCBI taxonomy): Bacteria > Bacillati > Actinomycetota > Actinomycetes > Kitasatosporales > Streptomycetaceae > Streptomyces > Streptomyces sp. NPDC002669. Next base: position 32,821 of record NZ_JBIAQQ010000018.1, on the reverse strand, counting down.
ACCTGGCGCAGGAGCGTCACAAAGTACTGACGCCGCACCCGGCGACCCCCCAGGACGTGGCGGGGTGCGTGGCCGAGGTGGTCGGCCACTTCGGCTGGGCGGGGCCGATCGGCATCACCTTCCCCGGCGTCGTCACCGGGGGACACACACGCACCGCGGCCAATGTCGACAAGGGCTGGATCGACCTGGACGCCCGAGGACTGCTCGGCGACCGGCTGGGGCAGCCCGTCACCATCCTGAACGACGCCGACGCGGCGGGCATCGCCGAGATGACCTTCGGCGCGGGCCGCGACCGCAAGGGGACGGTGATCGTGCTGACGCTCGGTACGGGGATCGGCAGCGCCCTGTTCACCGACGGCCGGCTCGTGCCCAACACCGAGCTGGGCCATCTGGAGCTGAACGGCCGCGACGCGGAGAAGCACGCTTCGACCAAGGCGCGCGAGGACGAGGACCTGAGCTGGCACCACTGGGCGCGCAGGCTGCAGAAGTACCTGGCCCATGTGGAGATGCTGTTCTCGCCGGAACTCTTCATCATCGGCGGCGGGGTCAGCCGCAAGGCCGCCAAGTTCCTGCCGCTGATCGAGAACGTACGGGCCGAGCTGGTGCCGGCGCAGTTGCAGAACAACGCGGGCATCGTGGGCGCGGCGATGGCGGCCGGCGGCCACTGACCACACGGCGACGGCGGCGGCCCCGGGGAAGAGGGGCCGCCGCCGTCACCTCGCCGTGCGGCGAGCGGGTGCGGGGCGGGTCACCGCCGGGGGCGGCGGGGCGCCTGAGCGGACCGGGAGGGCCGGGCCGGGGCCTGCGCGGACCGCGCCGCCGCCTGGCCGGGGCGCGCGGTCTGGGCGGCGAGCAGCAGACGGCGCCGACGCTGCCGCATCAGCCGGACCTTCCGTACGGTCGCGATGACGCCGGCGACGAGCGTTCCGCCGTACAGCCACCCGGCGTGCACGGCGAGCGCCGTGACGACCGCCATGGTCCGGCCGCCGAAACCGCCCGTGCCACCGGCGATCGGGACGACGCCGACGGTGAACGCGATCGGCACGATGATCGGCGCGGTCACCAGGTCCGCGGGCCGCACCCACAGCGCCGTCAGCGCGCTGACCGGCAGGAACAGCGCCCCGAACACGACCGGCGAACCGTCGAGGAGCAGCAGGTCGAGGCAGCCCAGCACGAGCATGGAGGCGGCGGCGAAGAGCCCCGCGCCGATGCCGGTCAGCCGCGGGTTGGGCAGCCTGCGCAGCGCGAGCACGACGGGCGGCACCGGCCGGGACCGCCCCTCGGGCGCCCTGATCACCCGGTAGACGGTCGCGGTTTCCTCGATGGTGCCCTGCGGGGACAGCGGGGCCTGCTGGGCCTGCCTGCGCTGCGGGGGACGTGTCCTGTGCTGCTCCACCGGGACAACGTAGGTCGCCGGGCGGGAGGAAGCGGGTGCGGGACACGCGCTTTGGGCGACCTAGGCGATGAGTTCGATGCCACACGGCCGAACGGGAACCGATCGCCCCCGCACCCGTACCCCCCGGGCCCCTTGCCTCCCCGCCCCGGCCGGACCCGTGGTTGCCCGGTCGTGCTCGCCCGTAAACTGGAGAATCGGCCCACCGGGTCCGCAACCGCTCCACCCACCACCTCCTCACTCCTCAGGAAGTCGCCAACGTGTCGCTCACGATCGGAATCGTCGGCCTGCCGAATGTCGGCAAGTCGACCCTGTTCAACGCCCTGACCAAGAACGACGTGCTGGCGGCCAACTACCCGTTCGCCACGATCGAGCCGAACGTCGGCGTCGTGGGCGTCCCGGACTCCCGCCTGAACAAGCTGGCGGAGATCTTCGGCTCCCAGCGGCTGCTCCCCGCCACGGTGGACTTCGTCGACATCGCCGGCATCGTCCGCGGCGCCTCGGAGGGTGAGGGCCTGGGCAACAAGTTCCTGGCGAACATCCGCGAGTCCGACGCGATCTGCCAGGTCATCCGCGCGTTCAAGGACGAGAACGTCGTCCACGTCGACGGCAAGGTCTCGCCCAAGGACGACATCGAGACGATCAACACCGAGCTGATCCTCGCCGACCTCCAGTCGGTCGAGAAGGCCGTCCCGCGCCTCACCAAGGAGTCCCGCCTCCAGAAGGACAAGGTCGCGGTCCTCGCTGCGGTCGAGGAGGCCCAGAAGATCCTGGAGTCCGGCCAGACCCTCTTCGCCGCGGGCATCACCGCCGGCACCGAGAAGGGCAGGCTCCTCCACGAGCTGCACCTCCTGACCACCAAGCCCTTCCTCTACGTCTTCAACGTCGACGAGGACGAGCTGGTCGACGAGGACTTCAAGAACGAGCAGCGCGCCCTGGTCGCCCCCGCCGAGGCGATCTTCCTGAACGCCAAGATCGAGTCCGAGCTGATCGAGCTCGACGACGAGGAGGCCCTCGAACTCCTCCAGTCCATGGGCCAGGAAGAGCCCGGCCTGGCCACCCTCGGCCGCGTCGGCTTCGACACCCTGGGCCTGCAGACCTACCTCACGGCGGGCCCGAAGGAAGCCAGGGCCTGGACGATCAAGAAGGGCGCCACGGCCCCCGAGGCGGCCGGTGTGATCCACACCGACTTCCAGAAGGGCTTCATCAAGGCGGAGATCATCTCCTTCGAGGACCTGGTCGAGACCGGCTCGGTAGCCGAGGCCCGTGCCAAGGGCAAGGCCCGCATGGAGGGCAAGGAGTACGTGATGCAGGACGGCGACGTGGTGGAGTTCCGGTTCAACGTGTAACCGTGCAGTGGCCGCATGCTGGGTGGTTCCGTCAAGCATGCGGCTCAGTAGGGGTCGGGCTTCGGTGAGCCCGGCCCCTACGTCGTCCCCGTGCTGGACGGGGGCTGGGTATTCCGACGTTGCGCCAGTGGTGGTTGGGCTCGGCCCTCGCCCCCGGCGCAGCGCGGCGGGGCGCTGACCCGGTCGGGTGGGGGCGGCCCTGCTCGGCAGACAGTTCGAGCATCGGCTGGAAGCCGGAGTCCTCCCCGTCTGGAACGGGCGGGAGGTACCCGTCGGGGACGGTGCGGGTGGCGGCGGCGAGTAGGTGGTACAGGACTTCCCGGTCGGTGGCCGGGGGGAGCCGAAGTGCGGCGAGTGGGCGGTGGCGGACGGTGGGGGTGGTCCGGGTGGTCGTCGAGGTAGTCGGAGTTGAGGGCAGGAGGACGGAAGCCGGCCAGGGCGTCGTGCCAGGACGGGAGGACGATGGCGAGGGTCAGGGCCTCGGCGGGCACTTCGTCGATGACACCGGGCCGGGCCTGCTTGCCGTCCCTCCCGTACGGACTCATCTCCGACTCGTGGTCGAAACCGGGTATGAGCACGCCGGCCGGGGTGAAGAGGATGGAGAAGCCGTCGCCCGAGCCGTTCTCCATCAAGGCGGCCTCTGTGCCGGGGCCCCAGGCGGCGTCGAAGGTGGAGCAGCAGAACCGCGGATCGTCGCCGATCGGGGGGCAGGACGGCCAGTGGGTGCGGAGTCGAGCGGGGCCGAGGAGGCAGGCGGCGGTTTCGGGCACAGTGCTCATGACGCCATGGGAGCAGCCGGTACTGACAATCTGGCGCGGCCGCTCGGGCGATGATGCCGCTACCCCGGCGGATTCTGACCGATCACAGCTGCTCCTGGCGCAGGATCAGGTGTCGTAAACGGTGGAGCGATGCCCGACGTGCACGACCCACACCACCAGCTCACCGTTGTCGATCGTGTAGACGACGCGATAGTCACCCACACGCAGGCGGCGGCGTTCGGGCTGGGACACGAGTGCGGTGGTGTTGAAGCCGAGTGGGTCGCTTTCCAGCTCGGTCAGCTTGGCCAGGATGCGGAGCGCCGTGTCGCGGGGGATCTTGCGCAGCTCTGCCTGAGCTTCGGGCCGGAAGACGGTGCGGTACTCACTCACTGCGTGCCAGCGTCTCCCTCATGATGTCCTCGATCGGGATGCCGGGTGCCGGATTGGCCATGCGCTCGTCGATGATCCGGTTGATCTCGCGCTCTTCCCATTCCTGGTACTTGCGCAGCACCTCGATGGACACCACGGCAGCGACTTCCTTGCCCCGGCGTGTGATCACAGTGGGCACGTCGTCGCGGTCTGCGCGCTCCACGACCTCCGCCAGGTGAGCGCGCACGTCGCGGATGGACTCTATGGGCAGCGGCTGCGTCATGCGCTCAAGTGTACCGAGTGTCCCATGTGTACACAACGGGTGCGGTGGGTCCGTGGCGCTCTATCGCTCGTGCTGGATGTGCTGGATGAATTCGTACCGTGCTGGATCGGTGCTGGATGGCCACTTTCGGAACCGTGTTTTCGCAGGTGGGAGCTCTATGCTGAGCGTTCCGCTTCAACGTCTGATACGTCCGGTGAAAGGCTGTTCGACCCGCAGTGGAGCGGGTCGGGCGGCCTTTGCGTTCCGAGGGGGGCGCGGTGTGCCGGGGCGGTGAGCCGGTATGGCCGAGTCACGGCCTCCCCGGCCGTACGCGGTCCTGAAGGAGACTGTCGCGGTCCTGCTGGCCGGCAGGGGGATTGGTGATCCGCTCGCTCCTCCCGCATGGGCCGGCCCGGTTCCTTCGGCGATGGGGCGGGGCCGCCCGGCCGAGACGTTCGTCGCTCGTCGGGGCAAGGGCGGGAACCCGAAAGGGGTCATCGTCTTCACCGTGCACGCGAGGGAGTCGGCCAGGTGTCGGGACCGCCCCGAGCTGTTCACGGTTCGCCTACTTCAAGCCGACCCTCGTCGCCTCTTCGGGGGCTGCGCTCAGCACGGAGGCCAGAAGTCCGGGGAAGCGCGTTTCGAGGTCGTCCGCACGGAGCTTGACGTAGCAGCGCGTGCCCTCGTCGCGGGTGCGGGTGATGCCGGCGCTGCGCAGCGTCTTCATGTGATGGCTCAGCGTCGACTTCGCCACCGGTGCGTCGAGCTCGCCCCACTGGCGCTCGTGCCCGTCGGCGAGCAGGCAGACGATCCCGAGGCGCAGCGGGTCGGACATGGCGGACAGCACGCGCGTGAGGGAGAGGTCCGTCGTGTCCGGGTGCTTGTCGTCCGCGTGATCCGCCGGTGCCATGCGATCACTCTACCTTGTTCGTGACCTGTCGAACGATCTACCAGATTGTTCGATGTTCGTGAAACATCGAATGGGCTGGTCGTGTCCCGCATCGTCCGAAGGAAACCCATGCCCCGCAGATCTCTGTGGCTCGCCGCGCTCTTCATCGCGGCCCTCGCTCTCGGCACCGACGAGTTCGTCATCGCCGGTGTGCTGAACGCGGTGGCCGCCGACCTCGGTGTCACGCCCGGCACCGCGGGTCAGCTCGTGACCGCATTCGCCCTGACCTTCGCCATCGGCGCTCCGGTGCCGGCGGTCTGGCTCGACCGTTACCCGCGACGGCTCGTGATGTGCGGCGGGCTGACGGTCTTCGTGCCGGCGAACATCGGATGCGCGTTCGCCCCCGATCTCGCGTCGCTGCTCATCCTGCGGATCGTCGCGGGGCTGTCGGCGGCGGCGGTGTCGACCACCGCGTTCGTGGCTGCCGCCGAAAGCGCGCCCGACGGCAAGCAGGGCGCATACCTGTCCCTGGTGACCGCCGGCCTCACCGTTGCGCTGTTCACGGGCGTCCCTGTGGGTACCTGGGTCGCCGGCGCGTGGGGCTGGCGCTCGACGTTCGTACTGATTGCGGCCGTCGCCGCCCTGGCGGAGATCGTCGCCCTGGCGACCATGCCGCGCCTGCCCGGCTCCGAGCCGATGGCGCTGAGCGCCCGGCTGGCCCCGCTGCGACGCCCGGCGGTGCTGCGCATGGTGGTGGCGATCTTCCTGTGCGGAACCGGCGGCCTGATCTTCTATACCTACCTCGGCCCCATCTCGGTGTACGCCCTCGGCACGGACGCGCATCTGCCCGTGGTGCTGCTGCTGGTGGTCGGCCTCGTCGGGGTCATGGCCGCCCTGTTGGGCGGCCGTCTGACCGACAGCTACGGCCCCCGCCGCGCACGCCTGGCGATTCTGGGCGGCCATGCTCTTGCACTGGCCCTTGTGGCGATCGTGGTCGTGGTGGGCTCCTCGCCATGGGTGTTCCTGGCCGGGGCGGCCGGGTGGTCGGTGTTCGCCTGGGCGCTCAACCCGCCCATGCAGGCCGGCACGATCGCTGCGGCACCGGAGGCGGCGATGACCGCCGTCTCCCTGAACATCTCCGGTCTCTATCTCGGCACCGCTGCCGCCGGGGCTGCCGGCGGGCTGCTTCTCGACCGCCTCGGTGCGACCGCGATTCCGATCGTCGGTGCGGTCGCCCTGGCGGGAGCCTGGTTGATCGCCGCCCCCTCGGTCGGGACCCGTGCGGAGGCTGGTGAGGGCTGACGGCCTGCGGCTCTCCGAGCCAGGTCGAGCAGTTGCGACTCCGTCCCGTGATTGCCGGGGAGCCGGGTGCTTTCGCCGGCCCTCCTCCTCACCGCTCCGGTGCCTCGGAGGCCGAATCCGCCGCCGGTCGTCGCGTGTTCTTCGGGGACGGGAACCCGAAGGCTCCGTGAGGGTGGGAGCACTGCGGACATGCCGCGGGCGTCTCGCAGGTCAGGGCATGGAGAAGCAGGCGTCGGGACGCCTCGATCTCGCTCGCGGCGCGCTCCAGGGCTTTCAGCCGGTCGCGCAGTACGGGCTCCCGCTCGTGCTGCGGTCCGTGGAGCATTTTCGCGACCTCTTCAAGGCTCAGCCCCGCGGTCCTGCCGCATTTGATCAGCTCGATCTGGGCGTCATGGGCCGGCCCGTACCGGCGGTGCCCCGACGGGGAGCGCTCGGGCAGGAGCGCGCCGACGTCTTCCCAGTGCCGAAGCACGTGGGCGGCCAGGCCGTGGTGCGCGGCGACTTCTCCGATCGTGCGGGGCATCGGTTCTCCTCGTCCTTGACTTCAGGTCGACCTGAAGTTCCACCCTGGGCAAACTACTCCGACGAGAGGACCAGCCATGACCGTGGACGCGCTCCACCAGGTACTGAGCGATTTCAACGAGGCCGACGCGTTCTTCGACCACCTCGCCGACGACGTGGTCCTGGAGTTCCCCTACGGTCCGACACTGGGGCTGCCGGCCCGTGTCGAGGGAAAGCCGGCGGTGCGGGCACACCTCTCCGCCGTGCGGGCAGGCGGACTGAGGATCGGCGCCCCGGCCGTCGAGCGGATCACCGAGGGGCGTTACCTGGCCGAGTACACGGGGACGTATCGGGCCGCCGACGGGACGGTCGCGGACGTTCCCCTGATCGCCGTCATCGACATCGACGGCATCGCGATCACCCGCATCCGCGAGTACTGGGACACCCTGCTTCTGGCGAAACTGAACGCCGACGCGTAACCACCGCCGCACCGCGCAATGGCCACGACACCTCGCGGCGGAGGATCCCGTGACCACAACGGTCCCGGCATCCTCCGCCGCCCCGTCGGGGATCAGCAGGCTCGGCCCGCTTCCGCCCGGTCCTTCCGCCCCGCCCGCGCGGTCGCTGCTCCTTCGCCCATCGTGCCCACGATCACCGCGAGGGCGACGGCGACCACCTGTGCGCCGGCGGCCCACATCGGCAGATCGCCGGCGGGGGTCCCTCCGCCCAGCAGCGCGGTGCCCAGCGCGGAGCCCACGGCCGAGCCCAGGTACATGGCCGCCATCTGGAACGCGACGATCGTGGTCGTCGCCCCGGGACGCGAGCGGGTCAGGGCGTCCTGCAGCGTGGGCACACCGGCCCACCCCGTCGCGCCCCAGACGAGGACCGCGGCCAGCCATGCCACCGGCTGCGGCAGGAACGCGACCACGGCGAACGAGGCCAGCAGCGCCGTCGCGAGGACCGGCAGCAGCCGCCTGGACCCGACGGCGTCGATCTGCTTGCCGATGAGCATCGAGCCCGCCACTCCTCCGATGCCCCACACCCAGATCAGCGCGAAGCCCCACGCCCGAAGTCCCCTGTCGGCGGCCGTCGGAAGCATGTAGGTGTACAGACCGAGGCTGGTCACGCCGAAGACGAACGCGAGCAGGATGCCGAACAGCACCTGCGGCGACCTGATCGCCGACGCCCCGGAGCCCGGCTCGTCCGGGATCGCCGGGATCTCGCCGCCGCGGAGTGCCAGCGCGGCCATCGACACGACCCCGACGAGGACGACCAGCCCCATGGTCCAGCGCCACCCGATCTGCTCGCCGATCAGCATGCCGACGGGGACACCGGCCACGGTCCCGGTGGACAGCCCGAAGGTCACCATGGCCATGGCCCGGCCGCGCTGCTCCTCGGGGGCCAGGCTCGCCGCGGCGGTGGTGGCCACCGCGGTGAGGACGCCGGCCCCCGCCCCGGAGAGCACTCGGGAGCCCAGGAACACCGGCAGGTTCGGCGACAGCGCGGTGATCAGGTTCGCCCCGTTGAACAGCCCCAGCGCGAGGAGCAGCCCGCGCTGGGCAGATCCCTTCGCGGCCGGTTTCGACAGCGTCGTGCCGGCGACCGCGTAGGCCGCGGTGAACGCGGTCACGCCGAGGCCGATGGCCCCGACCGTGGTCGCCAGGGAGTCGGCCATCTGCGGGAGCACTCCGGCCAGCACGTACGCGTCGATCCCCAGGGACACCGCGGCGACGACGAGCGGCCATACCTTGCGGATCACCGTTCAACTCCCATGCTTCGTTCTCCCTTTCGGCTGTCGTGTCGAGCCGCCGCGCCTCTGTGGAGGCCGTCTCGCGATGGGCCCGCACGGATGTGACCGGCCTCGACCGGCCGTCTCGCGACCCCCGTGATCCGACCGTATTTGCGCCTTATGGGGGTTACAATGTTTCCCTTTATGGTGTTACTGGAAGTGATGGTCCGGCAGGGGACGATGGTGTGGGCTCGATGAGCGCAAGACGGATGGAACGCACGAGGCCGGAACTTGCCGCGTTCCTCCGCAGCCGCAGGGAGCGGGTGACTCCGGAGGAGCACGGCCTGAAGGTCTCCGGCCGACGGCGCACGCCCGGACTGCGGCGCGAAGAGGTCGCGGCCATGTCGGGCGTCGGGATCACCTGGTACACCTGGCTCGAACAGGGCCGGGACATCGGCGTCTCGGCCGAGTTCCTGGACGACCTCTGCGGAGTCCTCAAGCTCGATGCCGCGGAGCGCCGGCATCTGTACATGCTCACGCAGAAGCGGCTCCCCAAGGAGCCGGCGCGCACCGCGTGCACGGTGCCTCCCGTCGCGCACGACCTGCTCGGGAGGCTTCCCGAGAGTCCCTCGTTCGTCCTGAACCTCAAATGGGACGTACTGGCCTGGAACGCCTCCGCGGACAAGCTCTTCGGGTTCTCGGCCCAGCCCGACGAGCAGCGCAACATGCTCTGGATGACGTTCGCCGACGAGCGTCTGCGGGCGAGGCTGTCACCGTGGGAGGAGCAGGCCCGGCAGATCCTCACGAGCTTCAGGCGCGACTTCGCGCACGCACCTCAGGACGCGGAGATCGTGGCGCTGACCGAGAACCTGTCCCGCATGGACCCGACGTTCCGGCAATGGTGGAAGCGCCCCGACATCGACGGCAAGTGCACCGGCCGGCGGACGTTCGACATCGAGGGCCTCGGCGAGGTCGAGCTCTCGCACATCACGATGACGCTGGAGAGCGACAAGCATCTGCGGTTCGTCTACTACACGCCGCTCGGCGACTCCGCCGACGCCTTCGGCGGCTGGGTGAAGGGCTGACCTCGGACCGGACGCGAGGAGAATCCCCGGGATCGTGCCGACCGGAGGGGGTTCCTTTCTTCGCCGGGCGGGGAGGGCCCCGGGTCGGGGCGGCCGGGGGCGTGAAGGCCGGACGCTTCCTCGCCGTCTCACCATGCAGTTGACGGTCCGGAGCACTTCGGGCAGGGCGGTTGCGAGCCCGGCATGATTCAAACGGGAGGCCCTAGAGTCGGGTCCAGCCGTTGGCGAAGTCGCACTGGAGGTCGGTCCAGCGGCGAAGCTCGGCGGGGGTGTAGCTGGGGTAGCCGAGGCGTCCCACGCCCATGACCCACTCGTCCCAGGGGCCGTCGGGCTCCGTGAAGCGGTCGGTGTGGTGGGTACCGAGGAGGGCGTCGAGGCGGAGGAGGGCGCCCAGGGCGGCGGCCTGGTCGTAGTGGAGGTCGGTGCGGGGGAGGTAGCGGTCGAGGTAGGCAGTGAGGATCTCGGCGTCGGCGTGTGTGCCGAAGCGGGCCAGGGCGAAACAGTAGGCGCCGCCGGAGTAGCAGACCTCGCTGGCCAGGAACAGGTCGCCGATGCGTGCCCGGAACCGTTCACGGCGGTCGACGCCGATCAGCCAGGCGGCGGTGAGGCGGGAGCGCCACTCGTAGCCGAGGAGGGCTTCCAGTTCCTCGTCGGTGATCGTGGCGGCGTCATTCAGCAGGTGTCGGGTGAAGCGGGTGGTGTGCCACCACCGGGGGCCCAGGAACCGTCCGCCGTTCAGTACGAGGTAGCGCGGGAGGCCCCCGTACGTCCTCGTCACGTAGCGCTCGACCACGTGGCCGTAGCCGGTCTCATCAGGACGCCGGGACGGCATCGGTCACCTCTCCGGGTGCAGGTCGGTACGGTCGATCCAGGTGGGGACGGTGAAGATGTTGTCGCCGGCGGGGGCTTCGGAGGCTTCCAGCAGGGACCAGGTGCGGGACTCTTCGACCAGGTGCTCCCAGGGCGCGGTCCAGTCGAGTTCCCAGTTCAGGCCGGGGCCGGAGACACCGTATGTGCCGCCGGTGTCCAACCGCCAGAACTGGAAGTAGAGGATCACCTGGGCGTGGTCGGCCAAGTCGTTGATGATCTCGGCGAAGTGGGCCGAGGGCCAGCCCGGGGCGTTGTCCGCAGCGGTGGCTCGTAGGCGCGCGGTGAGCGGGGGGACGACGGGGGTGCGTGCACCGAGTGCGGTCAGGGCCCAGCGGATGCCCTCCGGCTCGCTCCAGTCCGGTGGCGTCGCCCGTTCCAGGTAGGCGTGGTAGGCGCGGCGTACGTGCTCGACCGCGCCGTCGATCTCCAGACTCGCCAGGGCCATTGCCGCCCATTCCCGGACGGTGGAGTCGTCGCTGCGCAGGAGGGTGATCAGAGTAGGGCCGCAGCGTGGGTCCGCCACCTCTTCGAAGACTTCGATGGCGGTCAGCTGACCGAACCCGCCAAGGGAGGGCAGTCCGTCGATGAGGGCGGGGGTGGCGTCGGAGCCGATCCCGATCAGTTCTGCGCGGGCCTCGTACGACGGGCCAGCAGAGTCGTCGAGTTGCTGGATGAGTCTTCCGATGTGGGTGGTCATGGGTGAGCCCGGCGCCAGAAAGCGGGGAGCCACCAGCAGAGCACCGAGTGGTCCTCGGGCCACGGAGCGTGGTTATCGGCTGCCCAGTCCTCGAAGGCGTCCAGTGTCGGGTCGATGGGGCGCCAGGTGGGGTCGAGCAGCTCGTTCTCGGCCAAAGGGCGGACGAACCGACGGCCGTGCTCGTCGCAGACGCCGAAGTCCTGGTAGTTGCGTCGGGCCTCGATCAGGGAGACCTTGTTCGTGCCGCCTGCCGTGGTCGGCCGACGGAACTGCACCCTGTTGTCCTCCCAGAAGCAGACGGGGCAGATCTCGTACGAGCCGGGCATGGCGTCAAGCACGGGGTGCCCGCAGCAGGGCAGGAGTAGCGGTCGCTCACCCAGGCAGTCTTCTCGCCGGTCCCGCAGGTGTGCCATGGATTTCTCGGCCGCGGGGTATCCGGGCAGACCGCAGCGAGTCCGCGGGATACATGTAAACAGCCGTCGGGAGTCAACGCATGCCGACGAGAAAATGCCAGGTCAGAGCCTTGGGCGAGGCTTCGCCGCAGGTTCGGGATCAGGTATTCCGCTTCAGCGTTTAGGTACAGATCCACCACGTCGGATTTACTGAAAGTGCAGGCCGGAGACCCGGCTCGTCAGTCGGGCCTCCGGCTCTTGCCCGTGCTGGAACGGTTCTGGGGTTTCTGGCGGGTTATCACTCATCCAGCCACACTTCGGGTATCCACTAGTGGTACGTTATTCGGTACTGCTTGGTGGAGGGAGTCAATCCATGTCGATAACTGCGAGCGAAGCCCGCAAAGCTCTCTTTCCGCTGATCAAGAAGGTTAATGACGATCACGAGGCGATCGAGATCGTGTCCAAGCATGGCAACGCCGTACTCGTCTCGGCAGAGGACTACGCGGCGCTACGCGAGGGCTCGTACCTGCTGCGCTCGCCTGCGAACGCACGTCGCCTGCTCAAGGCGTACGAGAACGCCCTTGGCGGCATCAACCTCTCGGAACGCGAGCTGATCGATCCCGATGCGGCGGATCCTGCTGAGGGTGCTGCGTGAGGCTTGTCTTCGAGGATCAAGGCTGGGAAGACTACACGTCTTGGCTCAAGAACGACCGCAAGATACTTGCTCGGATCAACAAGCTCATCGAGGACGCCAAGCGTGATCCCTTCACGGGCATCGGCAAGCCCGAGCCGCTCAAGTACCACTTGCCCGGTGCGTGGTCGAGGCGGATCGATGACGAGCATCGCCTTGTCTACCTGGTCACGGACAAGGAGATCGTGATCCTTGCAGCCCGCTATCACTACTGACCGTGGGTTGTCCGTACCGCTTGTCGCTCTCATGGCGGAATGATGCCGAGAGGGCGATCGAAGCGGAAGCCCCCGCAGGGAAAGGCCCGGACCCGAGGGGCAGTACTCCAGGTAATCCAATACCGGCCCTACGCGTAACACGACGCATGCACTACTGGGTTTCCTCGCGTCAGGCGCTAACCCACCGCACCATACCTTCGAAGGCGTCCAGCGTGCGGCTATGTCCGGGACCGAACCAGGCGCTGCAATCCTGACCCAGCCGGTCGTACAGCTCGGCGGCTCCGCGCACGTCGCCGCTGTGCCCAGTGAGATCGGCAAGTTCCATGCGTGCAGTGATGACCAGAGCATGGTCTTGGCCGTGCTTCCAGATAAGCCGTCGTACTGCGAGTTCGGCAGCGCTTAGTCGATCGGCGAAGCCGTTGTCGGACGCGGATGCGCCCGGCCCCGGCAAGAGGCCGTCAGTACGGCGCTCCGGCCCGGACACATCGAGGTCCCGCTCGATCTCCTTGATCGCGTGAACGACCGCGCGGGCGTTGTGGGGCCGATGCTCGGGATCCTTGGCGAGTAGGGTCATGATCAGTTTTTCGAGTGCCGGCGGCACTCCTGACCCTTGGGCCCGCGGCGGCGTGGGTGCCTTGTTCTGGTGGGCTTGGGCGAGAGCGACGGGATCGGCGCGGGTGTCGCCGAAGGGCGGCCATCCAGTAACCATTTCGTACATCACGCAGCCGAGTGAGTACAGGTCGCTGCGTTCGTCGCCGGGCTCGGCGCGGCACCGCTCGGGTGACATGTACAGCGGTGTGCCGGCCGTGCTGCGCGTCTCGGTGGCGTCGATGAAACGAGACAGACCGAAGTCGACGATGCGTACGTCGCTGTCGGCCTCCCGAACGAGTACATTGCTGGGTTTGATGTCACGGTGGACGACGCTCCGGTCGTGAGCGGCTGCGAGGCCCTGGGCAATCTGACTGCTCCAACGACATGTACGTGCCAGTGGCAGGGGAGTGATGCCCACGTGGGCGTTCAGCGGCTCACCGTCCACGTATTCCATGACGAGGAATGGCGTCTCGTCGCCCATGTCACAGTCGTAAATGCTGGCGACATACGGGCTGTCGACCTTGGCAGCGATCAAGCTCTCGCGCGCGAACCGCTCGCGTACTTGCGTGACACGCTCTGGATCCTGTCGCGGGCCCGCCAGCCTGTTCAAGGCAAGGAACTTCAGAGCTACTTCGCGGCCGAGTGTCCCGTCGCGGGCGCGCCACACATCTCCGAATCCGCCACTACCGATGTGGTCGGCCAGTTCGAAGCGGTCCCCCGGACCGACGAATCGGCGGCCGTTGCGGGGGCCGGTCATCACTCGTTCTCCTTCTTGTTGCCGCCGTCGTCCCGAGTGCCTCCTTCGAGCGCACCCGCTTCGCTGCGCCATGCTTGGTTCGCCCAGGTTGCCAGCTGGGGGGCGACATCGAGGTTCTTGTGCCAGGCCGTGAAGAACGTGACGCGCTGGGTCAACGCCCGGTTCAGGACGGCGGCAGCGGTCCTGGCGCTGTCCCGGCCTTCGCGACTGAGTTCCTGCTTGCGTGCCGGGACTCGCCGCCACTCGGTGATCGCCAGAATGACGGCAGCGGTTGTGAGGATGGCGGCGATGACCCGCAGTACCCCTTGGGGAAGGAGGAACGCCATGATCGTGCTCACTACGGTCGTCACGACAGCGGCGAGGAACCGGAACCGGTTGAGCTGGACGGATTCGACCTTCTGGTGGGTGCGCTCCTCTATCAGTTCCCGCACTTCGTCGACCATCTGCTGTTCTGGTACGGCTGCGGTTGGGTCCACGGGAAGCGGGCGATTCCACTCACCCAAGCTGACGTCGATCTGCCGTGGGAGCAGTGACCGGGAGCGTTGCACATAGGCCTCGGACGAGCTGAGCACGTGAGGCCATACCGCACGGAGCGCCAACAAGCGCGCCTCTTCTCCCAGATGCACGGCTTCCGGCATGAAGACGGCGTTCACCAGTAGTGTCCGAAGATTCACCGGCCTTGCGGCGTTGCGCTGTGCCGTGTGCTCCCGGAGTGCCGTCTTCTCGTCGCCGCTGTGCTCGACGACGAGTTCGAGGTATCGGATGCGCGACGCGAGCCGCGCCTCGTCGGCGTCATGTCGGTCGATGAGCGCGTCGAGAGCGCTTTCGGCATGTCCTGCCGGACTGTCGTCGAGGTCGCCGGGGAAGGCCTGGCGCAGGTGGGCGAGTGTGGCCTTTGGGACAGTCGCCCATTTCCAGCCGCTGTGCAGGGCATCCCAGTGGTCAGCGCATAAGCTGCTCAATTCCTGGTATTGCTGCGTTGATGGAGCGTTTCCCAAGTCTCCCATGTGACGGGCGACTTGCGTTTCAAGCGTGGTCGCCTGGGCCAGATCGAGGCGGCTGAGCCACTGACGCATCGCCTGCCGGGTATATGCATGTGCTTGTGCCCCCAGCTCGTTGCAGGCCACGGCGTCGAGTACGACGTGGAAGCCCTCGTCCAGGGCATAGGGGTCGAGTGACTTCAGGTAGCGGTCCATCCAGCGGGCGGCTTCGTCCAGTTCGCCCAGGCGGGTACAGGTCAAGGTGAAGAAGAGGTTGGCACGGGCTTGGTCGATTGAGTAGGCTTGAGCTCGGGCCCGACGCATCTGTGGTTCCTTGCCGAGATGGCGGGCGGCGAGAGCTACCACCGCCGGACCGAGCCAGAAGCGGCGGTCCATGAGCATGCGTTCCTGGGCACATGCAGCCACTAGGTCCTTGTCCACCATGCCCTTCTCCAGGGCGTCCTTCGTCAGCGCGTGGACGAGTCCGTGAGCCAGGGCGCGTGTCTGTCGGCGTTGTTCGAACCGTGCGTGCCAATCAGTCGTCAGTCGGGCCAACTCCGCCTCGGCACGCGCCCGGACCTGATCTCTGGTGTACTGATCCGTGAACTCGACCAGCCTCTGCTCAAGCTGACGTACGGAACCTTCGACCCGGTCGATGGTGTGCGAGACGTCACCGAGCTCGGAGGCCATGCTCCGCAGCTCGCCTCGCAGCGCCACGACATTGCCCTGGACTGCTTCGACTTGTGTTCCCAAGGCGTCGACATCTCCGTCCAGTCGCCTTAACGCTCCCGCGACTTCATTGAGAGGCGCCTCCGTGTCCTCGTACTCTCCCACTTCGCCCCCGGAATTGGATGACGCCTCAGTCGACGAGGCTCCTCACTCGACATCGCGCAAGACCCGCGTATGCCTTGCTCATTATGCGTATGTCGGCACCGCTGGGCTTCTGAATGGTTAATCTGAGCAGGCTGTCGGCGCAGGTCCGTACTGCACGGGCTGCCGTGGCACCGACCGAGGAGCCACCGAAACAGGAGGGGGCGCGGACATCGTGGATCAGGTGCACCAGCCCGTACGCGATCTCTTCTTCGGGCGTGATGACGCCGAACATGACTTCGCCGATGGCCTGCTGAGGCAAGGTTTCCAGCGGACGCTCGCTTATAAAGCGGCACTCCACGGGCGCAAGTCGCTGGTCATCGGCAGGAAGGGGTCGGGTAAGAGTGCCATCTGTGCTCAACTCGCCCACGGGGGGATGTATCCCGGCCCGACGGCCGAGATCATGCCGGACAGTGCTGCAGGCGACGAGATCCGCCGGTTCGATCTTCAGGGCATCACGTCGGACACTGCCAAGTCGCTGATCTGGCGCTATCTGTTCGCTGTGCAGGTCGCCCGTTACGTCGTCGACCATGCGCGTGCCCAGCACGGTCGGGCGTTACGGCAACCTGCGCCGGTCCGAGCGCTGCGTGAATTTCTGCGGAGCAACGGCGAGGAGCAGGAGGCACGCCTCACGGACAGGCTCAGACGTGGCACGAGTCGCCTGCAGTCGGCGACACTGTCCCTGAAGATGTTCGGGATCGAGGCCAGTGTGGAGACTGGCGATGGCACAGCCGGGCTCGGCTCCGAGGGCGCCCGCGCGATGCGCCAGCTCGACGCGCTCGAGGCCGGCATCCGAGCAGCTCAAAGGGTGCTGGACTGTGCCACTGACGAGCACCCGCCTCTGCTGATTCTTGTCGATCAGCTGGAACTGGTGTGGGAGGCGGACCCTGACAGCCATGCCCTGGTCACTGGGCTGCTTCTGGCTTCCAAGCACCTCGCCAGGACTTATGGCACGTCGGCTCGCTGCGTGCTGTTCATCCGTTCCGACATCTACGACACCCTCAACTTCGCGGACGGTGACAAGTTCCGCAGTGAGGAAATGCAGATCACCTGGACCTCGGAGGCCCTGCGTGACTTGGCGCTCGCCCGAGCCTCAGTTTCCTTGAAGCGACAGCTCACCCATGAGCAGTTGTGGGGCGATGTCTTCTCCAGCTCCGTCTGCGGCGAGCCGACGGCTGACTACCTTGAACGTCACTGCCTGCCTCGCCCGCGCGACGCCATCCAATTCCTCACCCTCTGCCGTGACGTCGCATGGGAACGGGGGCACGGCACGGTGCGCGAGTCCGATGTCCTGGCTGCGACCAAGCGTTTCTCACAGTGGAAGCTGGAGGATCTTGCCAGGGAATACAACGTCGGATTCCCGTTTCTGCGCCAAGTCTTCGCCTTGTTCGAGAACAGTGACCCCCGCGTCTCCCGGGAGGAGTTCGGCGAGCGCTTCTCGGCCATCCGCACAGACTTGCACGAGGCGCACTCCGCCTACACCGAACACCTCACCGCACAAGCCATGGTGGCGGCCCTCTTCGCTGTCGGTTTCCTCGGTGTACGGCGGGGCGACAGCGTTGCGTATGCGGGTTCGACATCGCTGCCCGTCCAACTCTACGAGGACGATCTGTACGTCCATCCCTGTTTCCGCCAAGCACTGAACTGCAGGGAGGGCGCCACGGCAAGATCGGCGGCGGACCTGGTCCTGCAGACTCCTCTGCCGAGCGGCACACACACCAGCTTCCTGCGTAGCATCGCCGTGACGGATGCTGGGTTCGCCGTTGATCGCGATGTACGCCTCCTCGATGAGGCAGATCGCGTGATGCAACGTCTACTGCGCCATCTTGGGCGATCGGGACTGCCGGTCGGTGTACGCGAGGAAACAAGGCTCGCTCTGTCGGTGCTGCGCGGGCAGGAACATGCCCTCGCAGGGGAGGGCGCAGGTGTCGAGGCCTGGATACGCTCCGGCATCACCCTTCTGAGGACACTCGCCGACCGTCTCACCCAAGAGGGATATGGCAGCGAGGCTGTCACTCTGCGCTTGGCCGACGAGGCGCGCAGGCTTGAGGGGGTGCTGGGCGGGGCGACCAGCGGTGGAGGCTCTGACTCCTCCGGATGATGCCGCACGCCGGAAGGCGGTCCGGGGCGTCAGGGTCTGGCTCACCGAGGTTTGGACGAGCGAAGTTGACTTGAGACGAGGCGGCGACGGCTGCCCAAGCCTTGTGGTGGCCCCAAGGGGCGTGTGAGTCCGCTGGTGCTGGGTTGGATCTCTCGTGCTGGGATGCCCCCGTCCCAACCGCGTTTCCACAGGTGGGAGTTCTGTGCAAAACATTCCACTTCAACGTCTGATCGGACGTACGCAACGGCCTGACCTGCGAGAAGGCAGGCCAGGCCGTTGTGCTGCCCGCACCGGTTCACAGAACCTGGAGCGGCACGTGCCGTAGACCGCGGAACGGTGTTCGACGTGTACGACTCGCACTACCGGTTCCCCGTTGTCGATGGTGTGGACTACGCGACAGCTGCCGACTTGTAGGCGGCGGCGCTCAGACCGGGATGCGAGTGCGGTGGTGTTGAAACCGAAAGGGCAGCCCTCCAGCTCTGTCAGTTGGCCGGGAAACGAAGCGTCACGTCGCGTGGGATCCTGCGAAGTTTGGCCTGGTAATCGGGCCGGAACACTGTGCAGTAGTCACTCACTGTGTGCAGACGTCTCCCTCATCCTGTCCTCGATCGGGGCGTCGGTGGCCGGGCTCGCCATGCGTTCGTCGATGACGCGGTTGATCTCGTGCTCTTCCCACTCCTAGTACTTGCACAGCACCTCGCCTCGCCCCACCCGTGTTCCTTCGGGTGGTCAGTTCTCCGGGTCGGTGAGGTAGGTGTCGATCACTCGCATCGCCTTCTCCGTCCCGCCCCTGCGGTACAGCCAGTGGCTCACGACATCCATCGTGAACAGGGTCGCCTCCGGGAAGGAACGTGCCATGCGGCGTGCGCCGGGCAGTGGGGTCGCCAGGTCGTGGGTGGCGTTCACCACGAGGACGGGCGGGAGGGGGCCCTTCGCCCGGGCGGGGCGGGACTTGGGCGGCATGCTCCAGCCCTGGCAGCCGAGGACGGTGTCCAGGGCCTGGGAGTTGTGGCGGACGTGCGGGGCGGCCTCGGCGACCCGGCGGAGAATGGCCCGGTACTGGGCGTGGTCGCGGATCCGGAAGTCGTAGTCCCGGCACAGCACGAGCCGCGAGGTGATGCCGGTGCCGGTGGGTATCCAGCGGACCTCGCCCCTGCCGGTGTACAGGGCGGCCAGCTGTTTCGCCGTCTCCTCCCGGCTCCCCTTGCCGAGGGCGAAGGTCAGGAAGTCGGACAACTGGTCGGCGTCCACCTCGGTGCCCGTCGGGCCGTCCGGGCCCGGGTCGCGGAGCGTGCCCGCGTCGGCGCGGGCGAACAACTCGTCGGTGACGGCGACCAGGTCCTTGCCCCTGAGCGCGCAGGCCGGGTCCTTCCCGCACCAGGCCGCGAGCCGCTTCAGGGTGTTGTCGGTGGTGACGCTGCCCTCGGTCAGGTAGCGCTCGGCGTCCGGCCGGGCCGGGTCCATCGCACTGTCCAGGGCCAGCGCGCGGAGCCTGCCGGGGAACAGGCGCGCGTAACGCTCACCGAGGAAGGTGCCGTAGGAATGGCCGATGAAGCTGATCCGGCTCTCGCCGAGGGCGGCACGGATCGCGTCCATGTCCCGGGCCACGCTCTCGCCGTCCATGTGGGCGGCGAGCGGCCCCGTACGCTCCAGGCAGCTGTCGGCCAGCCGGCCGTTCAGGGTGCGCAGCCGCTCGAACTCGGCCGCGTCGCGCGGGCGGGCCGGGATCGACTCGATGATCGTCTCGTCGCACTCGGCGTTCCGGCTGCGGCCGACGCCGCGCGGGTCGAAGCCGATCATGTCGAAGCGCCGGAGCATGTCCGGGGTGTAGCCGCCGACGGGGTCGTCCGCGTACAGGGCGTCGTCGGACCCGGGTGCTCCGGGGCCGCCCGGGTTCGACATCAGGACGCCGATCCGCCGCGAAGGGTCGGTGGCCCGGTGGCGGGCGACGAAGATGCCGATCTTCGGGCCCTTCGGCCTCGACCAGTCCAGCGGCACCCGCACCGTCGCGCACTGCGCCCGCGGGCCGG
The DNA here is from genome assembly GCF_042889165.1 of Streptomyces sp. NPDC002669. Classification (NCBI taxonomy): domain Bacteria; kingdom Bacillati; phylum Actinomycetota; class Actinomycetes; order Kitasatosporales; family Streptomycetaceae; genus Streptomyces; species Streptomyces sp. NPDC002669. The sequence goes on along the minus strand of NZ_JBIAQQ010000018.1, from coordinate 12,990 downwards.
GGTCGGGGTAGGGCGGTTCGGCCGCGGGGCAGGTGCCCCAACTGATCGGCGCCACACGGAAGGTGGCGTCGGAGGGCTGCCGGGCGGCGGTGGTCGAGGTGCTCGGGTCGGCCTGGACGCTCGGGACGGTCGCGGCGAAGGAGGAGGCGGACAGGGTGAGGAGGAGCAGCGCGGTGAGGGTCCGCCGCCTCGGGGGAGCCGAAGGGGAAAAGGAGCGGGGCGGGGGCGGGGAGAGGGGGGTGTGCGGGCTCGTGGTCATGCACGTGACTGTCCCGGCCCCGTATGACGGTGCCTCCATGAGGACATGGTGGGAACGTAACAAGGGGTCGTTGCCGGCCGGGTGTCACCGGCCCGCCCGTCCCTCCGGCTCCGGTCCGCCCGTGGCCCCCGCCCACCGGTCCGCCCGGCCGTTCTCCCTCCGGTGCCCGCCCGTTCTCCGTCTCCGGTCCCGTCCTCCGGTCCGCCCGGTCGGCGGGATCCGGTCACACCGCCCCCAGCGCGCCGTGGCGGAAGACGCGGAAATGGCGGAAGTCGACGGGGGTGTCCCGCAGGATCGCCTGGCGCACGTCCTGGAGCTGGCGGCTCAGGTCCAGGCCCAGCCGCGCGGCCATCCGGGTGCCGGCCGCGGCCAGTACCTGCAGTGCTTCCGCGCGGCGGCCACAGGCGTGGAGCGTGGCCGCGCGGAAGGCCAGGAGCATCTCGTGCTCCGGGTGCTCCGTGGTGAGCCGCGCGAGTTCCGCGGAGAGCGACCAGTAGTTGCCCAGTTTGAACTCCGCAGCCACGCGCAGCAGTTGTGCGGAGATCAGCAGTTCCTCGTACGCGGCGCCGATGCCCCGGAGCGTCCGCTCGGACGCGACGTCCTCCAGCAGGGCGCCCCGCCACTCGGCCAGGGCGCAGGAGGCGAGGTGCGACACCTCCTGCGGTTCGGTGGCTCGTTGGGCCCGGCCGACCAGATCGGTGAAGCGGTGCAGGTCCACCAGCTGCGGATCGCCGGTCAGGGTGTACGTCGAGCCGCTCCGCACCAGCTGCACCGACTCCTCGCAGCCGCCCCGGCGAAGGCTCGCCCGCAGCCGGCAGACGTCCACGTACAGATCGGCCCGGCACTGCGGCCGTGCCTCCTCGTCCGACAGCAGGTCGGCGAGGCGGTCCATCGGGAGGGGCCGGCCCATCTCCAGCAGCAGTAAGCCCAGCAGCAGGCGTTCGCGGCGCCGACCGATGGTCCGGGCACGCCCGTCGACGGTCCATTCAACTTTGCCCAGCACTCGAAAATGCGACCCCGTGGCAAACATGGCGGCATCATGCTCAGCTCGTCATGCTCCTGGCAAGATCTTGGCATCCTTCCGACAAGCCCCGCGCCGCACACTGATCCCCCGTGCAGCAACCGCGCCAGGGGGTCGAACTTGCCTTACGTCATTACCGGTCTGGTGCTCGTCGGAGCCGTCGCCCTGCTCAACCTCGTCCTTCTCGTGATCATCATGCGCCGCTGGCAGGAGGTCGAAGCCGTGCGCCGGCGCCAGGACTTCGCGTCCCAGGGGCCACAACCCGGGGACGTACTGCCGGAGTTCACCGCCACCGCGGTCGGCGGACGGACCGTGACCCGGGACGACTTCCGCTCCGGGGAGCTGTTGCTGGGCGTCTTCTCCCACGACTGCCCCTCCTGCGTCGACAGCCTCCCCGACTTCACCGAGCGGGCCGACCGGGTCCGGGCCGCGGGCGGCCGGGTCCTGGCCCTGGTGATCGGCGCCGAGGCCGAGGGCAGCGGGCTGACCGCCCAGCTCGCCGGGCCGGCCGACGAGGTGGTCCCCGGCCCCGAGGCGGCACCGCTGTTCCGCGCCCTGCGCGTCCCCGGCTTCCCCACGCTCCTCAGTTACCGGGACGGTGTGGTCACCGCCCCCTCCGCCGCCGACCGCGAACCGGCACCGGCGGCCTCCTGAACCCCGGTGCGGGCGTGGTCCGCGTACCGCGGCCGCACCGCGGAGCATGCACATCCCGTCCATGAAGGAAGAAGAGGAGAACCATGCGCACACTCAAGGCCGGTGCGGGCCGGCTGATCGAGCGGATCCTGCCCAAGGCCGAGGCCGAGGCCGGCTGCCTGCCGGACTGCTACACCGAGTGGAGCGCCAGCGCCCAGCGCTGCCGCCGCTGCTGCTACTCGGGCAACCCGTGCAAGGTCACCTGCGGTAGCTGGGACTACTGCTGAACCACCACGGGGCGGGCCGCGTGCGGCCCGCCCCGTGTCCGCCGGTACCGGACCCATTCCCCGGAGTCATCCTTGTCCGACCTGCTGCTCGTCTGCCGCCTGACCCTGATCTGCGTGCTGGCCGTGGCCGGTCTCGCCAAGCTGCGCGACCGCCGCCGATTCGCCACGGCACTGGACGGCTTCTCCTACCTGCCGGCCGCGGCCCGGCCCGCGCTCGCCGTCCTGGTGCCGGTGGCCGAGATCGTCACCGCCGGGCTGCTCGCCCTGCCCCGGACGCTCGTTTTGGGCCTGGTCGCCGCCACCGCGCTGTGCGCCGCGTTCAGCGCCGTCGCCGTCACCACCATGCGGCGCGGCAGCTCCGCCGGCTGCCCCTGCTTCGGCAGCAGGACCACGGTGCCCATGGGCCCCTGGCACGTCGCCCGCAACGCCGTCCTCACCGTTCTCGCCGTCCTCGGCGCCACCGTCGCGCTCACCCACGGCACCGCCGCCCCGCTGGACGCCCCCGCGCTCGCGCTGGCCGGTGCCGTCGCCGTCCACCTCACCGTGTTCGCCGTCGTCACCGACGACCTCGCGGCCTTCTTCGCCCCCCGACCGGCCGTCGCCGCCGAAAGGACGATCACGCAGTGAACCACGCCGTCGCCGGCCTCGCCCTCATCGCCGCGGTCACGCTCGTCAACGTCCTGCTGACCCTCGCGGTCACCAAGCGCTGGCGCGCCCTGATGACCACCCCCGCCCGGCCCGCCCCGGCCCCGGACCAGGGCCCTCCCGCCCTCGCCGTGCGCGAGGGCGACCGCGTCCCCGACTTCACCCTGCACACGCCGGGGGGCGGAATCGACGCGTCCGCCCTGGCCGGCCGGCCCGCCCTCATCTGCTTCCTCCGCCCCGACTGCGGGCCCACCAGGGAGAGCCTCCCCGGCGTCCTGCGGTGGGCCGAGGAGCACGCCCCGTCGGGCGCACGCCTCGTCGCCGTCGTCAACGGACGGCCCGAGGACGACGCCGGCCCCCTGCTCGAAGTGGTCGGCCCGGTCACCGGCCTCACCGCCGTCGAGCCGCCGGACGGCCCGGTCGCGGCAGCCTTCGGCGTACGCCACCACCCGAGCTTCGTCCTCCTCGACGCCGACGGGACCGTCGTCGAGACGGGCATCGGCCTGGGGTCCCTGACCGCGCTCGACCTCCTCACCGCATGAGCGAACAGCCCGTCTCCCGCCCGGCCGACTTCCTGCGGGGCCTGGCCGCCGTACTCGCCCTCACCCTGCGGGCCTGCCCGGGGGCCCTCGCCGTGCGCGTCGGCACCGCCGTCCTCGCGGGCACCGCCCCGATCGCCGCGTCCTGGCTGCTCAAGTACGTCGTGGACAGCCTCGCCGCGGGCGATCTCCAAGCCTCGGACCTCACCCGGGCGGCGGGCGGCATCGGCCTGCTCACCGTTCTCCTCGCCGCCTCCTCGGCCCTCTCCTCCTACACCGACGGCCGCATCCGCCGCGCCACCTCCACCCGGGCCCAGAGCGAGCTGCTCACGGCCGTCAACCGGCTCAGCGGACTGTCCAGGCTCGAACAGCCCGCCTTCCACGACCGGGTCCAGCTCGCCATCCAGGGCGCCCAGGGCGCCGAGCGACTCGTCGGCGCGGCACTCCAGGGCGTCCAGGGGGTCCTCACCCTGGCGGGCTTCCTGGGCAGCCTCCTGGTCATCAGTCCCACCCTGGCCGCGATCCTCGTCCTCGCGGCCGTCCCGGCCCTCTTCGCCCACCTGGCCAACAGCCGGCACCGCGCGGACATGTTCTGGCGCACCAGCAGCCTCGCCCGCCGCCAGATCTTCTACCGGGGGCTGCTCACCGACAGCCAGGCGGCGAAGGAGATCCGCCTCTACGGCCTCGGCGACTACTTCGCGCAGCGCCTGCGCACCGACCTCGACAGCATCAACGAGCAGGAGGAACGGCTCGACCGGAGGCTCGCCGCCCAGGAGACGGGCCTCGCCGTCCTCGGCGCGGCCGTCTCCACCGGCGCACTGGTCTGGGCCGTGCACCAGGCCGCCGGCCACGCCCTCACCGCCGGTGACGTGTCCCTCCTGATCGCCGCCATCGCGGGCATGCAGACGGCACTGATCGGCCTGGTGGGAAGCATCGCCCAGAGCCACCAGACGGGCCTGATGTTCGGCCACTACCTGCACGTCACCCAGGTCCGGGACGACCTCCCGGCCCCGGCCGCCCCGATCGCCCCGCCGCCCCTGAGCCGCGGCCTCGAACTGCGGGACGTCTGGTTCCGCTACACCGACGACGGGCCCTGGATCCTGCGCGGGGTCACCCTGACCGTCCCGCACGGCACCAGCCTGGCCGTTGTCGGTCTCAACGGCGCGGGCAAGAGCACCCTCGTCAAACTGCTGTGCCGGCTCTACGACCCGCAGCGGGGCAGCATCCACTGGGACGGCGTCGACCTCAGGGACTTCCCCGCGGACCAGCTGCGCCGACGGATCAGCGTGGTCTTCCAGGACCCGATGGAGTACGACCTGACCGCCGGGGAGAACATCGGTCTCGGCGACCTCGGCTCCCTCGACGACCACGGACGCATCCACGCCGCCGCCGACGACGCGGACATCCACACCACCATCGCCCGCCTGCCCCGGGGGTACGACACCATGCTCAGCCGGATGTTCTTCCCCGACGACACCGAGGAGACCAACTCCGGCGTCCAGCTGTCGGGCGGCCAGTGGCAGCGCCTGGCGCTCGCGCGGGCCCTGATGCGCTCCGAACGGGACCTCATGATCCTCGACGAACCCAGTACGGGCCTCGACGCCGTCGCCGAACGCCACGTCCACGACCGGCTCACCGCACTGCGCGAGGGCGCGACGAGCATCCTCGTCTCCCACCGCCTCAACACCGTCCGCGCCGCGGACACCATCGTCGTCATCGCCGACGGAACCGTGCGCGAGGCAGGCACCCACGAACAGCTCATGACCGCCCGCGGCCCCTACGCCGAGCTCTTCACCACCCAGGCCGAGGGCTACGAGGAGAGCGCCCGGACACAGGACGAGGGCTACGAGGAGAGCGTCCGGTGAGCGCGGCGATCCCGGCCCTCGTCGTCCTCGGGACGCTCCTCGTTCTCGTCGGGGCCCTGTCGCTGGCACGCCGCCGGCTGGTGGCCGTGACCGTCCGCGGGTACAGCATGTGGCCCGTCCTCGCGCCCGGCGACCGGCTCCTGGTGCTCCGCGGCGGACGCCGGGTCACCACGGGCCGGGTGGCCGTCGTCGTCGCCCCCCACCCCGAGCACGGCTGGCAGGGCCCCGCGGACAGCACGCCCGACTCGTGGTACGTCAAACGCGTCGTCGCCGTCGCCGGGGAGCCCGTGCCGGGCTGGGCCGCCCTGTGCCCCGGCACGCACGTGCCGCCGGGCATGCTCGTCCTCCTGGGCGAACGGCCGGGCTCGTGGGACTCCAAGCAGTACGGCTACTGCCCCGAGGACAAGGTCGTCGGGACCGTCCTGCTCCGCCTGCGGGCCGCGGCCACCGACGAGTCCTCCGCGCTGTCCTCCTGAACCGGACGCCGGACGCCGGACGCCGACACGCCTGTGCCGTCGGCCTCCCGAACCGGGCTCCGACGCGCCTTCCCCGCCGCCCCTCCGAGCCGGGCGGACCTTCGGAACGCCTCCTAGCCCGCCTGCACTAACCCGGCGCGCGCGGCGGCCCCCGCGCCGCGAGGCTGTGGGCGTAAGCGCCTGCCGGCGGCCCTTGCCCGAGGGCCCCGGCAGGCCCTCGGCGCTCCCGCCGCCCTCCCGGCGAAGACGAAGAAGGTTCCCCTGTGCGTGTGCATCGAATAGCGCTGTGGGTCACGGGCCCCATGGCCATTCCCCTCATAGCGGCGCCGGCCGGGGTGACGGCGGCCGGCGCCATCGGTGAGACGACCCCGGAGGCGGCCCGTTCCGTGCGGACGGCCGTCGTCACCGGACCGGTCGTCGGCTCCTCGCCCACCTTCCCGGCCCTCGGGGCGACATCGGTGTCCCTCGCCCACGGCGCGCCCCGTCCCGCGATCGTCCCGCGCGGCCGGTGGGGGGCCGACGAGACCAGGCGCGACGCCCACGCCCGTTACGCGGGAGGGGTCTCGGCGGTCTTCGTCCACCACACCGACACCCCCAACGGCTACGACTGCGCGGACGTCCCCCGTACCCTGCGCAATCTGTACACGGGCCAGACCAGGGACCGCAGTTGGGGAGACCTCGGCTACAACTTCCTCGTCGACCGGTGCGGCACCGTCTACGAGGGCCGGGCGGGCGGCGCCGGGCGGGCCGTCATCGGTTCCCACACCGTCGGGTTCAACCAGGGCACCACCGGCATCGCGGCGATCGGCACCTTCGGGGCGGGAACGCCGGTGCCGGCGGCCATGGAACGGGCGATCGCGGCCCTCGCCGCCTGGAAGCTCGGCCTCGGCGGCATCGACCCGGTGGGCAAGGTGCGGCTCACCTCGACGAACGACAAGAGCCGCTACCCCAAGGGGACTTCGGCGGTCTTCGACGCCATATCCGGCCACCGGGACGGCTTCGCCACCAACTGCCCGGGAGAGGCGCTGCTCGCGCGGCTCCCCGCGATCCGCAAGACCGCCGCCGAACTCCAGGGCCGGTCCCGGCGCACCTCCTCCGGGGCGCATCTCCCGGTGAGCCTGGGAAGCCTTTACCACAGCGCGGATTGACGGCCGGTCAGCCGATGTGGCCCGGGCCTTCCCCGAGGCCCCGGGAGTCCTCCCGCCCGTACTTCCGGTCACGGCTGTCGGATCGCCAACTCGCTCACGCCCGGGGGCTTTTGGGCGTCATCGGACGCGACCGTCAGCCGCACCAGCCGGGCCACCGGACCGGTGCCCGCGCGGTACGGCCGCCAGCGGGCGCCGTCCGTCGAGACCTCCAGGCGGTACGAGGAGGGGCGCACGTCCGCCCACCGCGGCGCGATCGAGGTCACCGGGGCCGCCCGCCCCAGGTCCACCGTCAGGGCGCCCGTCGCGCCGTCCGGGGACCAGGCCGTGGCCGGGCTGCCGTCCACCGCGGCCACCGCGTACAGGCCGGGCGTCTCCGACGTGGCCGTCGCCGGGCGGCAGCGGGCCGCGTCGGAGGTCGGGGCGAGGTCGGGGCGCCGGGTGGGGAGGGTGAGCACCCGGTCGAGGGTGCGCGGACCGGCGGGGGAGTGGACGGTGAAGGGTGCGCCGGAGGTCAGCCGCACCGTCGTCGTCCGGGGCCCGATCACGATGTCGTACGTACTGCCCCGGTGGCGCAGGCCCTTCAGGGTGACGCCCCGGTCCAGCTGCGGCGGCAGCATCGGATCGAGGCGCACCCCGTCCTCCCGCAGCCGCAGCCCCGTCAGGCCGTGCGTGAAGACCTGGAGGAAGCCGCCCTTCCCGGTCAGGAAGTCGTCGGCGGGGAAGCCCGAGAGCGGGTCCTGGGCGCCCGCCTTCGCCCCCCGGGCCTCGCTGAACAGGGCGTACGGGCCGCGGGTGAACGGGCGGACGGCGCGCTGGAGATAGGTGTACGTCGCGCAGCCCGGCTCCCCGATCGCGGCCGCGTCGATCGCGTGCACCGAGTCGGTCATCGCCGGGCCGTCGGGGTCGGTGAGCGCCGCGTAGTGGTCGAGCGTGGCCGCGGCGGCGCCCGGCTCCATCGGCCACTCCAGCGGGTAGACCAGCAGCACGGTGTCCGCCTGCTTGATCGTGGAGTCGTTGTAGCCGGCGTACTGGAGGAAGATCTTCCGCTCGGGGTCGTACGGAATGCGCAGTCCGTCCGCGACCCGCCGCCATCTGTCCGGGGCGGGGTGTCCGAGCAGCTGCGCGGCCCGGGTGGCGTGGCGCAGGGCGGTGGCCGCGACGGCGTTGGTGAAGACGCCGTCGGTGACGCCGTTGCTGTACTCGTCGGGCCCCGCGACGTTCTTCACCGAGTAGCTGCCGTCGCCGTTCGCGGTGGCCCGGGAGGCCCAGAAGTCGGCGATCCCGCTGAGCAGCGGCCAGCCCCGCCCGGCCAGCCAGGCCCGGTCCCCGGTCGCCAGGTAGTACTGCCAGACGGCGAGCGAGACGTCGCCCTGGAGGTGGTTCTGGGTGAGGCAGTGCGGCGGGTCCCAGCTCTGGCACTCGGAACGCAGATCGCCCCGGCTCGCGCTCGTCCACGGGTAGAACAGCCCATCGAAGCCCAGCTCCCGGGCGTTGGCACGGGCGGCCCCGCGGGTGCGGTAGCGGTACTCGACGACCGTGCGGGCCAGCTCGGGACGGGTCACGAGCAGCCCCGGGTACATCCAGGTCTCGGCGTCCCAGAACACCATGCCCGCGTAGTTGTCGCTGGTCGGGCCGGTCGGTGCGATGCTGTCGCGGGCACCGGCGCGGGTGGCGGCGGCCAGCCCGTACTGCGCGGACCGCAGCCACTTCTGCAGCTCGGGGTCGCCCGGCACCAGGACGTCGGCCGCCCAGACCCGCCGCCAGGCGGCGGCGTTCGCGGCGAGGACCCCGGACCAGCCGCGCCGGGCGGCGCGCCGGGACGCGTCGCGGGCGGACTTGCGCGGGGCGGACGAGGTGAGCGCGGTGTCGACGCCGACGTACTTCTCGAAGGCGTACGTGCGCCCCGCGCGCACCCGGTGCGTGCTCCGCGCCGCGACCGGGGTGCGGGCGCCGGTGCGCAGGGTCTGGACGATCGCGCCCGCCGTCCCGGTGCCCAGGGTGCGGAACGTGCCGTCGCCGGCCGGGGCGATCCGGCGGGCACCCCGCGGGTCGAGGCGGCCGGTGACGGTCGCGGTGCCGTTCCAGCGCGGTGTCATGCGCAGCCGTACCGCGCCCGTGTGCGGGTCGGAGCGGTCGGCGAGCACCTCGTACACCAGGTCCGTCGCGCGCCCGTCGGCCGTGGTCCAGCGCAGCGACGTGCGCACCAGGCCGCAGCGCAGGAAGAGCGTCTGGCGGTAGCGCGAGATCCGGCCGGGGGGAGTGCCGGTGCCGTAGGTCTCGTCGCCGACGCGCACGTCGAGGGTCGTCCAGCTCGGCAGCGCGGCGATCACCTCGCGGCCCCCGGCCAGGTCCGCCTCGCGCCCGAACAGGCCGGGGACGAAGGCGCCGTCGTAGCGCGGGGTGAACAGCGGCCAGCCGGTCCGCTCGCCGAAGGCGGCGTAGCCGGCGCCCGCGGCGGGGACCCGGTGGCCCAGGTAGCCGTTGCCGACGTAGGGGTCGTAACCGGCCGTCTCCCCGAACCGGGTGGAGGTCGGCGCCCAGGCGGGGTCGGTGTCCCGCCCGCAGGCCGCGGCCGGCCGCGACGGGGCGTGGGCCACCCCGGCCTGCGGTGCGACCGGGGCCCCAACGAGCAGGGTGCCCGCGACCAGGGCGGCGAGGGACGTGAGGAGACGGCTGTGCGAAGGGCTCACCGTACGACGGTAGGGAACGGAGCCCGCGCGGCGGTGCGCGGCGCGCGGGCCGTCCGGGGTGACCGGCGGGACGGAGCGGGGCGGGACGGTGCGGAGAGGGGCGTGCGACGGGGCCCGCGATGCCCCGGAGCACACCCGGCCCGCCCGCGCACCCCGCCCGCGCATCCGCCCGTCACGGAACGCCGGGGTTCACCGGGGTTCACCGGCTCAGTTCGCGAGGCCCGTCTTGAGGCCCGCGCCGCACAGCGGCACGACGACGCTCCGGTCCGTCCAGTCGCCGACCGCGGCCCAGCAGGCGACGCCCGTCGTCTCCACGTAGAAGCCGCGCGCGGCCAGGTCCAGCTGCGCCGCGCGGATCTGCTCCTCGGACACGGTGAGGAAGGTGCCGCCCGATTCGCGCACCGCGGCCAGGACGGCGCGGGCGCGCGGCGGCCGGGAGATGGCGATGCCCTCGGCGAGGGTGGGGGAGAGGGAACCGGCCGGCTCGTCGAGCAGCTCCGTCGCGCCCGCGCGGAACGCGGCGGCCAGCGGGGACACGGCCTCGGCCTGCACGGCGATCAGCGCCGGACGCTCCTCGATCAGCCCCAGGGCGTGGAGTTCGGCGGTGGCCAGGGCCGCGCCGAGCAGCAGGGTGCCGTTGCCGACCGGTACGGCGATGGCGTCCGGGAGCCGGCCGCCGAGGTCCTCCCACAGTTCGTACACGTAGGTCTTCGTGCCGTGCAGGAAGTACGGGTTGAAGACGTGCGAGGCGTAGAAGGTGCCGGGGGCGTCGGCGGCGGCACGGGCCGCCAGGGCGGTGGCCTCGCGGTCGCCGGGGACGATTTCCAGCCGGGCGCCGTGGGCCCGGATCTGCTCGGTCTTCTTCGGGGACGTGCCCTCGGGGACGTACACCGTGCAGGGGAGCGAGGCGCGGGCGCAGTACGCGGCGACGGAGGTGCCGGCGTTGCCGCTGCTGTCCGCGACCACGCGCTCGGGCGAGAGGCGGCGGGCCAGTTCGGCGAGCATCACCGCGCCGCGGTCCTTGAAGGACAGTGTCGGCATCAGGAAGTCGAGCTTGGCCGAAACGGTCCCGGTGAGCGGGACGAGCGGGGTGCGGCCCTCGCCGAGCGTGGTGGCGGGCGAGCCGAGCGGCAGCACCTCCTCGTAACGCCACAGTGAATTGACGCGTGTCCTCAGGGAGTTGGGGGAGAGGGCTGCGGAAGGTTCGAAGTCGAGGTCCCAGGGGCCGCGGCAGGCGGGACAACACCAGGTGAGAGCGGTGGTGTCGGCCCGGGTGCCGTCCTGCGGGCAGATGTAGGTGGGCATGCGCGACAGCATGTCAGGCGTGTGACGGCGGCATGGCGAAGGCGTGGCGCACTTGTTGGACCCTTGTGCGATTCCCAAGAATCGGTCAATCTTTCGCTGTCGGTCAGGACCGTGGGCAAGCACGGAACTTTCAACAGCCGATTGTCATGCCCATGTTTAAACGGTGCCTGTTCCGTTTTGAGTAGTCACGTGTAACCCCCCACCCATGCACCGTGATCGAGGAGGACCCCCCACATGTCAGTGACGCGTCACACCCCCCACGCACGTCGAAGACTGGCCGCGGCGAGCGTCATAGCCGGTGCGGCTCTCGCACTCTCCACCGCTGCGGTCTTCCCCGCCTCCGCCTCGGATCAGCCGGCGGAGGGGTTGATCCAGAACGCGGGCGCCCCGGGCACCATCAGCGGCAGCTACATCGTCACGCTCGACGAGTCGGCTCCCGACGCGGGCTCCTCGGCGGGCCGTGCGGTGGCCAAGGAGTACGGCGCCAAGATCAAGCGGACCTTCCGTTCGGCCGTCAACGGCTATTCGGTGGAGCTCTCGGAGAAGCAGGCGAAGCGCCTCGCCGCCGACCCGGCGGTCAAGACCGTGGTGCAGAACCGGGTCTTCAAGGTGACCGGCACCCAGCCCTCGCCGCCCTCCTGGGGCCTGGACCGGATCGACCAGAAGTCGCTTCCGCTGAACCAGAGTTACACCTACCCCGACAAGGGTGGCGAGGGTGTCACCGCGTACATCATCGACACCGGTGTGCGGATCTCCCACAGTGACTTCGGCGGCCGGGCCTCGAACGGCTACGACGCGATCGACAACGACAACACCGCGCAGGACGGCCACGGCCACGGCACCCACGTGGCGGGCACCGTCGCCGGCAGCTCGTACGGTGTCGCCAAGAAGGCGAAGATCGTCGCCGTTCGGGTCCTCGACAACAACGGCTCCGGTACGACCGAGCAGGTCGTCGCGGGCATCGACTGGGTGACGGCGAACGCCGTCAAGCCGGCCGTGGCCAACATGAGCCTGGGCGGCGGCGCGGACTCCGTGCTCGACGAGGCCGTCCGCAAGTCCATCGCGTCCGGCGTGACCTACGCCGTGGCCGCGGGCAACGAGTCGACCGACGCCTCCACGAAGTCCCCGGCGCGGGTCGCCGAGGCCATCACGGTCGGCTCCACCACCAACACCGACGCCCGTTCCAGCTTCTCCAACTACGGCAGCACGCTGGACATCTTCGCGCCGGGTTCCTCGATCACCTCGACCTGGAACACCAGCGACAGCGCCACCAACACCATCTCCGGCACCTCGATGGCGAGCCCCCACGTCGCCGGTGCCGCGGCCCTCTACCTGGCGGACCACCCGAGCGAGAGCCCGGCGCAGGTCTCCGCCGGACTGGTCGCCGCGGCCAGCAGCGGTGTGGTGACCAGCCCGGGAACGGGTTCGCCGAACCGCCTGCTGAACGTCGGCAGCGGCTCGACCACCCCGCCCGGTGGTGACAAGTTCGAGAACAAGACGAGCTACACCATCAGCGACAACGCCACCGCCACCTCGCCGATCACCGTCTCCGGTGTCACCGGCAAGGCGCCCGCCTCGCTGAGCGTGGCCGTCGACATCTCGCACACCTACATCGGCGACCTGACGATCGACCTGGTCGCGCCCGACGGTTCGGTCTACAACCTGAAGGCCGGCGGCGAGGGCGGCAGCGCCGACGACGTGAAGAAGACGTACACGGTGGACGCCTCGTCCGAGACGGCCAACGGCACCTGGAAGCTGCGGGTCAAGGACAGCTGGTACGGCGACACCGGCAAGATCAACGCCTGGTCCCTGCAGTTCTGATGACTGACCGTCGGTGATCCACCGACCGGGGGGGGGGGGGGGGGGGGGGGGGGGGGGGGGGGCGGGCGGGGGGGGGCGGGCCGGCGGGCCGGGGGGCGGCGGGGCGGGGCGGGGGGGCGGGGGGGGGGGGCGGGGGGGGGGGGCGGGGGCGGGGGGGGCGGGGGGGGGGGGGGGGGGGGGGGGGGGGGGGGGCGGCGGGCCCCCGCCCGCCCCCGCCCCCCACCCGGCCCGCCCGCGCACCCCGCCCGCGCATCCGCCCGTCACGGAACGCCGGGGTTCACCGGGGTTCACCGGCTCAGTT
>NZ_JBIAQQ010000017.1:0-190779 GCF_042889165.1 Streptomyces sp. NPDC002669 | reverse complement strand
ACGAGATGCAGGGGCCGAAAGCGCCGGTCCGCCTCCGCGGCGGCCCAGAGCGCGGCCGCCCGCGCGGAAGGCGATCCGTCGATCCCCACGACGACGTCGGCGAGCTCGGGCCGGGCAGGGGTCTCGCTGTTCATGGCTCCTCCTTGGGGCCATCGGGGCCCTTGTGTCCCCGAGGACGACACTCCCCACCCTGGCACCCCGCGGCTCCACCGGCACGGGCTGTTCGGCCCTCCCCGCGCGGCGGGTCAGGGAGCGGGTGTACGGGCCCCGGCCGGCCCGCCCGGGTGCGGCAGCGTGCTCACCGCGGCCAGGGGGCGGCTCGACCAGGGGGCGGAGAGCAGGTCGGCGACGCTGCGCCGGTCGCGGTTCTCCGGCGGCTCCCCGGCCGCCTTTCCCAACGCGATCATGGAGATGATCGCCCATCCCGGGTTGGGGCGCAGTTCCTCGGTGAGGCCCTCCAGGTCGAAGGCCCGGAACTGGTGGGAGGCCAGTCCCATCGACTCGGCCTGGACGGTCATGTGGGCGATGGCCTGGCCGAGGTCGTAGTCCGCGAACTCGGAGTAGAGCAGTTCCGTGTCGTCCACGTGGCGGCGCGCCGATGTGACCACGAGCAGACCGGCGTCCGTCGCCCACCGGGCCGAGCTGGGCGCGAGGTGGCGGACCACCCGTTCGTGCTCCGGCTCGCCGGGACGGCTGGGGAAGAAGCCCCAGGGCTGGGAGTTCCCGGCGGACGGCGCCCACCGCGCGGCTTCCAGCAACAGCCTCAGGGAGTGGTCGTCCACAGTGGCCGACGGGTCGAACCGGTAGGGGCTGAACCGTCCGGCCAGCAGGGGGTGGATGCCGTCGAGCAGCTCATGTTCGCGTTGCATGTCCTGGTGCAACCGGCCACCCCACAGGGGTATTCCGGCCGATGCCCCACCCGTCCGGTCCAGGTCCCGGTCCCCCGGGCGGGTACGCCGTGGGCGCACCGTTCTTGGCGGCGCACGCGGCGTCAGGACCGCGTGAAGACTCCGCCGGGGGCCGCCCGGAGGCCGCCGCCCCGTCCTACAGTCGTCCCATGAGCCCATCCGGCGGGCGGACACCCGTCGATCACCAGGTCCGACGGCTCTCGGTGACGCTCGCCGTCGGCGCCGTCCTCGTCAGCGGTTCCGGAGTGGTGGCCGACAACATGTGGCTGCTCGGCACCGGAGCCTGGCTCCTCATCGCGGCCATCCTGCTGGAACTCGTCTACCGCCCCTGAGCCGGTGCCCCCGGAGCGGGCCCGGGGCGCCCGCCACGTCGTGTCACGCTCCCGGGGCCTCGTCACACCCGCTCAGCGCCGTACCCGCGGCATCCCCAGGCCGATCCACGAGATGATCTCCCGTTGGATCTCGTTGTTGCCGCCGCCGAAGGTGAAGATGACGGCGGATCGGTATCCGCGTTCGAGTTCGCCGTGCAGCACGGCGCCCGCCGAGCCCTCCTTGAGGGGGGCCGCCGAGCCGACGATCTCCATGAGCCAGGCGTAGGCGTCGCGGCGGGCCTCGGAGCCGTAGACCTTGACGGCGGAGGCGTCCTGCGGGGTGAGGGTTCCTTCCTGGACCGCGGAGACCATGCGCCAGTTGAGCAGTTTCATGGCGTCGAGCCGGGCGTGGGTGCGGGCCAGCAGGGTGCGGACCCAGCCGAGGTCGACGACGCGGCGGCCGTCGGCGAGGCGGGTGTCCACCGCCCAGCGCTGGACGTCGTGGAGGGCGCGGATGGCCATGGTGCCGTGGGCGGCGAGGGTGACGCGTTCGTGGTTGAGCTGGTTGGTGATGAGCCGCCAGCCCCGGTTCTCCTCGCCGACGCGGTGGGTGACGGGGACCCGGACGTTCTCGTAGTGGCTGGCGGTGGTGTCGTGCGAGGCGAGGGTGTTGATCAGGGTGCAGGAGTAGCCGGGGTCGGTGGTCGGGACGAGCAGCATGGTGATGCCCTTGTGCGGCGGCGCGTCCGGATCGGTGCGGACGGCGAGCCAGACCCAGTCGGCGGTGTCGCCGTTGGTCGTCCAGATCTTCTGGCCGTTGACGACGTAGTCGTCGCCGTCGCGCACGGCCCGGGTCCTGAGGGCGGCGAGGTCGGTTCCCGCCTCCGGCTCGCTGTAGCCGATGGCGAAATCGATCTCGCCGCTGAGGATTTTCGGCAGGAAGTACGCCTTCTGCTCGTCGGTGCCGTACCGCATGATCGTCGGCCCCACGGTGTTGAGGGCCATCAGCGGCAGCGGTACGCCCGCCTGGGCCGCCTCGTCGAAGAAGATGAACTGCTCCATCGCGGACAGGCCCCGTCCGCCGTACTCCGTGGGCCAGCCGACGCCGAGCCACCCGTCGGCGCCGAGACGGCGGATCGTCTCCCGGTAGAAGCGCTTCTGTTCCTCGGGGGCGGCGTGGCGCGCGTGGGCGTCGCCGGGCACCAGGCCGGCGAAGTAGGTACGCAGTTCGGCGCGCAACTGCTGCTGTTCAGGCGTGTATTCGAGGTGCACGGCCCCTCCAGGAGTCTCGCGTTCGCGTCGCCCGTGTGCGGCGGCGCACACAGTAGAACGTGTTGCAGGAATCCGGAAGGGCCGGTGCCCCTCGTGCAGGTCGGCGTCCGGTCCCCGGTGACCGGGGTCCGCGGCGGGCCGGTGCCCCTCGTGCGGGTCAGCGCTTGACGGCGCGCAGGACGACGAACTTCGGGTTGCCCGCGACCGTGGCGCAGTTGCCGAAGACGCGGCGGAGTTGGGTGTGGTAGCCGAGGTGCCGGTTGCCGACGACCCAGAGTTCGCCGCCGGGCCGCAGCGCGGCGCGGGCGCCGTGGAACATGGTGCGGGCCGTCGCGTCGGTGGTGGCCTGGTGGGAGTGGAACGGCGGGTTGTTGAGCACCAGGTCCACGCTGGCGGGTGGTACGTCCGCCAGTCCGTCGCCGACCCTGAACTCGGCCTCGGCTTCCGGGCCGGTGTTGGCCCGGAAGGTCTCCTCGGCGGAGGCGACCGCCTGGTACGACTCGTCGATGAAGGTGACCGACGCCTCGGGGTTGGCGAGGGCCGCGGCGAGGCCGAGGACGCCGTTCCCGCAGCCGAGGTCGACGACCCGGTCGGGGCCGCTGCGCACGGGGAGGTGGCCGAGGAAGAAGCGGGTGCCGATGTCGAGGCGGTCGGCGCAGAAGATGCCCGCGTGGTTGACGACGGTCCGGCCGGAGACCGGGCCGACGTCTTCGGGCAGTTCGTAGCGGCGGGGCCAGGGGCTGGGGGTCCGGGCCAGGCCGGGGTCGGGGGTACAGAGGATGAGCCGGGCCTTCCGCACCGCGAGGGAGGTGCGGGTCGGGCCGATGATCCGCTCGAAGAGTTCGAGCGTGGAGGTGTGGATCTCGCGGACCATGCCGGCGCCGATGACGACGGTGCCCGCGTGGACGGCCGGCGCGAGCCGGTGCAGCTGGTCCTCCAGGAGCGCGAGGCTCTTCGGTACGCGCACCAGCAGGACGTCGACGCGGTCCGGCGGCGCGTCCCTGGCCGACAGCAGACGTACGGCGTCCGCGTCCGCGCCGTTGCGGGCCAGGTTCGCCAGGGTGGCGCGCCGCGCCAGGTAGGAGTCGGTGATCTGCACGGGCCGGTGCCCGGCCAGTACGGTGCTCAGGGCGCCCCAGCGGTCGCCCACCACGACCACGGTGCCGGACAGGTCGACGGGTCCTGCCCCGTCCTCCCCCTCCAGCCGCCGCAGCAGGTACTCGTCGGCGGCATCCCAGGCGCGGAACGGGTCGCGCGGGTTCTCGGGGAAGCGGGCCAGGTCGTACCCGGCCCCTGACGTCGTCAAACGGTTCATTGTGCACCCAGGCTAGCCGAGCCGCGGGGAGCGCCCACAACACTCCCCGCGGCCCGGCCGCCGGGCGGACGCGCCCGCTACGGCAGCGCCTTGTCGATCGCCGACCGGCCCTCCCGGGCGAGCCTGCGCTCCGCCCACTGGAGGTTCTCCGGAGTGAGGTCCCGCCCGGAGGCGAGCACCAGATCCTCCGCCGACGGATGATCGCTGCCACCCGTGTGCAAGAGGCTGTCGGGGGTCACTCCCCGCGTTGCGGATACGGATTCGGGCTCGTCGCTCATGCCGCCTCCTCGTCCCTTTCGGACATTCTCACTCCGCGCCCGACGCGCCGCATCCGAGACCCATGCACCCTTTTCCGACACGGAGGCCGGATCCTCACTTGACCTGCACATGATAGGTACGGAGCGTTCACACCATGGTCACGGTGCGTGTGGCACGCTCCCGCTTACCACGTAGCACACGATCGCCGCGGCCCCACCCCCACCTCGTGGTGGTGTCGCGGCGCACGTATTTCCGGAGAGGACACCCCACATGTCCCGTCGTCACCCTCGCCACCGGCGCATGCTGCTGGCCTCCCTCGCCGCCTTCGCGGTGCTCGGCGGCACCGCGGCCGCCGCACCGGCCGCCACGACCCAGGACGCGCCGACCGCCACGACCCCGCTCCGGGTACTCGACGACACGTACTACCAGGACGCGCTCGGCAAGAGCGGGTCCCAGCTGAAGAGCGCGCTGAACCAGATCATCAGCGACCAGACCAAGATCTCCTACAGCCAGGTCTGGGAAGCCCTCAAGGACACCGACCAGGACCCCTCCAACAGCTCGAACGTGATCGAGCTCTACACCGGCCGCTCCATCTCCAAGAACGCCAACGGCGGCTCGGTCGGGAACTGGAACCGTGAGCACGTCTGGGCCAAGTCCCACGGCGACTTCGGCACCGCCACCGGTCCCGGCACCGACATCCACCACCTGCGCCCGGAGGACGTCACCGTCAACTCGATCCGCGGCAACAAGGACTTCGACAAGGGCGGCAGCGCGGTCAGCGGCGCCCCGGGCAACTACACCGACAGCGACTCCTTCGAGCCGCGCAACGCGGTCAAGGGCGATGTGGCCCGCATGATCCTCTACATGGCCGTCCGCTACGAGGGCACCGACGGCTTCCCCGACCTGGAGCCCAACGACCGGGTCTCCAACGGCTCCGCCCCGAACATCGGCCGGCTGTCGGTACTGAAGGCGTGGAGCCAGCAGGACCCGCCGGACAGCTTCGAGAAGCGTCGCAACGACGTCATATTCAACCAGTACCAGCACAACCGGAACCCGTTCATCGACCACCCCGAGTGGGTCGAGTCCATCTGGTAGCCGGTATCGCGCCGGGGCGCCGCACAGCGTCCCGGCGCCACCCGGCGCGGTGCGCGGCAGGCGTGCGGGCCCCCTCGGCCGCTGGGACACTGGAAAGAGTCCCGGCCGGACCCCGTGCCCAGCCCCGGGGCGGGCGCCGGGGAGAGGGGTGACCGCACCATGTCGCATGGATCCGGCGCCGGACGGCATCGGCAGTACGAGCACATCAAGGAGAGTGCGCAGGAGCACGGGGTCGGCGAGGAGCGGGCCGAGGGGATCGCGGCCCGCACCGCGGGCGGGGACCACTTCCGCCCCGGTCCGGCGAGGACCGCGCGCCGCGCGTCCGCCGCGGACCCGTCGTCCGTACGGCACGACAGGGCCGAAGGCCCCACCCGCGACCAGCTCTACGAGGAAGCGCGGCGCAAGAAAGTCCACGGGCGGTCGACCATGACCAAGGCCGAGCTGGCCCGGGCGGTCGGCCGCTGAGCGCCTTTCGCGCGGGACCGGGACGGGGTCAGCCGCCCCAGGTCCAGTCGGCCACCTCGGGCAGGTCCGTACCGTGTTCCCGGATCCAGGCGTGGTGGCGGGTGCGGACGTCCGCCATCGCCTGGCGCACGGCCGCGGCGCGGACCCCGAGGCCGGGCACCCGGTCGATGACGTCCATGACCAGCCGGTAGCGGTCCAGGTCGTTGCGGACCACCATGTCGAAGGGCGTGGTGGTGGTGCCCTCCTCCTTGTAGCCCCGCACGTGCAGGCCGGCGTGGCCCGCGCGGCGGTAGGCGAGCCGGTGGATCAGCCACGGGTAGCCGTGGTAGGCGAAGATCACCGGGGCGTTCCGGGTGAACAGGGCGTCGTACTCGGCGTCCGGCATGCCGTGCGGGTGCTGCTCGCGGGGCATCAGCCGCGCCATGTCGACGACGTTGACCACCCGTACGGCCAGCTCCGGCAGATGACGGCGCAGCAGGTCCGCCGCGGCCAGGGTCTCCAGCGTGGGCACGTCCCCGGCACAGGCGAGCACCACGTCGGGTTCGCGACTGCCGTCCTCCGTCCCGGCCCACTCCCACACCCCGGCGCCGCGGGCGCAGTGCGCGCGGGCCCGGTCCATCGTGAGCCAGTCGAAGGACGGTTGCTTGCCGGCCACGATCACGTTGACGTGGTCGCGGCTGCGCAGCGCGTGGTCGGCGACCGCGAGCAGTGTGTTGGCGTCCGGGGGCAGGTAGACCCGCACGACTTCGGGGCTCTTGTTGAGGACGTGGTCGACGAAGCCCGGGTCCTGGTGGGAGAAGCCGTTGTGGTCCTGCCGCCAGACGTGGGAGGTGAGCAGGTAGTTGAGCGAGGCGACGGGGCGGCGCCAGGCCAGCGCGCGGGACGCCTTGAGCCATTTGATGTGCTGGTTGACCATCGAGTCGACGATGTGGGCGAACGCCTCGTAGCAGGAGAAGAGGCCGTGCCGGCCGGTGAGGAGGTAGCCCTCCAGCCAGCCCTGGCACAGGTGCTCGGAGAGCACCTCCATGACGCGGCCGTCGTGGGAGAGGTTCTCGTCGGTGGGCAGGATGCGTTCCTGCCAGTTCTTGGCGGTGGCCCCGTAGAGGGCGCCGAGCCGGTTCGAGGCGGTTTCGTCGGGGCCGACGACCCGGAAGTCGCGGCGCTCGGCGGTGGCGGCCATGACGGCCTCCAGCAGACCGCCGAGCACCCGGGTCGGTTCGTGGAGCGCGGCGCCCGGGGCCCGGACCTCGACGGCGTGGTCGTCCAGTGGCGGCAGGGGCAGTTCGCGCAGCAGCAGGCCGCCGTTGGCGTACGGGGTCGAGCCGAGCCGGGCGTCGCCCTCGGGCACGCAGTCGAGCACCTGGGGGCGGGGCCGCCCGGAAGCGTCGAAGAGTTCCTCGGGCCGGTAGGAGCGCAGCCACTCCTCCAGTTGCCGCAGGTGGTCCGGGTCGTCCCGGACCCCGGAGAGCGGGACCTGGTGGGCGCGCCAGGTGCCTTCGACGGGCACCCCGTCGACCTCGGCCGGGCCGGTCCAGCCCTTGGGGGTGCGCAGCACGATCATCGGCCAGTGCGGGCGCCGGGTGTCGCCGCCCTCGCGGGCGGCGGCCTGGATCTCCCGGATGCGGTCGACGGCCCGGTCCGTCGCGGCGGCCATCGCCCGGTGGACGCTGAGCGGTTCGTCGCCGCCGACGTACAGGGGGTCGTGCCCGTAGCCGCGCAGCAGCGCGTCGAGTTCGGTCTCCGGGAGGCGGGCGAGCAGGGCCGGGTTGGCGATCTTGTAGCCGTTGAGGTGGAGGATCGGGAGGACCGCCCCGTCGTGCACCGGGTCGAGGAACTTGTTGGAGTGCCAGGAGGCGGCGAGCGGCCCGGTCTCGGCCTCGCCGTCGCCGACGACGCAGGCGACGAGCAGGTCCGGGTGGTCGAGGGCGGCGCCGTAGGCGTGGGTGAGGGCGTAGCCGAGTTCGCCGCCCTCGTGGATGGAGCCGGGCGTCTCCGGTGCCACGTGGCTGGGCACGCCGCCGGGGAAGGAGAACTGCCGGAACAGCCGCCGCATGCCTTCGGCGTCCCGCCCGACGTCGGGGTACGTCTGCGAATAGCTGCCCTCCAGCCAGGAGTTGGCCAGGACGGCGGGTCCGCCGTGGCCGGGGCCCCAGACGCAGAGGCAGTGCAGGCCGCGGGACTTGACGGCGCGGTTGAGGTGGGTGTGGACCAGGTTCAGTCCGGGCGAGGTGCCCCAGTGGCCGAGCAGTCGCGGTTTGATGTGCTCCCGGGCCAGCGGCCGGGTGAGGAGCGGGTTGTCCATCAGGTAGATCTGGCCGACGGCCAGGTAGTTGGCGGCCCGCCAGTGCGCGTCGAGTGCCGCGATCTCCTCGTCGGACGGGCCGGGTATGTGGGCCGGGCCCACCTCGTCGCTCATGAGGGCTCCCGGAGCGTGGTACCGACGGGGTCGGGGCCGTACCAGACCGTGGTGGCGTTGCAGAATTCGCGGATGCCGTGCCCGGCGAGTTCCCGCCCGTAGCCGGAGTGCTTGACGCCACCGAAGGGCAGCGCGGGGTGGGAGGCCGTCATGCCGTTGAAGAAGACGCCGCCCGCCTGCAGGTCGCGCACGCAGCGGCGGGCCTCCTCCGGGTCCCTGGTCCATACGTTGGAGCTGAGGCCGAAGGGGGTGTCGTTGGCGAGTTCCACGGCCTCGTCGAGCCCCTCGACGCGGTAGAGCGTGGCGACCGGGCCGAAGGTCTCCTCGTGGTGGATGCGCATGGCGGGGGTGATGCCGGTGAGAACCGTGGGGGCGTAGAACCAGCCGCCCCTCAGTTCCGGGTCCAGGCGTTCGGGCCGGCCGCCGCCGCACAGCACGTCCGCGCCCTGCCGTACCGCGTCGTCCACCAGTTCCTCCAGGTCGGCGCGGCCCTGTCGGCTGGCCAGGGGGCCGATGTCGGTGGATTCGTGGAGCGGGTCGCCGACCTTCAGGTCGCGCATGCCGACGGTGAACCGTTCGGCGAACTCCTCGTACACGTCCGCGTGCACGAGGAAGCGCTTGGCGGCGATGCAGGACTGTCCGTTGTTCTGCGCCCGGGCGGTCACCGCGGTGCGGGCGGCCCGGACGACGTCCGCGGACGGCATGACGAGGTACGGGTCGCTGCCGCCCAGTTCCAGGACGGTCCGCTTCACCGCGTCACCGGCGATCGAGGCGACCGAGCGGCCGGCCGGTTCGCTGCCGGTGAGGGTGGCGGCGGCGACCCGGGGGTCGCGCAGGACCGACTCGACCGCGGCGGACCCCACGAGGAGGGTCTGGAAGCAGCCCTCGGGGAATCCCGCCCGGCGGAACAGGCCCTCCAGGTACATCGCGGTCTGCGGGACGTTGGAGGCGTGCTTGAGCAGGCCGACGTTCCCGGCCATCAGTGCGGGGGCGGCGAACCGCACGACCTGCCACAGCGGGAAGTTCCACGGCATCACGGCGAGGACGGCGCCGAGCGGCCGGTAGTGGACGTGGGCCCGGGAGGCGCCGGAGTCCCGCACGTCGTCCGGGGAGGGGTGCTCGTCCGCGAGGAGTTCCTCCGCGTGCGCCGCGTACCAGCGCATCGCCTTGGCGCACTTGGCGGCCTCCGCGCGGGCCGCGGTGATGGGCTTGCCCATCTCGGTGGTCATCGTGCGCGCGATGTCCTGCTGGTCCTCGTCGAGCAGTTCGGCGGCCTGCTCCATCAGCCGGGCCCGTTCGGCGAATCCGGTGGTCCGGTACTGCCTGAACGCGGTGTCGGCGGCCGCGATCCGGCGTTCGATCTCCGCCTCCCCCAGCGCGTCGAACGTTCTGAGGGTCTCGCCGTTCGCGGGGTTGACCGTCGCGATGGGCATGGCTGGGTCCTCCTTGCCTGGGTCCTTCGACCGTGCCGTGCCCCGCGCCGCGCCGCAACGCGGGCCCGGCGGGCGGGTGCCCGGCGGGCGCGGACGGGGCGTGCGGGGTGCGCGCCGTCCGCGCCGGAAGGGGGCGCTCCACCAGGGGCGGCGGCCGTCTCAGACGAGGGCGGCGTCGGGCTCCCGGGCGGTCGCGGAACCGGGGACGTCGACGGCCGCGACGGGCGGGCGACGGAATTCGCGCACTCCGGGCGGTGGCGACAGCGGCACCAGGTCGATGCCGTTCGGCTCCTTCGCGTACCGGGTGAACCAGACGACTTTGCCCTCGTCGGTGCGGCAGGTGCCCCAGCTGTCGCTCAGGGCCATGATCCGGCTCAGTCCGCCGCCCCCGGTGCTGAGCAGCCGCGGCATTCCGGAGCCGTTGTCGGCGACGGAGACCGTCAGGTGCCGCCCGGACCACCGGAGTTCGACGACGCAGTTGTTGTCGTCACCGACGTGGCGGTGGACGTTGGTCAGCAGTTCCTCCACGCCGCGGCACACCGGCCGGACATGGAGTTCGAGACGCCAGTGGCGCAGGTGCGCGGCGATTATTCGCCGCAGCTGGGACACACGCTCTGCGGAAACCTGGAGTTCGACCAGATAGTGCCGGTCGAGTGGAACGGTCATCGTCGAGGCTCCTCACATCGAGGCCCACTGGCTTCGCCCCGTTGAACCAACGACCCCCGAACACGAAGAGTGAGCGGATGTCTCTTCTGGGTCACTGACAGCGTGGCCCGGCGGGGCCCGGCGCGCAACACGAGGAGGTGCCCGCCGGTCCCGCCCGGCGCGTTCACACCAGGTAGGGCAGCAGCTTGTCCGGGGTGAGCGGGAGGTCGCGCAGCCGGATGCCGGTGGCGTGCCGGACCGCGTTGCCGACGGCCGCGGCGGCGCCGACGATGCCGATCTCGCCGATGCCCTTGCTGCCCATCGGGTTGAGGTGCGGGTCGT
The DNA here is from genome assembly GCF_042889165.1 of Streptomyces sp. NPDC002669. Lineage (NCBI taxonomy): Bacteria > Bacillati > Actinomycetota > Actinomycetes > Kitasatosporales > Streptomycetaceae > Streptomyces > Streptomyces sp. NPDC002669. The sequence goes on along the minus strand of NZ_JBIAQQ010000017.1, from coordinate 180,319 downwards.
CCTCGTCGATCCAGTGCGCCTCGATCTCCGGCACGTCGGCGCTGACCGGTACGTGGTAGGAGGCGAGGTCGTTCTCGGTGAAGTCCCCGAAGACGGGGTCGATGGCGCTGCCCTCGGTCAGGGCCATGCCGATCCCCATGGTCATGCCGCCGATGAACTGGGAGCGTGCGGTCCGGGGGTTGAGGATGCGTCCGGCGGCGAAGACGCCGAGCATCCGGCGCAGCCGCGCCTCCCCGGTGCGGGAGTCGACGGCGACCTCGGCGAAGTGCGCCCCGAAGGCGTGCCGTGCGTACGGGGAGTTCTCGGCGGTCTCCTGCCGGGTGTCGGCGGTGGCCGTGAGGCCCTGCGCGGGGAGCGGGCCGGAGTGCTCGTCCAGTCGCCGCAGCAGGAGGGTGGCCGCCTTGTGCACGGCCCAGCCCCAGGAGGCGGTCCCCGCGGAGCCGCCGGCCACCGGGGCGTCGGACAGATCGCTGCTGCCGATGTCGATCCGGACGTCGTCCAGGGGGGCGTCCAGCACGTCGGCCGCGATCTGCGCGAGCACCGTGCGGGCGCCGGTGCCGATGTCGGTGGCGTTGACCCGGACGTGGTACGAGCCGTCGGGGGCCGCGTGGACCGAGGCGCCGCAGGGGGCGATGTACACGGGGTAGGTGGCGGCGGCGACGCCCGTGCCGACGAGCAGCGGCCCCTCCTCGCGGATCGCGGGGCGCGGGTCGCGGTCGTACCAGCCGAAGCGTGCGGCGCCCGCCTCCAGGCAGGCGGTGAGGCCGCGGCTGCTGAACGGCAGGCCGGAGTCGGGTTCGTGCGCCGGGTCGTTGCGGACGCGCAGTTCGACGGGGTCCATCCCGAGGGCGGAGGCGAGTTCGTCCATGGCGGATTCGAGCGCGTACATGCCGGGGGCCTCGCCCGGCGCGCGCATCCAGGAGGGGCTCGGCACGTCCAGGGCGGCCACCCGGTGGACGGTGCGGCCGGCCGGGGACCCGTACATGACCCGGGCCGGTACGGCGGCCTGTTCCACGAACTCCTTGATGGTGGAGGTGTGGGTGAGGACCTCGTGGTCGGCCGCGGTGAGGATGCCGTCGAGTCCGGCGCCGAGCCGGACGCGCTGCACGGTGGGAGCCCGGTGGCCGACCGCGGCGGCCATCTGGCGGCGGGGCAGGGCGATCTTGACCGGGCGGCCGGTGTGGCGGGCGGCCATGGCGGCGAGGACGGCCTGCGGGCGCGGGGTGCCCTTGGAGCCGAAGCCGCCGCCGACGTGTTCGGAGACCGCGGTGACCTGCTGCGGTTTCAGCCCGAACACGGCGGCGAGGGTGTCGCGCACCGTCGTGGAGCCCTGGCTGGAGTCGTGGACGGTCAGGTGTCCGTCCTCGTCCCACCACGCCGTCGTGGCGTGCGGCTCCATGGGGTGGTTGTGCAGGGGGCCGATGGTGTACGTGGCATCGATCTGCACGGGGGCCGCGCGGAGGGCCCGGTCGGTGTGGCCGCGTTCGCGGACGGCGGGGTAGCCGCCATTGACCGTGTCGGGGACGTACGAACCGGGGTGGTCCTCGGTCAGGACGACGTCGTGGCCGACGGTCTCGTACGTGATCCGCAGCGCCCCGGCCCCGGCCCGGGCGGCTTCGGGGGTGTCGGCCACCACGAGCGCGACGTACCAGCCCCGGTGCGGGACCAGGTCGTCGCGGAGGACGGCGAGGGCGGGGTCGTCGGGTTCCTCGGTCCGCGGGGCGTTGTCGTGGGTGAGCACGGCGTGTACGCCGGGCAGGGCCAGTGCTTCGTCCGCGTGGACGGCGGTGACCCGGCCGCGGACGATCGTGGCGGGGACGGGGCGCCCGTACAGGCACCCGGGCGGGGTGTGCTCGGCGGAGTACCGGGCGGCGCCCGTGACCTTGTCCCGGCCCTCGCGGCGGACGACGGGGGTGCCCAGCGGTGACGGGGTCTGGTTCATGACGGGATCCTCACCTCTGCGGGTCGGCCGGTGTGGTGCGGTGGTTCAGCTGTCGGCGGCGAGTTCGGCCAGCGCGTCCACGGCGAGGGCGCGGGCGAGTCCCACCTTGAACGCGTTGTCGCGCAGCGGCCGGGCCGCGGCGAGTTCGGCGTCCACGGCCCGTTCGAAGGTCTCCGGGGCGGCCGGGGCGCCCCGGAGCACCGCTTCCGCGGCGTGTGCGCGCCAGGGGCGGTGGGCGAGACCGCCGAAGGCCAGTGCCGCGTGCCCGATCCGGCCGCGGTGGACGCTCAGCACGGCGGCCACCGACGCGAGGGCGAAGGCGAAGGAGGCCCGGTCGCGGGCCTTGCGGTAGAGGGAGGCCGTGCCGTCCGGGGGCGGGGGCAGGAGCACCTCGGTGACGAGTTCGCCCGGCCGGGCCTCGGTGTCGCGGTACGGGGTGTCGCCCGGCAGCCGGTGGAAGCCGGTGGCGGGCACGGTCCGTTCGCCGTCCGGTCCGTGCAGGCGGACGGTGGCGTCGAGGGCGGACAGGGCGACGGCCATGTCGGACGGGTGGGTGGCGACGCAGTGCTCGGAGTGGCCGAGCACGGCGAGATCGCGGTGGGCCCCCTCGCGGGCGGGGCAGCCGGTGCCGGGTTCCCGTTTGTTGCAGGGTTTGGAGGTGTCCTGGAAGTAGGGGCAGCGGGTGCGCTGGAGCAGGTTGCCGCCGGTGGTGGCGGTGTTGCGGAGCTGCCCGGAGGCGCCGGACAGCAGCGCCTGCGACAGGGCGGGGTAGCGGGTGCGCACCGCGGGATGGGCGGCCAGGTCGCTGTTGCGCACGGTGGCGCCGATGCGCAGTCCGCCGTCGTCGGTGTCGGTGACCCGGTCCAGTGGCAGCCGGCCGACGTCGATGAGCAGGGCGGGGGTCTCGACGCCGAGTTTCATCAGGTCGACGAGGTTGGTGCCACCGGCGAGGAAACCGGCGCCCGGGTGGGCGGCGTGCTCGCGGACGGCCTCCTCGGCGGACCGGGCGCGGAGGTAGGCGAAGGGCTTCACGGCGTCACGTCCTCGATCGCCTCGACGATGCGGGGGTAGGCGCCGCAGCGGCACAGGTTGCCGCTCATCCGTTCACGGATCTCCGCGGCGTCGAGGGCGGCCGGGGTGGCGACGGGGGCGGTGCGCGCGGTGGCGTGGGAGGGGAAGCCCTCCGCCGCCTCGCCGAGCATGCCGACGGCCGAGCAGAGCTGGCCGGGGGTGCAGTAGCCGCACTGGAGGGCGTCGCGTTCCAGGAACGCCGCCTGGAGCGGGTGGAGCCGGTCGCCGTCGGCGAGGCCCTCGACGGTGGTGACGGCGGCACCGTCGTGGGCGACGGCCAGCAGCAGGCAGCTGTTGGCGCGACGGCCCTCGACGAGGACGGTGCACGCCCCGCACTGGCCGTGGTCGCAGCCCTTCTTGGCCCCGGTCAGCCCGAGGTGCTCGCGCAGGGCGTCCAGGACCGTGGTGCGGTGGTCGAGCGTGAGGGTCCGCTCGGTTCCGTTGATCCGCAGCGTCAGGGTGGAGCGGTCGGCGGTCGCCGTCCGCTGCCGGGCTTCGTCGTCCCGTCCGTGGGAGGGGTCCACTCACTCGCACCTTTCGGGGTGACTTCCGGGTGTTTCCTCATGGATGCTCCGTTTTCTACCAGACGGGGAGCGCCTTCCCGGCTCATTGCTCCGTACCCGGGCCGTGGCCCTCCGGACGGTCGCCCGACCGGCTCCGCAGGCGCAGGCGCACCTCTTCCTCCTGGTCGCCGGAGACGGTGCCGACGACCTGGACGTCGAAGGCGTGCGCCAGGCTCCGCCTGAGCTGTTCGACCGCCCAGTAGCCGCCCTGCACGTCGACGCTCACGGGCGCGTCGAGCGCGACCGCCCCCGAGACCACCCTGGCCTCGGTGACGTCGACGGTCACCGCCCATGCGGTGGGGCGGCTGCCCGCGAGGTCCTGCGGGACGTCGACCGAGGCCCGGTCGGTGGTGAACGCCGCCCGCAGCACGTCGAAGACCATCCGCGCGTCGCCCTTCCCGCACCCGCTGATGACGACCGACACCTCCTGGCCGTATCCGCTCGCCGTCGTCTGCTTCTCCTTGATCGTGTTCACCGCGGTTCCTTCCGGTCGGTGCGGCGCCGCAGATTCCCGCGCCCGGGCCGGCCCACCGGCCGGGCAGATCCGGCGCCCGTCATTCCGCCCCGGCCCCTCCGACGATTCGGGGACTGTCTCCAGCCTCGCTCCGCGGCGGTGCGACAGCGACACGAGGACGCCGCCGCGGCCCCTTCGGCTCTCCGGAATCCGCCGGTCGGGCGAGTCCGCCGCCCTCGTCCCGCACCACCCCGGCGGCCGCCCGTACTCTCCGAGCGAAACGCTTTTCGCCCTGCATCCACTTAAAATATGAATTCAGGGTGTTTGTCGCGTGCGGGATTCGCCTCGGGGTATCCGGCACATATGGACGGATCACACATGGACGTATCGCACATGGACCTGAATGCGGCGGCCCTCGTCCTCGCCGACGGCCGGGGCGCGGCCGGAGCGGTGATGGGCGTGGTCGGAGTGGCCCTGGTGGCCATGCTGATCGGCGGCTTCTGGCTGGGCAAGCGGCGTCGGGACCAGGAGCTGCCACCCCCCACCCCCGATGAACAGCCGCCGCGGCCGGACCACCGGAGCCACGTCGAGGCACAGGACGTGCACGGCGACGACAGCTTCCCGCCCAACGGCAGGGGCCTTTCCCCCTACGAGCTCGGGGACCACGGGAACGAGCCCCTGCGCCGCAACGGCGACGAACGCCGCGAATGAACCCCGGGCTCCCTCACGACGGCTCCCCGGGGCGCACGCCGATGCCGGCGCCGCTGACCGGATCGGCGGCGCCCTGCTGGGTCAACCTCATGACCCGCGACCTGGGGGCGGCGCAGGCGTTCTACGGCGCCGTACTGGGATGGTCCTTCCGGCCGGGCAGGCTGGGGCAGGAGTTCTCGGTCGCGCGCCGCGGCGACGTGCCGGTCGCCGGGATCGGCGCGACGGCGACCGCCTACCGGGTGGCCGTGGCCTGGACGCCCTACTTCGCCGTCCCCGACGCGAACGCGGCCGCCTCGCGCATCCGGGAACGCAGCGGCACGGTCGCGGTGGGGCCGCTGGCGCTCGGCAAGGGGCGCGGGGTCCTGGCGGCGGACCGCGACGGCGCGGTGTTCGGCGTCTGGGAGCGGACCGGGCCCGCGACCTCGCCGCCAGCGCCGGACGACCACTCGCACGCCTGGCTCCGGCTGCACACCAGGAACGCCTTCGACGCCGCGATCTTCTACGGGGAGGTGCTCGGCTGGGCGAGCGGGCGCCCGGGGTGCTGCGAGGTCTCGTACGAGAAGGACGAGGTCGTCGTCGAGTGCCGCGGCCGACGGCTCGCCCGGATCGGCTCGGGCGCGGTGGAGGCGGCGCCCGATCCGACGGTCCGCCCGCACTGGCAGGTGTACTTCCCGGTCGCCGACGTGGCGGCCACGGTCGATGCCGCGCGGGAGAACGGCGGCGCCCTGGTCGGGCGGCGGCCGCTGGGCCGGGGCGGCGAGGCGACCCTGCTGGACCCGGACGGGGCCCTCTTCACGGTCACCGACGTCCCGGAACTCGCCGTGGCGGACCCCCGCTGACCGGATCGGCCACCGCGCCGCACCCCGCACGGAGACCGCCCCCCCCGGGCCGGAATCATTCCGGCCCGGGGTCTTCCTCCCCCTCGGGCGGCGAGGAACGGGCCAGGGCCCGCACCGGGAACGCGAACCAGCAGGCCAGGAACCACACCGCCATACCGCCCACCAGCCACAGGGCGAGGGAGTTGTGCAGGGCCACCCGCAGGATGAGCAGCAGGGTGGAGCACATGGTGCAGAACAGCAGGACGAGCCCGAGCACGGTCATCCGGGACGCCCAGACGACCGTCTGCGGCTTGAGCCGCCGCCCGGTGAGCAGCCGGTGGTACGAGACGGGGCCGATCAGGGCAGCTGCGGTGGCCGATCCCAGCATCACGGTGACCACGTAGATGTTGCGGTCGGTGTCCGAGAGTTCGGCGAAGCGCGACTGGAAGACCACGGCGAGCAGGAAGCCGAACAGGATCTGGACGCCCGTCTGGGCCACCCGCAGCTCCTGGAGCAGGTCTGTCCACCGCCGGTCCGCGCGTTCCTCGGGGGTCTCGTGGCGGCCCCGGTCGCCGGAGGGCTCTGCTGTCGGGGTCACCGGAGCCTCCGTCCAATACCGGCTGTGCCCCCTCCTCCCTCACCGTAGACCCGGCGGCGGGTGCGGGCACGGGCACCGCTGCCCGGCCCGCGGCCCGCGGCACGACGCCGGGGTCACCCCGCGCGCGGACCCTCGCCGCGCTCCGGGCCGGTTTCCTCCCCCGGAGCCCCGACCGGCAGCAGCAGCTCGGGCCGGTCCCACATCACCGCGGGCGGGCGGGCCATCGATGTCCCGGTGCGCAGGGCGCCCATGCTCCGGTAGAAGCCCTCGGCGGGCGGGTGCGAGACGACGCGGACGCCGCTCAGCCCGGCGCGCCCGGCCTCGCCGCGCAGATGGCCGACGAGGAGCCGTCCGATGCCGAGCCCCTGCACGTCGTCGGCGACGAACATGAGGTCGAGTTCCGGCGGCGAGAGGACGAGCGAGTAGAAGCCGAGCAGCCGGTCGGTGCCGCTCTCGACGGCCGCGAAGACCCGGTGGGCCTCGATGTAGTCGGGGCCCACCCGGTAGCCGGCGACCATCGGGGCGTAGTGCCCCTCGTAGGCGCGGGAGGTCCTGACCAGTCGGGTGAGTCGCTTCGCGTCCCGGGCGGTCGCCCGCCTGACGTACGCGGCCGCCCGGCGCGGCGCGGCGCCCGGACGCGTGGTGCTCGTTGCCATGGGCCGAGTATCACCCATCCGGGCGAGGGGGCCGGGCGGCCGTCGCCCGGCGGTACCTCACGCGGAGTCGCGCCCGGCGCGCCACTCCTCGACCACGGCTTCGACGTCGAACGGCCGGAGGTTCAGCAGCGGTCCCGGCGGCGGACGTCTGACGGCTGCCCGGATCTTCTCGTTGACCTCGGTGAGCATGCGCCGCACCTCGGCCTCCGTGCGCGTTCCGGGAACGGCCGCGGACACCTCCTCGGCCTCCTTGCGCAGGGCCAGCGCCGGCGGGAGCACCGACACCCCTTCGCGGTGCATCTTCCGCTTGATCCACCAGTTCTCGTCGTAGGGGGCCTCGACGCTGTCGAGCGGCTTGCCGAAACCCGGCAACTGCGAGATGTCCCCGCGCTGTTCGGACTCCCGGATCTGCTTGTCGACCCATGATTCGAAGCTGAGGTTCGCGGGTTTGCGCTCGGTCAACGTACGCCCCTTCCGGAGTTTCGAATCCGTGCCCTCACGATACCCGGGGCCGGTACGCGGCCGGGGCGGCCGGGTCAGTGGGCGTGGCCGGCGGCGCCCTCGTTCTCGCTCTTTCCCTTGCTCCCGCTCGTGCTCTCCTGGTGGTCGCCGCCCTTCTCGGCGGACTCCGGCACCCGGACGGTGAAGGCGGCCGTGCGCACCTTGCCCTCGTGCCGGAAGTCGAGGAAGAGGCGGTACGTGCCCGCGCTGGGCGCCGTGGCGGTGAAGGACACCTCGGGGCCCGGGCCCCCCTCGTTCGGGTGGACGTGGAGGTAGGCCAGGTCGCCCGAGCGCAGGGCGACCAGGTGCCCGTACGCGCCGAGGTAGCGCTGGAGGTCGGTGACGGGGCGGCCGTTGCGGCTGATGGTCAGCTTCAGTTCGCCCGACCGGCCGGCCCGGAGGCCGCCGTCGAGCGCGACGTCGTACCCGTCGGCCTCGGCGGTGGCGCGCGGGGTGGGCAGCGGGGCGGGGCGGTACGCGCCGGAGACGGCCAGGTCCGCGCCCAGGGTGAGGTTCTCGGCCCCCGCGACGGCGGGAGTGAAGTCGGCGAACGCCCGGTAGCCACCGGCCTCGGGCAGTTCGACGGAGGTCGACCAGGTGCCGTCGGCCGCGCGGACGGGGTGCAGGTGCCGGTACTGGGTGAGGTCGCTCGACGCGAGGATGAAGTGCAGTTCCTTGCCGTGCTCGCGCCGGTAGGCGGTGACCTTGCGCCCGCTGTCGTCCTTGACGGTGAACCGGATCTCGCTGCGGGCCCCGGCGCGGACCACCGGGTTCTCCAGCGCCAGCGTGTACCCGCCGTCGGAGATCCCCAGGCCGCCGGCCGCGTGGTCCGCCGCGGCCTTCGGCTTCTCCTTCCCCTCGCCCGCCTCCTCTCCCCCGCCGTGGCCGCCGTGCTGCGCGGGGCGGTCCTCGGCCGCCACCAGCGGGTCGACGCTCCTGCCCACGCCGTACGCGGTTCCGAAGGTCGCGGCGAGCGCGGCGGCGAAGGCGGTGATCCTCAGGGCGTTGTTCATGACGGTTTCCTCCTCGGGTGGGTCGGGAGGCCGCGCCCCCCGACACACCACAAGATACCCCCTAGGGGTATCAAGTCAACCCGGGAGGGCGGCATCTTCTCCCGCCATCCCGCGAAGGGCGGGCCCGGCGGCGCGCCCGGGGAGGACGCCGGGACGTCCGGCTCAGGCGGGCACCACGAGTCCGCCGAGCAGCCGCTCCAGCGCGGCCCGGGGAATCCGCAGGCCGTCGCGCACATAGCCCTCCAGCCCGCCCCACCGCTCGTCCATGGCGTCCAGCGCCGTGTCGAGGTACCGGGGCCGGACCTCGCTGATCGCGGCCGCGATCTCCGGGTCGCCGCCCGCGTCGAGGAAGTCCCGCACGTAGGGGGCGAAGGCGGCCCGCACCACCGGGTTCACCGCGAGGAACTCGGCCCGGACCGCCTCGCGCGACGCACCGAGCATCATCAGCAGGAGCGCGGCGGCCCAGCCGGTCCGGTCCTTGCCCGCCGTGCAGTGGAAGAGCACCGGACGGGCCCGGTCGTCGGCGACCGTCTCGACGAAGGCCCGGTGGGCGGCCGCGGCACCCGGTGAGAGGACCATCTGCCGGTAGGTCCCGGCGAACATCTCCTCCGCCTTCCCGCCCCCCAGCAGCCGCTGCGCCTCGGCGGGGTCGGTGAGCAGCGCGCGCAGCCGGGCGGGGGCCACGCCCGGGTTGTCCCCGAGCACGTCGGCGACGAACAGCCGCGCCCCGGGAGGCAGCCGGTCCGGTGCCACGGAGCGCTCGTCGGCGGTCCGCAGGTCGACGACGGTACGGATGCCGAGCGCGGCCACCTCCGAGTCCTGCGCCGCGTCGAGCCCACTGAGCTGCCCGGAGCGCAGCACGACCCCCGGCCGGACCCGCCGGCCCCCGTCCAGGGCGATGCCGCCCAGGTCGCGCAGGTTGAGGACGGTGGATGCCGGGACGGCCCTGGCGGTCTGCACGATGAATTCCCCTGTCCCGACGTGTGTGCGCATTGATTCGACCTGGCCGGTCAAACGTTGCACGCGCCCGGGAAATCGACAAAGTAAAACGCCGGTCGACGGCGATCGGGAACCCCTATGGAGATAAAGGAAATGTGAAGCCACCCCCCTCCCAGCCCCAGGTCAGGGGCGCTCCACAGGGGAAAGCGGCTCTTTTCCTGCCCTCCCGGTCTCCTCTCCACCCTTTTGCCGCACGGGCCGGTGGGCGGGAATCGAATTTCCGGTCCCGTGTTTTTCCGGACGCACGCGTCCGGCCCGGATCGGGAGCGGTCCGTTCACCGGGTGACGACGGTGACCTCGGTCGCCTTGACGCTCGTCCACACGGCCGTTCCCTCTCCGAGGCCCAGCTCGGCCGCCGCCTCGGGGGTGATCTCGGCGACCAGGTCCGGTGCCTCGTCGAGGGCGAGGGCCACCCTGATCCGGCTGCCCACGGCGGTGAGTTCGCGGACGGTGCCGGGCCAGACGTTGCGCGGGCTCCCGGCCGGCCGCTCGCGGTGCACCGCGACCGCTTCCGGCGCGATGACCGCGAGGACGGCCGTCCCCCCGGCGGGCTCGTCCGCGGCGACCAGCCGGCCGCCGTCCGCGAGGGCGAGGGTGCCGTCGCCGGCGGCGGTGCCCGGCCAGGCGTTGCGGCCGAGCATCCGGGCGACCCACGGCGAGCGCGGATGCCGGGTCACCTCGGCCGGGGTCGCGTACTGGAGGGTGCGGCCCTCGTCGAGCACGAGCACCCGGTCGGCCAGCGACGCCGCTTCGACGGGGTCGTGGGTGACGATCAGGCAGACGCCGCCGAACCCGGCAAGGTGGGTGCGCAGGGTGTGCCGGACGTGGGCACGGGTGGTCTGGTCGAGGGCCGCGAGGGGTTCGTCGAGCAGCAGCAGCCGGGGGCGGGCGGCGAGCGCCCTGGCCAGGGCCACGCGCTGGGCCTGGCCGCCGGAGAGCTGGGCGGGTCTGCGGTGGGCGAGGTGGCCGACGCCCAGCCGGTCGAGCCACCGCTGCGCCTCGCGCCGGGCCTCGGCCCGGGGGACGCCGCGGGCCCGGAGCCCGTACGCCGTGTTCGTCAGCGCGCTCAGGTGCGGGAAGAGCGCGCCGTCCTGCGGCACCCAGGCGACCTGGCGGCGGTGCGGGGGCAGTCCGGTGACGTCGGTGTCGCCGAGGCGCAGCCGGGCGACGGCACGTGGGGTCAGGCCGAGCAGGGCGCGCAGCAGGGTCGTCTTGCCCGCGCCGTTGGGGCCGACGACCGCGATCGTGGTGCCGGGCGGGGCGTCGAGGGTCAGCCGGTTGAAGCCGGTCACCTCGGCGTGCAGCGGGCAGGGCTCCCGCCGGGCGGGGGGCGGCACCTCCCGGCCGGCCGGGAGGTGCGTCGCGGCCGGGTCCTTCGGGTCGTCCGGGACGGGGCCGGGGGCGCGCGAGCGGTCGCGCGGCGTTCCGGTCCACCGCCCGCGCAGCGCGACGAGTACGGCCATGGCGATGGCGAGCAGCAGCAGCGAGACGGAGGTGGCGGCCTCCGGGGACTCCTGGAGCAGCAGATAGACCTGGAGGGGCAGCGTCTGCGTGGTGCCCGGCAGGTTTCCCGCGAAGGTGATGGTCGCCCCGAACTCGCCGAGTGCGCGCGCCCAGGTGAGGGCGGCCCCGGCGGCGAGGCCGGGGGCGACCATCGGGAGGGTGACGGTGCGGAACACCCGGACCGGCGGGGCCCCGAGGGAGGCCGCGGTCTCCTCGTACGCGGGGCGCAGGCCGGCCAGGGCCCCTTCGAGGCTGATGACGAGGAACGGCATCGCGACGAAGGTCGCCGCGACCACCGCGCCCGACGTGTGGAAGGGCAGGGTGATGCCGAAGGTGCCCTCCAGCCAGGGGCCCAGCAGTCCCCGTCGGCCGAAGCCGAGGAGGAGGGCCACGCCTCCGACGGTGGGCGGCAGCACCATCGGCAGCAGGACCAGGGAGCGGACGAGGGCCTTGCCGGGGAAGTCGACCCGGGCCAGCAGCCAGGCCAGCGGCACCCCGAGCAGCAGGGACAGCCCCAGCGCCCAGGAGGAGACCAGCAGGGACAGTCTGAGCGCCCGGGTGACGTCCGGATCGGTCAGATGGGCCCCGAGGCCGGCCCAGGGGGTGCGGGCCAGGACGCCGATCAGCGGCACCAGCAGGAACGCGACGGCGAGCAGGGCGGGAAGGGCCAGGGCGACGGGGGTGCGCACACCGGGCGCCCGGCTGCGGAGGGCTCTCATCAGGATTCCCTGAATGGGGTCGGTACGGGCCCGGGGAGGGGATGGCTCCCCCGGGCGGGCCGGCCGTCCCACCACCGGTACGCGGTGTGCCGGCCGGTCGCGGCGGGTCACGGCTGCTGGAAGCCCGCCGCCCGGAGGATCTTCTGCGCGGCGGGGGTGCTCAGCCACTTCACGAACGCCGTCGCGGCCTCGCTGTCGCCGGACTGGCGCAGGGTGGCGGCCGGGTAGGAGGCGACGGCGTTCTGCGCGTCGGGGATGTCGACGGCGTCGACCTCGTCGGGGGCCGTGGCCGCGTCGGTCCGGTAGACGATGCCCGCGTCCGCCTCGCCGAGCTCGACCTTGCTGAGGACGGCACGGACGCTGGGCTCCTGGGAGACCGGCTTCACGGTGAGCTTCTGGGCGTCGAGGACCTGTTCGCTGTAACGGCCGACCGGTACCTCGGGGGCGGCCAGGACGACCTTCAGGCCGGGGTCCGTCAGGTCCTTCAGGCCGCCGATCTTCTTCGGGTTCCCCTCCCCGGTGGCGATGACCAGGCGGTTCTTCGCGATGACGGTGGGGGTCCCGGTGTCGTCCCACAGCCCGTCCATCGTCCTGGTGTCCGCCGTGACCAGCACGTCGGCGGGGGCGCCCTGTTTCACCTGGGCGGCCAGCTCCTGGGAACCCGCGAAGGAGAAGGCCACCTTCGTGCCCGGGTGCTCCTTCTCGTACGCGGCGCCCGCCGCCTTGAACACGTCGGTGAGGGAGGCCGCCGCGAGGACCGTCAGCCGGGCGCCGGAGGACGGTGCGGACTTCCCGGCGGACTCCTGCCCGTCGCCGCCGCAGGCGGCGAGCGGGAGCAGCAGGGCGGCGGTCGTGAGCGCGGCGGCGACGCGGCGCCTGCCGGGGGTGGTCGTCATGGTGACGGGGGCTCCTTGGGGAGGGGGACGCGTCGTGGGCGGCGCGCGGTCAGACGCGGTCGATGTGCACGTTGGTGGACTTCACCCGAGCGGTGGCCCGCATGCCGACTTCCAGTCCGAGTTCCTCGACGGCCTCCCGGGTGAGCAGGGAGACCAGCCGGTGCGGGCCCGCCTGGATCTCGACCTGCGCCGCGACGTCGCCGAGCTTCACGGCGGTGACGATGCCCGGGAAGGCGTTGCGGGCCGAGGTGTACGAGGGGTCGTCCTCGCCTCCGCCGCCCTGGCCGACCTCGATGGAGAACGCGGCCAGGTCGCGGCCGTCGATGACCCTGCGGCCGCTTTCGTCGCGGTGGGTGGCGACCCTTCCGGCGTCCGCCCAGCGGCGGGCCGTGTCGGGGCTCACGCCCAGCAGACGCGCCGCCTGCCCGATGGTGTAGGACTGCATGTGCGACAAGATATTCGAATGAATCTTGCATCTGCAATGTTCTGAGGCGTTCTGTGGAGCAAATACCAGGTGCCCTGGAGGAACCGACAAGCGTCTGCGGCGACCGGGTTACGCCACGGTCCGTGAAGGATCAAGTGCGGTCGGCAGAGTGCAAGGTCACAAGCGGAACCCATGCTGGCCTATAGCGACCTGACCTAGCATCTGGGCATGACGGTCCTGCCTGCCGACGGGCTTTCGTTGGCCGCCGAATTCCCCGCCCCCGCCCATGAGCAGTGGCAACGCCTCGTCGAGGGCGTGCTGCGCAAGTCGGGCAAGGAGGTCGCGGGGACGGCCGCCGAGGAAGCGCTGTCCACCACGGTGGAGGACGGGCTCATCACCCGCCCTCTCTATACTTCGCGCGACAGCGCGCCCGATGCCGGATATCCGGGTTTCGCCCCCTTCACCCGCGGCAGCACCGCCGAGGGCAATGCGGCGGGCGGCTGGGACGTACGGCAGCGGCACACCCTCGCGGATCCCGCGCGGCTCAACGAGGCGGTGCTCGCCGACCTGGAGAACGGCGTCACCTCGTTGTGGCTGACCGTGGGCGGCGCCGGGGGCGTACCGGTGTCCGGTCTGGCGAGGGCGCTGGACGGCGTCCTTCTCGACCTGGCCCCCGTGGTCCTCGACGCCGGGGGCGAACTCGACGCCGCCGCCACGGAGTTGCTGCGCATCGCCGCGGAGCGCGGGGTCGGTGCCCCGGCCCTCCGCGGGAATCTCGGCGCCGACCCGTTCGCCCTGGCGGCCCGTGGCGGCACCGAGCCCGACTCCTCGGACGCGGTCCGCTGGGCGCTGCGGTGCGCGCGGGAGTTCCCCGGGCTGCGGGCGCTGACCGTGGACGCGCTGCCGTACCACGAGGCCGGCGGTTCGGCCGCCGAGGAGCTGGGGGCCTCGCTGGCGACCGGCGTCGCCGTCCTGCGGGACCTGACGGAGGCCGGTCTCACGGTCGAGCAGGCATGCGGGCAGCTGGAGTTCCGGTACGCGGCGACCGCCGACCAGTTCCTGACCATCGCCAAGCTGCGGGCCGCCCGCCGGCTGTGGTCCCGGGTGGCCGAGGTGTGCGGGGCCGCCGGGGCCGGCGCGCAGCGCCAGCACGCGGTGACGTCCCCGGTGATGATGACGCGGCGCGATCCGTGGGTGAACATGCTGCGGACGACGCTGGCCTGTCTGGGCGCGGGGGTCGGCGGGGCCGGCTCCGTCACCGTGCTGCCGTTCGACCACGCCCTGGGGCTGCCGGACGCGTTCGCCCGGCGCATCGCCCGCAACACGTCGACGATCCTGCTGGAGGAGTCGCACCTGGCCCAGGTGATCGACCCGGCCGGCGGTTCCTGGTACGTGGAGCGGCTCACCGCCGAACTCGCCGATGCCGCGTGGTCGTTCTTCCAGGAGATCGAACGCTCCGGCGGTCAGGCCGCCGCCCTGCGCTCCGGGATGATCCGCGAGCGTCTCGCGGCGACCTGGGCGACGCGCAGCAAGGACCTGGCGCGTCGCAAGGAACCGATCACCGGGGTGAGCGAGTTCCCGCTGCTGGCGGAGCGTCCGGTGGAGCGCGAGGCCGCCCCCGCCGATCCGGTGGCCCCGGGCGGTCTGCCCCGGGTCCGGCGCGACGAGGCGTTCGAGGCGCTGCGCGCCCGGTCGGACGCGCACCTCGCGGCGACCGGGCAGCGGCCGAAGGTGTTCCTCGCCGCGCTCGGGCCCGCCGCGGCCCACACCGCGCGGGCGTCGTTCGCCGCCAATCTGTTCCGGGCGGGCGGCATCGAGCCGGTCCACGACCCGGTCTCCGTCGACGCGGCGACGGCCGCCGGGGCGTTCTCCGCCTCCGGGGCCACCGTGGCGTGCCTGTGTTCCAGCGACGCGCTCTACGCCGAGCAGGCCGCGGCGGTGGCCGGGGCGCTGCGGTCGGCGGGCGCGCAGCGGGTGTTCCTCGCGGGCCGGCCCGGCGAGCACGCCGGTGTCGACGAGTACGTCTTCGCCGGCTCCGACGTGGTGGCCGTGCTCTCCTCCCTCCTCGACCGTATGGATGTGGCGTAATGCGTATCCCCGACTTCTCCGGGATCGACCTCGGTCCGGGCGATGCCGCCGAAGTGTCCGAGGACCAGTGGCGTGCCTCGGTGAAGGAGTCCTCCGGCGGGTCGGACGACGACCTGCTGTGGCAGACCCCGGAAGGCATCGCGGTCAAGCCGCTGTACACCGGGCGCGACCTGGAAGGGCTCGACTTCCTCGACACGTACCCGGGCATCGCCCCGTACCTGCGGGGCCCGTACCCGACGATGTACGTCAACCAGCCCTGGACGATCCGGCAGTACGCCGGTTTCTCCACCGCCGAGGAGTCCAACGCCTTCTACCGCCGCAATCTCGCGGCCGGCCAGAAGGGCCTGTCCGTCGCCTTCGACCTGCCGACCCACCGCGGCTACGACAGCGACCACCCGCGGGTGACCGGTGACGTCGGCATGGCGGGGGTGGCGATCGACTCCATCTACGACATGCGTCAGCTCTTCGACGGCATCCCCCTGGACCGGATGTCGGTGTCGATGACGATGAACGGCGCGGTGCTCCCGGTGCTCGCGCTGTACATCGTGGCCGCGGAGGAGCAGGGCGTCGGGCCGGAGAAGCTGGCCGGGACCATTCAGAACGACATTCTGAAGGAGTTCATGGTCCGCAACACCTACATCTACCCGCCCAAGCCCTCGATGCGGATTATCTCCGACATCTTCGCGTACACCTCGCAGAAGATGCCGCGCTACAACTCGATCTCCATCTCCGGCTACCACATCCAGGAAGCGGGTGCGACGGCCGATCTGGAGCTGGCGTACACGCTGGCGGACGGGGTGGAGTACCTGCGGGCCGGGCGGGAGGCGGGGCTGGACGTGGACGCGTTCGCGCCGCGGCTGTCGTTCTTCTGGGCGATCGGCATGAACTTCTTCATGGAGATCGCGAAGCTGCGGGCGGCCCGGCTGCTCTGGGCCAAGCTGGTCGGGCAGTTCGAGCCGAAGAACGCCAAGTCCCTTTCGCTGCGCACCCATTCGCAGACGTCCGGGTGGTCGCTGACCGCGCAGGACGTGTTCAACAACGTGACCCGGACCTGTGTGGAGGCGATGGCCGCCACCCAGGGGCACACCCAGTCGCTGCACACCAACGCGCTCGACGAGGCGCTGGCCCTGCCGACGGACTTCTCGGCCCGGATCGCCCGCAACACCCAGCTGCTGCTCCAGCAGGAGTCGGGCACCGGCCGGGTGATCGACCCGTGGGGCGGCAGCGCGTACGTGGAGAAGCTGACGTACGACCTGGCGCGCCGGGCCTGGCAGCACATCGAGGAGGTCGAGGCGGCGGGCGGCATGGCGCAGGCCATCGACGCGGGCATCCCGAAGCTCCGGGTGGAGGAGGCCGCGGCCCGCACCCAGGCGCGGATCGACTCCGGCCGCCAGCCGGTGATCGGGGTCAACAAGTACCGGGTGGAGAGCGACGAGCAGATCGAGGTGCTCAAGGTCGACAACTCCTCGGTGCGCGCCCAGCAGATCGAGAAGCTGCGCCGGCTGCGCGAGGAGCGCGACGAGTCGGCCTGCCGGGCCGCGCTGCATGCCCTGACCGCGGCGGCCGAGCGGGAGCCGGGCCCCGGCCTGGAGGGCAATCTGCTGGCGCTGGCCGTCGACGCGGCCCGCGCGATGGCGACCGTGGGCGAGATCTCGGACGCCCTGGAGAAGGTGTACGGACGGCACGCCGGTCAGATCCGTACGATTTCCGGTGTGTATCGCAACGAGGCAGGTGAGTCCCCCTCCGTGGACCGGACCCGGGCACTGGTGGACAGGTTCGAGGAGGCCGAGGGGCGCCGTCCGCGCATCCTGGTCGCCAAGATGGGGCAGGACGGTCACGACCGCGGCCAGAAGGTGATCTCGACGGCCTTCGCGGACCTGGGCTTCGACGTGGACGTCGGCCCGCTGTTCCAGACGCCGGCCGAGGTGGCGCGGCAGGCGGTGGAGGCGGACGTGCACATCGTGGGCGTCTCCTCGCTGGCCGCCGGGCACCTCACGCTCGTCCCGGCGCTCCGCGAGGAGCTGGCGGCCGAGGGGCGCGAGGACATCATGATCGTGGTGGGCGGGGTGATTCCGCCGCAGGACGTCGACGCGCTGCACGAGGCGGGCGCCACGGCCGTGTTCCCGCCCGGCACGGTGATCCCGGACGCCGCGTACGACCTGGTGACGCGGCTCGGCACCGAGCTCGGCCACGAGCTGTGAGCCGCTGACCAGATGGCCGTGAAGATCGACATCGACAGTTACGCGAAGGGGGTGCTCGACGGGAGGCGTGCGCAGATCGCGCGGGCCATCACCCTCGTCGAGTCCACCCGCCCCGATCACCGGGTGCTGGCCCAGCAGTTGCTGCGCGAACTGCTGCCGCACTCCGGTGCGGCCCGGCGGATCGGCATCAGCGGGGTGCCCGGCGTGGGCAAGTCCACCTTCATCGACGCGCTGGGCACGATGCTCACCGGGCTCGGGCACCGGGTCGCGGTGCTGGCCGTCGACCCCTCCTCCACCCGTACCGGGGGCTCCATCCTGGGCGACAAGACCAGGATGGAGCGGCTCGCGGTGGACCCGGCGGCGTATGTGCGCCCGTCCCCCACGGCCGGCACGCTCGGCGGGGTGGCGAAGGCGACCCGGGAGTCCATCGTGGTGATGGAGGCCGCGGGGTACGACGTGGTGCTGGTGGAGACGGTCGGCGTCGGCCAGTCGGAGACGGCGGTGGCCAACATGGTCGACACGTTTCTGCTGCTGACCCTGGCCCGTACCGGCGATCAGCTCCAGGGGATCAAGAAGGGCGTCCTGGAGCTGGCGGACGCCATCGCGGTCAACAAGGCGGACGGTCCGCACGAGCGCGACGCGCGGGCGGCGGCGCGCGAACTGGCCGGTGCGCTGCGGCTGATGCACCCGGCGGACGCGGCGTGGACGCCTCCGGTGCTCACCTGCAGCGCGCGTGAGTCCACTGGGCTCGACACCCTGTGGGAACGGCTGGAGCAGCACCGCGCGCTGCTCGAATCGACCGGTCGGCTCGCCGCGAAGCGGCGCGACCAGCAGGTCGACTGGACGTGGACGATGGTGCGGGACGAGCTGCTGGAGAGCCTGCGCGGCCATCCGGCGGTGCGTGCGCTCGCCCCGGAGCTCGAACAGCGGGTCCGGGACGGCGAGTTGACGGCCACGCTCGCGGCCGAGCAGATCCTGGGCGCGTTCCGCGGCACGGTCTGATCCGGAGGGGGCCGGGGGGGCCGGGGCGAGACCCCGGGCTCCGGCCCCCGGGCGGTTCCTACAGATCGAGCCGGTACTCGGCCGACGTGTGCGTCGGCTCGTAGCCGAACTCCTCGTTGATGCGCCGCATGTGCGCATTGCTGTCGGCGGTGTCGGTCAGCAGCCCTTCCAGGTCCGGGTGGCTCTCCCGGGCCCGTAGGACGGACCGGGCCTTCATCCACCGGCCCAGGCCGTTCCCCCGGTGCTCGGGAAGGACTGCGGTGCCGTAGTGCTGGGCGTCGCCCTTCCTGTCGCCCGGGACGACGAGTTCCGTGAAGCCCACGATCGTGCCGTCGGACTCGTCGACCGCCGCGACCGTGTGCAGCAGGTCGCCGCGTGCCGCGACGGCCGCCGCCACGGACCGGACCCGGTCCACGTCCCAGACGACCGTGCCGAAGTCGGTGTCGCCCATGGGCATGTCGTCCATGGCCCGGCGGGACGCGGCGAACGTCGGCGCGAGTTCGTCCGGGACGGTGCCGTCCCAGGAGACGAGCCGGTAGCCCGGATGCGGCTGCCCGACGATCCGGCGCAGGGCGCCGGTGTCGGCCTTCGCCAGCGGGAGCCGGACGTACACGAGGGTCAGCACCGTGCGCAGTCCCTTGGCCCGCAGGAAAGCATCCGCCGGGGAACCGGCCCTGGCCTGCGCGACGACGCTGCGCCTCCCCTCCTCGCGGGCGGCGGCGACCGCCGTGTCGAACAGCCGCGAGCCGACCCCCTTGCGGCGCTCGGCCGGGTGGACGTTGAGCTCCAGTTCGGCGAAGTGGTCCTGGCCCTCGCGGGTGAAGACCCGCAGGAACGCCGAGCCGATCGGGCTGCCCTCGGAATCGGAGGCGAGCCAGGCCAGGCGGTGGCTCCCGCCGGACCGCTCGGGGTCGGTCAGTGCGGTGATGCGTAGCGGCAAAGCGACTCCTTTGCGCCCGGGGCGCAGGTCGGAACGGATGGACGGGCGGGTGGCCCGGAGAACCACATCACTCCGCGAACGCCGCGGCAACCGCATATCGGGGCCCTGCCGCATCGGGCCGCCGGCGCCCGGATGCCGTGGTACCGTGCAATCAGCACACGTGTACGCCTCGTTTCGAGGTGCCGGTGCCGATTCACCTCTCCGGAGCCGTCACGCCCGTCCTCTTCCGACCGGCGATCCGGCTTTCCGTTTCACCTCACCCAGTTCGGGCCCGGTTCTTCCGGTCCGAGCTTTCCCGCCCGTCGTGCGCGGCGTGATCCCTTCCGCCCGCGCCGTCCGGCACCTTCGTTCGCCATGTCCGCGAAAGGACCGCCCTCCATGACCAGCACTCTTGAACACCCGCTCCTGCACCGGGAGTCGACCACCGAGGAGGCCGAAGGCGTCCTCGACACCACACACCAGGGAAACGGCGCGCTGCGCGTCCGGGGCGGTCTCGCCTCCCCGGACGACGTGGCGGTCCCGGCCGCCCTGATCCGCCGCCACGGCCTGCGCCGGGGCGACCTGGTCGAGGGGTTCTGCGACCGGCCCCGCGTCCTGTCCGCCGTGGAGCGGGTCAACGGCCTTCCCCCGCGGGCACTTCGCGGCCGGCCGCGCTTCTGCGACCTCACCCCGCTCCATCCCCGGCAGCGGCTGCGACTGGAGACACCGTCCGGCGGCGCCGCGATGCGTCTCGTCGACCTGGTCGCACCGATCGGCAAGGGGCAGCGCGGGCTCGTCGTCGCTCCGCCCAGGACCGGCAAGACGGTGCTGCTCCAGCAGATCGCCGCCGCCGTCGCCGCCAACCACCCCGAGTGCCATCTGATGGTGGTGCTGGTCGACGAACGCCCCGAGGAGGTCACCGACATGCGCCGCTCCGTGCGGGGCGAGGTGCTGGCCTCGACGTTCGACCGGCCGGCGAAGGAACACATCGCGCTCGCCGAACTCGCGGTCGAGCGCGCCAGGCGACTGGTCGAGCAGGGCCGGGACGTCGTCGTCCTGCTCGACTCCCTCACCCGCCTGTGCCGCGCCCACAACAACGCCTCCGCCGCAGGCGGACGCACCCTCAGCGGCGGCGTCGACGCGGCCGCCCTGCTCGGCCCCAAGCAGCTCTTCGGCGCCGCGCGACTCGCCGAGGAGGGCGGCTCCCTCACCATCCTGGCCACCGCGCTGGTGGAGACCGGCTCCCGTGCCGACGACTACTTCTTCGAGGAGCTGAAGAGCACCGGCAACATGGAGCTCCGGCTCGACCGCGCCCTGGCGGACCGGCGCGTCCACCCAGCCGTGAACATCCCCGCTTCCGGCACCCGGCGCGAGGAACTCCTCGTACCGGAAGGCGAGTTGCGGGCGGTACGGGGGCTGCGGCGCGCGCTGCTCACCAGGGATCCGCAGTCCGCGCTCGAAACCCTGCTCGACCGGCTCCGCCGTACACCGGACAACGCCGCGTTCCTCGGCGCCGTCCGGCGCACCGTCCCGGGCGCCCGGGTCCGCCCGGAGAGCACCGGACCGACGCAATAGCATGGCCGGGCCATCGCACGACGCACCCCACGAACGCAGGGAGAGCAGTCACATGGAGTTCCGCCGGCTCGGTCGCAGCGGCCTGACCATCAGTGAGATCGCTTACGGAAACTGGCTCACCCACGGATCCCAGGTGGAGGAGGACACGGCCGCCGCCTGCATCCGCGCCGCCCTGGACGCCGGAATCACCACCTTCGACACCGCCGACGTCTACGCCGAGACCCGTGCCGAGGCCGTCCTGGGCCGGGCGCTCAAGGGCGAACGCCGTGAGGACCTCGAAGTGTTCACCAAGGTCTACTTCCCGACCGGCCCCGGACACAACGACCGGGGGCTCGGGCGCAAACACATCATGGAATCCATCGACAACTCGCTGCGCCGCCTGCAGACGGACTACGTGGACCTGTACCAGGCCCACCGCTACGACCACTCGACGCCGCTGGAAGAGACCATGGAGGCGTTCGCCGATGTCGTCCGCTCCGGCAAGGCCCTCTACATCGGCGTTTCGGAGTGGACCGCCGACCAGCTGCGCGCCGCGCACGGGCTGGCCCGCGAGCTGCGGGTGCCGCTGATCTCCAACCAGCCGCAGTACTCCGCGTTGTGGCGGGTCATCGAGAGCGACGTGGTGCCCGCCTCCGAGGAGCTGGGCATCGGCCAGATCGTCTGGTCCCCGATCGCCCAGGGCGCGCTCACGGGCAAGTACCGGCCCGGTGCCCCGCTCCCGGCCGGTTCGCGGGCGACGGACGACAAGGGCGGCGCCGACATGGTGGCCGGCTGGCTGCGCGACGAGGTGCTGGAGCGCGTCCAGCGCCTGCGGCCGCTCGCCGACGGTGCCGGTCTCAGCCTGGCCCAGCTCGCGGTGGCGTGGGTGCTGCAGAACCCGAACGTCTCCGCCGCGATCATCGGCGCGTCCAGGCCGGAGCAGGTGACGGAGAACGTCGGGGCGGCCGGGGTGACGCTGGACGCGGAGCTGCTGAAGGGGATCGACGACATCCTGGACCCGGTGGTGGAGCGGAACCCCGAGCTGACGGCGGGACACGCGGGCGGCAGCTGACCGGGCCGGCGTCCGTCCCGGCGGCGGTCGCCGCCCGCGCCGGGACGGATGCCGCGGCTTCAGGTGCCGGTGTGCAGCGCGGCGGTGTGCTCGCGGACCTGGGCCGGGGTCAGATAGGCGTCCGTGTACTCGAAGTCGCGCAGCTTGGCGGGGTTGCGGGACTGGAAGCCGGTGCGGACGAAGTCGTCGCCCGCGACGGCGTTCAGCACCCAGTTGGTCATGACCCGTGCCTTGGCGACGTTGGTCCGCAGCGCCGACCAGTGGTAGCCGCGGGCGACGGCCTGTGCGGCGATCCCGTGCATCTCGACGCCGAGCGGTTTGGAGACGGCGTCCTTGCCGCCGAGGTCCACGACGAGGCCGAGGTCCTTGTGGACGTACGGCTTCAGCGGCTGGTTGCGCAGGGTCGCGATGAGGTTGTCGGCGGCCCGGCGGCCCTGGCGCATGGCGTGCTGTGCGGTGGGCGGGCAGACCGCGCCGTCGCCCTTGCTGAGGTCCGGCACGGCCGCGCAGTCGCCGAGCGCGAAGATGCCGTCGAAGCCGGGCAGACTCATCTCGGCGGTCACGGCGAGCCGGCCGCGCACCGTCTCCGCGTCGAAGGTGGCGACGAGCGGGCTCGCGGCGACCCCTGCCGTCCAGATCAGGGTGCGGCAGGGCAGCACCCGGCCGTCGGTGAAGGTGACCGTCTCGGCGGTGGCCTCGGCGACCGAGACGCCGAGCGACACCTCGATGCCCCGGGCGCGCAGCACCTCCAGAGCGCTGCTGCCGAGCTTGTCCCCCAGTTCGGGCATCAGCTTCGGGGCGATGTCGATGAGGTGCCACTTGATCAGCTCCGGGTCGAGCCGGGGATAGCGCTTGATCGCGCTGCTGGTGAGGCGTTGCAGGCAGGCGGCCGTCTCGGTGCCCGCGTATCCGCCGCCGACCACCACGAACTGCAGGCGCGAGGCCCGCTCCTGCTCGTCGTGGCTGGCGTCGGCGAGGTCGAGCTGGGCGATCACGTGGTCGCGCACGTACGCGGCCTCGGCCAGGGTCTTCATGCCCCGCGCGTGGTCCAGCAGGCCGGGGATGTCGAAGGTGCGGGTGATGCTGCCGGGGCTGAGCACGATGTAGTCGTAGGGCTCGTAGACGATTTCGTCGGTGATCTTGCGGATGACGCAGATCTTCGCCCCGGGATCCACCCCGATGGCCCCGCCGGGGATGATCCGGGTGCGGTGCTTCTGGCTGCGGCGCAGCGAGATGGCGACCGACTGCGGGGTGAGCACACCGGCCGCCACCTGGGGCAGCAGGGGCAGGTAGAGCTGGTACGAGAAGGGGGCGACGAGCGCGATCTCCGCCTCGCCGGGGATGAGGCCGCGCTCCAGACGGCGTACGCATTCCACTCCGGCGAATCCGGCGCCGACAACGAGAATTCTGGGTCGTGCCACGGTCTTCGTCCCTTCTCGGGCCTGCACGGTCGTCCGTTCGCCTGCCACGTCGCACGCGCACGTCGTCACTCATCCTTACGAGTCGGCGCGGACTTCGCCTGCTGAGGACGGCGGACGGACGACACCGCCCGGTCAGCGGGACAGCAGGGCGAGCGCCGCGCAGGCGCCGCCGGCCGCGCCGACGAGCACGACGCCGGTGGCCACGCAGCGCTTCCTGAGCCTGCGGTAGCGTGCCTCGTACTCGCCGCGCAACGCGGTGGACCTGGTGGCGATCCGGGTGAGCGCGGCCCGTGCGGCGGCGAGCCGGTCGGCCGTGTAGGCCCGTTCCACGTCCTCGCGCTGGGCGGTGGTGAGCCAGGGCAGCCCGTCGGTGAAGCGGGCCGCCCGTCGGCGGGCCTCCTCGACCTCGGCGCTCCACAGCAGGTAGCCCTGCAGCTGGGCCAGTCCGCGGGCGGTGTCCTCGTCCGGGTCCACTCGTTCCTCCCCATCCCGGGACGCCGTGCTCACGGCCGGGTGTCCTCCGGGACGCCGGTCATCTCGCCGCCGGGGCGGTTGAGGGCCTCGTCGAGCGCGCGGAGCGAGGGGTGGTGCAGGTCGAAGGCCGGGGATTCGGAACGGATCCGGGGCAGGGTGAGGAAGTTGTGCCGCGGCGGCGGGCAGGAGGTCGCCCACTCCAGCGAACGGCCGTAGCCCCACGGGTCGTCGGTGCCGACGTCCGTGCCGTACTTGGCGGTCTTCCACACGTTGTAGAGGAACGGCAGCATCGACAGGCCGAGCAGGAACGAGGAGATCGTCGAGATCGTGTTCAGCGCGGTGAAGCCGTCCGCGGCGAGGTAGTCGGCGTAGCGGCGCGGCATGCCCTCGGCACCGAGCCAGTGCTGCACCAGGAACGTGCCGTGGAAGCCCGTGAACAACGTCCAGAAGGTGATCTTGCCGAGTCGTTCGTCGAGCAGTTTTCCGGTGAACTTGGGCCACCAGAAGTGGAATCCGGCGAACATCGCGAAGACCACGGTGCCGAAGACGACGTAGTGGAAGTGTGCGACGACGAAGTACGAGTCCGATACGTGGAAGTCCATCGGGGGCGATGCCAGGATCACCCCGGTCAGACCGCCGAACAGGAAGGTGACCAGGAAGCCGATCGACCAGAGCATCGGGGTCTCGAAGGACAGCGCCCCGTGCCACATCGTGCCGATCCAGTTGAAGAACTTCACCCCGGTCGGTACGGCGATCAGGAAGGTCATGAACGAGAAGAAGGGCAGCAGCACTGCGCCCGTGACGAACATGTGGTGGGCCCAGACGGTCACGGAGAGGCCCGCGATGGCGATCGTCGCGCTGATCAGGCCGACGTAGCCGAAGATCGGTTTCCGGCTGAAGACCGGAATGATCTCGCTGACGATGCCGAAGAACGGCAGGGCGATGATGTACACCTCCGGATGGCCGAAGAACCAGAAGAGGTGCTGCCAGAGCAGGGCGCCGCCGTTGGCCGCGTCGAAGACGTGGGCGCCGAACTTGCGGTCCGCCTCCAGCACCAGCAGGGCCGCGGCGAGGACCGGGAAGGCCATCAGGACCAGCACGGCGGTCAGCAGGACGTTCCAGGTGAAGATCGGCATGCGGAACATCGTCATGCCGGGGGCGCGCATGCAGATGATCGTGGTGATGAAGTTGACCGAACCGAGGATCGTGCCGAAGCCGGAGAAGGCCAGACCCATGATCCACATGTCGCCGCCGATGCCCGGCGAGCGGACCGCGTCGGTCAGCGGGGAGTAGGCGAACCAGCCGAAGTCCGCGGCCCCGTTCGGGGTGAGGAAGCCGGCCACGACGATGATCGAGCCGAACAGGTACAGCCAGTAGGCGAACATGTTCAGCCGGGGGAACGCCACGTCGGGCGCGCCGATCTGCAGCGGCATGATCCAGTTGGTGAATCCGGCGAACAGCGGCGTCGCGAACATCAGCAGCATGATCGTGCCGTGGATGGTGAACGCCTGGTTGAACTGCTCGGGCGAC
The DNA here is from genome assembly GCF_042889165.1 of Streptomyces sp. NPDC002669. Classification (NCBI taxonomy): domain Bacteria; kingdom Bacillati; phylum Actinomycetota; class Actinomycetes; order Kitasatosporales; family Streptomycetaceae; genus Streptomyces; species Streptomyces sp. NPDC002669. The sequence continues at coordinate 155,190 of NZ_JBIAQQ010000017.1, read as the reverse complement.
ACGATCTGGATTCCCGGGCGGGCCAGTTCGGCGCGCATGACCAGGGCCAGCACCCCGCCGAGGACGAAGAAGGCGAACGACGTGACCAGGTAGAGCGTGCCGATCGTCTTGTGGTCGGTGGTGGTCAGCCACTTGACGACGACGTTTCCCGGTTCCTCGGCGTGGACCGGGAGCTCGTTCGCGTACGTCTCCTCCGACCCGGTTTCCCCTGCTGTGCCCGTCGTCGTCACTGGGACGCTCCTTCGATCGTCGTGCGCGGGCGGGCCGGGCGCCCGGCAGGGGATCCCGGCCCACCCGGCCGGCCCGCGGACCGGCCCACGCGCGTCACCCCGGATTCCAGGTGCAGCAAATCAGCCGTGCGGCGGCTGTGCGCGGCCCTGCGCCCGCCGTCGCGCGACATTCACCCGTCAGGGCGCCGCCGGACGCAGGGGGTGTCCGGGGTGTCCGCGACCGGTGCCGTGGCCGGCCCGTCGGGCGGCGCTCAGGCCAGCCCGCCCGTCGCCCGTACGTTCTGCCCCGTGAGCCAGCGCCCGTCGTGGCCGACGAGGAAGGCGACCACGTCGGCCACGTCGGCGGGCTCCCCCAGCCGGCGCAGGGGGGTCATGCCGACGACCGTCTCCAGCGCCTGCGGCGGGTTGGCGGCGCGCAGCATGTCGGTGTCGGTGGCGCCGGGCGAGACGGTGTTGACGGTGATCGAGCGGGGGCCGAGTTCCTGGGCCGCCACGGCGGTGAGCTGTTCGAGCGCGCCCTTGCTCGCGGCGTAGGCGGAGATGCCGGGGCCCGATCGCACGGTGTTGGCCGTGGAGATGTTCACGATGCGTCCGCCGTCGCGCATCCGCAGGGCCGCGTGGCGGATCGTCAGGAAGGCCGCCCGGGTGTTGACCGCCATCACCCGGTCGAAGAGTTCCGGGTCGGTGTCCACGATCAGGGAGGGGGTGGGGCACAGGGCGGCGTTGTTCACCAGGATGTCCAGCCCGTCGAACTCCTCCTCGGCGACCGCCATCAGCCGTTCCGCGCCGTCCGGGTCCGCGAGGTCCTGCCGGACGGCCCGCGCCTCGCCGCCGTTCTCCCGTACCGTGCGGACGACCTCCTCGGCCGCCTCGTCGTCGGTGGCGTAGTTGAAGACCACACGCGCCCCGTCGCGGCACAGCCGCTCGACGATCGCGCGTCCGATGCCCCGCGATCCTCCGGTGACCACGGCGTTCTTGCCTGTCAGCCCTGTCAGCACGGTTCCTGCCCTTCCATGGCGGTCCGGTCGGTCCGGGCAAGCGAACCTACCGGCCGGGGCGGCTCCCCGTGCCCGGTTCGCGCGGATCGCCCGACGCCGGTCCCGGACACGGAAGAGCCCCGGCCGGGCGTGGTGCCAGCCGGGGCGGAGGGGGGAAGGGGTGCCGCGTCGGCCGCACCCCTCCCGCCGCTGTTCGCGCGGTCGTTCCGTCAGCCGATGGAGGCGATGGCCCGGACGAACGTCTCCGAGGGGCGCATCACGGCGGCGGCCTTGGCCGGGTCGGGCTGGTAGTAGCCGCCGATGTCGGCCGGCGAGCCCTGCACCGCGATCAGCTCGTCGACAATGGTCCGCTCCTGCTCGGCCAGCGTCTTCGCGAGCTCGCCGAAGGCCTGCGCGAGCTGCGCGTCCTCGGTCTGCTGCGCCAGCTCCTGGGCCCAGTACAGGGCCAGGTAGAAGTGGCTGCCGCGGTTGTCGATGCCGCCCAGCTTGCGGCTCGGCGACTTGTCCTCGTTGAGGAAGGTGCCGGTCGCGCGGTCGAGCGTGTCGGCGAGGACCTTGGCGCGCGCGTTGCCCGTGGTCGTCGCCAGGTGCTCGAAGCTGGCCGCGAGCGCGAAGAACTCGCCCAGGCTGTCCCAGCGCAGGTAGTTCTCCTTGACGAGCTGCTGGACGTGCTTGGGCGCGGAGCCGCCGGCACCGGTCTCGAACAGGCCGCCGCCGTTCATGAGCGGGACGACGGAGAGCATCTTCGCGCTCGTGCCCAGCTCCAGGATCGGGAACAGGTCGGTCAGGTAGTCGCGCAGCACGTTGCCGGTGACCGAGATGGTGTCCTCGCCGCGGCGGATGCGCTCCAGCGAGAAGGCGGTCGCCTTCTCCGGCGACATGATCTCGATCTGCAGACCGTCGGTGTCGTGGTCGGCGAGGTAGGTCTTGACCTTGGCGATCAGCTGCGCGTCGTGGGCGCGGTCCTCGTCGAGCCAGAACACGGCCGGGGCGCCGGTGGCGCGGGCCCGGGTGACGGCGAGCTTGACCCAGTCCTGGATCGGCAGGTCCTTGGCCTGGCACATGCGGAAGATGTCGCCCGCGCCCACGGCCTGCTCCAGCACGACCTCGCCCTTGCCGTCGAGGACCCGCACCGTACCGGTGGTCGGGATCTCGAAGGTCTTGTCGTGGCTGCCGTACTCCTCGGCCTTCTGCGCCATCAGGCCGACGTTCGGGACCGAGCCCATGGTCGACGGGTCGAAGGCGCCGTTGGCGCGGCAGTCGTCGAGGACGACCTGGTAGACACCCGCGTAGCTGCTGTCGGGCAGCACGGCGAGGGTGTCGGCCTCCTGGCCGTCGGGGCCCCACATGTGGCCGGAGGTGCGGATCATGGCCGGCATGGAGGCGTCGACGATGACGTCGCTGGGCACGTGCAGGTTGGTGATGCCCTTGTCCGAGTCGACCATGGCCAGGGCGGGGCCCTCGGCGAGCTCGGCCTCGAAGGCCGCCTTGATCTCGGCACCGACGTGCGGCACGCCGTCCAGGCCGTTGAGGATGGCGCCGAGGCCGTCGTTCGGGGAGAGGCCGGCCGCGGCGAGCACGTCGCCGTACTTGGCGAAGGTGTTCGGGAAGAAGGCGCGGACCACGTGGCCGAAGATGATCGGGTCGGAGACCTTCATCATGGTGGCCTTGAGGTGGACGGAGAACAGCACGCCCTCGGCCTTGGCGCGGGCGACCTGCGCGGTGAGGAACTCGCGCAGGGCGGCGACGCGCATGACCGCGGCGTCGACGACCTCGCCCGCGAGCACCGGTACCGACTCGCGCAGCACGGTGGTGCTGCCGTCGTCACCGGCCAGCTCGATGCGCAGCGAACCGGCCTCGGAGATGACCACGGACTTCTCGGTGGAACGGAAGTCGTCGACGCCCATGGTGGCGACGTTCGTCTTCGAGTCGGCGGACCACTTGCCCATGCGGTGCGGGTGCGCCTTGGCGTAGTTCTTGACCGAGGCGGGGGCGCGGCGGTCGGAGTTGCCCTCGCGCAGCACCGGGTTCACCGCGCTGCCCTTGACCTTGTCGTAGCGCGCGCGGACGTCCTTGTCCTCATCGGTCTGCGGGTCGTCCGGGTAGTCCGGAAGCGCGTAGCCCTGCGCCTGGAGCTCGGCGATGGCGGCCTTCAGCTGCGGGATCGACGCCGAGATGTTGGGCAGCTTGATGATGTTGGCCTCGGGCCGCTTGGCCAGCTCGCCGAGCTCGGCGAGCGCGTCCTCGATGCGCTGGCCCTCCTCCAGGCGCTCGGGGAAGCCCGCGATGATGCGCCCGGCCAGCGAGATGTCCCGGCTCTCGACGTTGACACCGGCCGTCGAGGCGTAGGCCTGGACCACGGGCAAGAACGAATAGGTCGCCAGGGCCGGGGCCTCGTCGGTGTGCGTATAGATGATGGTCGAGTCAGTCACCCTGTGCTCCGCTCCACGTCTACAACATTGCTTGACATCAAGATATCTCGTGATCGCCCCCGACTCGACAGGACCCCGTCTCCCCCGGGCCGAAGCCCCGCGTCGCCCCTGTCGGGGGCGGTCCGTACCACCCCGCTCCGGACCGGCGGCCCCGTCCCCGGCCGCCCCTGCCGGCCCGCGCACCCGTCTCCGCGCCCCGCCCCCACCGCGTCCCGCGCGGGCCGTCCGCAGCCTTCCCGCGCCGCTCCGGACAGCGCATCGACCACTCAACGGGCAAGTGTCATACGGTGGTTGTCCCACTGCCCGTCCGAAGGAGTGCACACATGCCGGTCCCGATCGGTCTCGGTCTTCCGCAGATGAAGCAGTACGACATCGGCCGCGACGTGGCCGCCGTGGCGCGCGCGGCGGAGGAGACCGGCTACGAGAGCCTGTGGGTCTTCGAGCGGATCGTCTTCCCCGAGTCCCCCACGCAGGGGCTGTACGGCATACCGGGGCTGCCGTGGCCCGACCAGTACCGCGGTGTCGCCGATCCGCTGATCACGCTCGCGCTCGCCGCCGGGGCGACGGAGCGGGCCCGGCTGGGCACCAGTGTCCTGGTCGCGCCGCTGCACGTGCCGTTCCAGTTGGCCCGTTCGCTCGCCTCGCTCGACGCCGCGAGCGGCGGCCGGGTGGTCGCGGGGCTCGGCACGGGCTGGTCGCTCGACGAGTACGCGGCGGCCTCCGTGGCCCCCTTCGAGAAGCGGGGCGCGGTCCTGGACGAGCTGCTGGACGTGTGCGCGGCCGTCTGGGGCCCGGACCCGGTCTCCTACCGGGGCGAGCTGACCACGATCGTCCCGTCCGAGGTCGGCCCGAAGCCGGCGCGGCCCATTCCGGTCTATCTGCCGGCGACCGGTCCGCGGGCCATGCGCCGGCTGGTCGACCGGGCGGACGGCTGGATGCCCGTCGCGATGGGGGCCGACCGGCTGGCCGAGCAGTGGAAGCAGGTCCGGGACCTGGCGGCCGAGCGCGGCCGGGAACGGCCGCTCGACGTCTGCGTGCGGGTCAACGCCAGGTACAGCGCCGAGCCGGTCGCCGGGGCGGGCCGCGAGGCGTTCCACGGCGATGTCGCCCAGATCGTCGAGGACCTGGCGGCCCATGCCGCGACGGGTGTCCCGGAGTTCCTGATCGACCTCCAGGGCACGACGCGCGACGCCGCGGAGCTGATCGACGTGGCGGCCGAGGTGTACGCGGCGGCCCGCGCGGCGGGCGTCTGACGGCACGGTGCCGAAGCCGGGGCCGGACGGGAGGAGCGCCCGGCCCCGGGGGGGGCGCCCCTCGGTCGAGGACGCCGACTTCCAGGAGAGCTGCCCGGGGGCGGGTCAGGACCTCCCCCGGCGGGCGTCGGCCTTGCAGGTCCAGCCCCTTGAGGTGCGGACGACACCCCACCGTTCCCGGAGCCTCGGCGCTCCTGCGCCGTTCACTCGGCTCCCGGCAGCCACTCTGCGAACCGTCCGCTCCGGAATGAGCGGCTTCGGAAGCCCGGATGGGGTCAGGCGGTGCGTTTGACGTGGCGGGCCAGCCACAGCAGCAGGGCGTCCAGGTCGGTGGCGGCCGAGAGGACCTGCTCGACCGCTTCGGAAGTGTGCAGCCATTCCTCGCAGCCGAAAGAACGGGCGGCGATCAGCGAACGGTGGCGCAGCAGGTTTGCACGGAGGTGGTCCGCCGGATAGCCACGCGGGGGGCGTTTCATCACGTCCCCGGAGATGTCGTAGCCCTTGCGCCGCACGTCTTCGACGATGGCGGACAGTTCGCGGCCGCTGCCCTCGGAGGCCACGGCCCTGCGGAACATGTCCACCTGGCCCGGGTCGGGGTACCACCAGGCGCCCTGGATCCGCAGGCCGTCCAGGGAGAACCGGAGACCGATCTCGACCTTGCGCCCGATTCGGATCACCGCGCCCTGGTTCTGCCACCACCAGGAGTCGGTGCGGTAGTGCCAGACGGAGAAGTCCTCGTACCGGGGGTCGGCGTCCGCGACCTCGTTGAGCAGGGCGATCATCGGTTGCCTGACCAGGCGTTCGCGGTCCGCGCGGCAGCGCTCCCGGGTCGCTTTGGACGGTTCGCCCTGGAGCTGCCACAACACGTCCATGGCCTGCTCCGGCCAGCCGGTGAACTGTCTGCGCATGCGCGGAGGATAGCTCGGCCATGGTCCGCGCTGTGGGCCGCGAACGCCCTGCGGCACCCGGCCGGTGTCGTCCGTGGCGTTTCCACCGGGCGGGTTCGGCGCACGAGTGCCCGCCCGGTGGCGTCCGGGGGTGTCGGTCAGCCGAGTGGCAGTTCCAGGACTGCTTCCTGGCCGGTCGTGGAGGTGATGGTGGTGGTGGCGTCCTTCGTGCCGGTGAACGCGTAGAGGCGGTCCCGGCTGTTGACGACCAGGGCGAGGCGGTGGCCGTCGGCGAGGTCGTAGGCGGCGGGCTGGAGCGTCCAGCCGACGGTCCGGTCCGTGCCGGTGTCCAGGCCGGTGGCGGTGAGGGGCTCGTGGGTGATGATCCGGGCGGTGCCGTCCGGGGCCACGTCGAAGAGGTAGGCGACCAGGGTCGCGGCATCGCCCTCCTCGATGCGGACGGTGAGCCTGAGCTCTGCGGCGCCGCGGATACGGCGTCCGCCCGCCAGTTCCTCGGTGGTCCAGACCAGGAGCCGGTCCGCCTCGAAGCCGGCCGGGTCGTAGGGCTTGGGGTTGCCGAACCACTCCTTCTGTCCGGTCTCCATGATGTCGTCCATGGCGGTGGCGGTGGTCTCGTGCCCGGCGGTGAAGGCCCGGCTCCAGCCCGCGGACGGCTTGTCGGACAGGGCGGCCCCGCCGTCCCCGTCGGTGCCGTTCAGGTACCAGGCCTCGGTGCCGGTGGTGGCCTCGGACCAGGAGTGGAACGGTTCGCGCCGTGCTGCCTCCACGATCCGGTCACCGCCGACGCCGGCCGGTTTGGTCTTGTAGGTGAACATCACCTGGCTGCTGACCACCGGCCAGCCGGGCACCTCACTGCCCTTCCCGAGCAGGTGGTGGTCGAGCCAGGCGTAGGTCTCCGTCATCGGCGTCAGATAGCCCCGGAACGGGGTACCGCTCGGCATGCCGGTGATGCCGACGCCTTCCGGGGCGCCGTGGTCGCCGATCCACAGGTTCAGGTGCTTGGGAACGGTGAGTTTCTCGAAGGTCGCGATCGCCTCACCGGCGGGGAACAGGCTCTCGTGCCAGGTGTTCGAGTAGAAGGTCGGGATGGACCGGGCGTTGGTGATGTCCACGTAGGTCTCCGGGGAACGCACAGTGCCCCACTCCACCACCTCCTTCATGTTCTGCCCGTTCTGGAAGTTCTGGAGGATGTCCCACGTCGCCTCGTCGAACTTCTCCTTCTCCTTGCCCTTCTCGGCCCCGGTGAAGGCGATCAGGAGTTCCACGGCCTTCTCGTGCCGGGTGCCGTTGTCGTAGAGGCTGGTGGCCAGGTTGCCCCACGTGCTCAGGGCGGCCACGGCGGCGACCCGGTTCTTCTCGTCGTGCGCGGCGACCAGCTGGCTGATCCCGGAACCGTAGGACAGGCCCATGAACCCGACCTTGCTCGGCGTGAACAGCCCTTCCGCGTGGTCGATCACCGCCGAGCCGTCCGACCAGTCGTCCGGTCCGGCGACGCCGATGAACCCGTCGGACGTGAACGGCCCGCCCGGCTCGCCGAATCCGCGGGGCGTGTACGCCAGCACGTGGTAACCGCGCGCCGCCAGGGAGAGGTAGCCGACCATGAACGGCATCCAGCCGTACGGGTTCCACCCGGCCGGCACGATCACCACCGGGCGTGGCTCCGAGGTCTTCTGCTTGATCGCGAACGCGGAGAGACCGATCTCCTCCGTCACGGCAATGCGCGGGAAACTCACCCCGGCCTCCCGCAGGACCCGCTCCACCAGCTCCCGCAGCTCCTCGGGCAGCGCCCCGGCCGGGGCCGTGCCCTGGAGGGCCGCGAGCAGGGCCCGGGCGACGGTGAGCACCGACGGGTTGATGTCGAGGCTCGCGCCGCGCCAGATGCCGTTGGCCGCGATGTCGGCGAGGGTCGCGTCGGTGACCGACGCGATGGGCTCTCCGCCTTCTGTCGTCATGAACCGCTCCGTTCCTTCTGTGTCCGGACAATCAGGACGCCCATCGGGGCGCCAGGCGGATCATGGGCAGGAAGACACACACCGAAACAGAAGGGCGGCCGGTCGCACTCGATCGGCTGGAGGAACCTCAGCCTGTGGCCCCGGCGGCGGCGCGTTCCGCGAACGGGTCGGACCCGGCCGGTGGCCTTCTGCGAACAGGCCCGAAGGGGTGCGGCCACCGGCGGCGCGCGGTCGCAGCGGCCGCGAACGGATCATTGACGCAACCATCGACAGGTTGACGCCCCTGACGGACACCCGGACGTCGCGCTACCGGCCCACGTGTGAGGCCCGAACTGAGTACGCATGAACGCGACTCGGGGACGGACGCCTCAGCGGAAGGCGGCGACATTCTCCGAAACCCACTGGTGGAACGGCCTGGCGGGGGATCCGGTGACCCTTGAGACCGTGTCGCGCACCGCCAGCAGTTCGTCGTTGACGTCCCCGCCCGTCACATCCAGCACCGCGTCCGCGGCCTCGGCTCCCAGGAACGTGGACATGTGCCGGTGGGCCTCCGCCCGGCCGGTCTCCGCAAAGGGCACCTCCCGCCCCAACGCCGTCGCGATGGCCTCCACTTGCTGCCGGGCCGTCACCCGCTCCGGGCCGGTCAGCGCATAGGTCCGCCCCCGGTGACCGGGCTCGGTCAGAGCCGCTTGCGCCACCGCCGCGATGTCCGCGGGGTGAATCGTGGGCAGCCCGGTGTCCGCATACGGCACGCGGACCGTTCGGCGTTCACGGATCGACGCCGCCCACCACATGGCGTTCGAGGCGAACTGCGTCGGCCGCAGAATCGTCCAGGCCATGCCGCTGTCCTTGACCAGCCGTTCGACAGCCATGTTTTCGCGGGCGGGACCCAGATGCGGATGCGTCTGGGCGGTGATGGACGACACGAGCACCACATGCTCGACATCCGCCCGGCGGGCGGCATCGAGGATGTCGGCATCAGGGCCCATCCGCGACACGAGGAACAGCGAGCGCACTCCGTCCAGCGCGGGCTCCAGGGAAGCCATGTCGGCGAAGTCGCCTTCCTTCGCCTCCACCCCTTCGGGGAACGAGGCCCGCGCGGCGTCCCGGGTGAGCCCCCGCAACGGCCCGGCACCGCACGCGTGCAGCCCCTTGAGCAGAGCGCTTCCTATGTTCCCGGTGGCACCTGTCACGAGAATCACGCGTCTTCTCCCCTCGTCGGACGAGCAACCGACGAAAACACTAGAACCTCGACCAAACTTGAGGTCAAGGAGATCGCCGGCAAGGTGTCAAGGCCGGCCCGGCCGCACATCCGCCCCTTCAACGGCTCGCTCCCGGCAACGCCTCCTTCGGCCACCCCCGACGCACAGGGGACGGCGAGGGCGGGCTGGACAGCCGCACGGTCGCGCCACACACCATTGACCGGGGCACCAAGTCCGCGTCGCACCTCGGGGCGGACACCGGGCGCCCGGGATCGTCCCGATCCCGTCGATGTCGCACCAGTGCGCGCCCGCCCCCTTCCGTCGATAATTGCGCCGTGATGCGCACTCGCAAAGGCCGCCCGCACCGACTCGACCATGACGCTTCATCGGAAAACTCGGCATTCGGCCGGCCTCAGCACCGCGGAAAACCGTCGTCCGGCATCACGGAGCGCCAAGATCAAGAACTCGATACATCCACTCCGACCTGCTAAGACCCGGCCGGGCAGCTTGCCTGCTCATCTCACCAGGAGATATCCATGAGGATGCTGATCAACGTTCCCGAGACCGTTGTCGCGGACGCGCTGCGCGGTATGGCCGCGGCCCACCCCGAGCTGACCGTGGACGTCGAGAACCGGGTCGTCGTGCGGCGCGACGCGCCCGTGGCCGGAAAGGTGGCGCTCGTCTCCGGCGGCGGTTCCGGGCACGAGCCGCTGCACGCGGGGTTCGTCGGTCCCGGCATGCTGTCCGCGGCCTGCCCCGGGGAGGTTTTCACCTCGCCCGTGCCCGATCAGATGGTGCGGGCCGCTGCCGCGGTCGACAGCGGGGCGGGGGTGCTGTTCGTGGTCAAGAACTACACCGGTGACGTCCTGAACTTCGAGATGGCCGCCGAGCTCGCCGAGGACGAGGGGATCCAGGTCGCCCAGGTGCTCGTCAACGACGACGTGGCGGTGACCGACAGCCTGTACACGGCCGGCCGGCGGGGCACGGGGGCGACCCTGTTCGTCGAGAAGATCGCCGGGGCGGCGGCCGACGAGGGCGCCCCGCTGGACCGGGTGGCGGCCGTCGCCCGGCGGGTGAACGAGTCGTCGCGGAGCTTCGGGGTGGCCCTCGGGGCCGTCACCACACCGGCCAAGGGCTCCCCCACCTTCGATCTGCCGCCGGGCGAGCTGGAGCTCGGCATCGGGATCCACGGCGAGCCGGGGCGGGAGCGGCGTCCGATGATGACGTCGCGGGAGATCGCGGACTTCGCGGTGGACACGGTGCTGGAGGACCTCGAACCGACCGGCCCGGTGATCGTGCTGGTCAACGGCATGGGGGCGACGCCTCTGCTGGAGCTTTACGGGTTCGGTGCGGAGGTCCAGCGGGTGCTGTCCGAGCGGGGTGTGGTGGCAGCTCGTACGCTCGTGGGGAACTATGTGACCTCGCTCGACATGGCGGGCTGCTCGGTGACGCTCTGCCAGGTGGACGAGGAACTGCTGCGGCTCTGGGACGCGCCGGTGCAGACGCCCGCGCTGCGCTGGGGCCGCTGATCCGTCCGTACCGCATTCCGTCATGCCACAGCGACAAGGAGATCATGTGCTCGACGCCGACTTCTTCCACCGTTGGATGACCGGGGCCGCCGCCCTGGTCGGCCGTGAGGCGGACCGTCTCACCGAGCTCGACTCGGCGATCGGGGACGCCGATCACGGCAGCAACATGCAGCGCGGGTTCACCGCGGTGACCGCCGTTCTGGACGAGGAGCGGCCGCAGACGCCCGGCGCCGTGCTGATGCTCGCCGGCCGGAACCTGATCTCGACGGTCGGCGGTGCCTCGGGCCCGCTGTACGGGACGCTGCTGCGCCGTACCGGAAAGGCCCTGGGCGATGCCCCCGAGGTGACGCCGCAGCAGTTGGCGGACGCCTTCGGGGTGGGTGTGGCGGCCGTGGCGCAGCTGGGCGGGGCGCAGGCCGGGGACAAGACGATGCTCGACGCGCTGCTGCCGGCCGTCGAGGCGCTGAGCACCTCGTTCGGGGCGGCCCGGGAGGCGGCGGAGAAGGGGGCCGCGGCGACAGTGCCGATGCAGGCCCGCAAGGGCAGGGCGAGTTACCTGGGCGAACGGAGCATCGGCCATCAGGACCCGGGGGCGACGTCCTCGGCCCTGCTGATCGCCGCGCTGGCCGACACCGGGGAGAAGACGGACGGGGAACGGGCATGAGCGACGGGAAGCAGGTCGGGATCGTGCTGGTCTCGCACAGCGGGCCGGTGGCCGAGTCCGTCGCCGAGCTGGCCAAGGGGCTCGCCGCGGGCGGTGCGACGGCCCCGGTGGCGGCGGCCGGCGGCACTCCCGCGGGCGGTCTCGGGACGAGCGCGGAGCTGATCGCCGAGGCCGCCAGGTCGGTGGACTCCGGTGCCGGTGTCGCGCTGCTGGTGGACCTGGGCAGCGCGGTGCTCACGGTCAAGTCGTTGCTGGCCGAGGGCGACGAGCTGCCGGAGGGCTCGCGGCTGGTGGACGCGCCGTTCGTGGAGGGCGCGGTGGCCGCGGTGGTCACCGCATCGGCGGGCGGCGACATCGCGGCGGTGGAGGCCGCGGCGACGGAGGCGTACGGCTACCGCAAGGTGTGAGGCGGACGGAAACCCGCGACGGGCGGGCCGCACCGGGTGTCCTGGTGCGGCCCGCCCGTCCGTCGTGCCGGGGCCGGTTCGGCCCGGGCGGCCCGTACGCCGTGCCGGGGCCGGTTCGGACTCGGCATGCCCGTACACCGTGCCGGGGCCGGTTCGGCCCGGCGCCGCCCGTGCCGGGTCGTGGGCGCGGGCGGCGGCGGGCCGCCGGTGGGTCTCCGGACGTCAGGCCGCCGGTGCGGCCCCGGTCGCCGTGATCCTGACCTGGGTCCGCTGCGTCGTGCCGTTGACCGTCACGGCGAGGGTGATCGTGCCCGGCCGGAGCGCGGTGAGCGTTCCGGTGGACGGGTCGAGGACCGCGGTGTGCCGGGGGCGGGCGCCGTGTCGGTCACCGATGTGGACGTTCGGGGAGCCGGTCCAGTCCGCGGCCATCGGGAAGCCGACCGGGACGGCGCGGCTGCCCTGGGTGACCGTCGCCGTCACCTTCGTACGGCTTCCCGTGCCGAGCACCGGGGGCGCGTCGAGGTTCAGTGCGTCGACGTGCGCCCGGGTCTGCACGGAGACCCAGTCGGGTCCGCCCCGCCACGGCCTCAGGCGGGCGGCGGCCTGCTCGCCCGCGGTGACGCGGTCGGCGCCGACCATCGACCAGCCGGTGAATCCGCCCTCGTCCGCGGCCCCGGCCGGGGCCTTGCCGGAGTTGCCGTTGATCAGGTACGGCACCCCGTCGACGTGCGAGGCGTGGAAGACCCCCACGTGGCTGCCGATGAGGGCCGCGCCCTTGCCCGTGGTGCGGCGGAAGTCGGCGAGCCACTGCTCGATCAGGGCCGCCTCCTTGCGGTCCCCCAGCTGGCTGCCCTTCTGCACGGTCGGGTCGCGCGGCGGCACGTGCTCGATCAGCACGACCGAGTCGACGGCGCGGTCCTTCGCCGCCGCGTCCAGCTGGGCGCGCAGCTGCCGGATCTGGGCGAAGCCGCCGCCGCGCAGGCTGAGACTGGAGGTGTCGAGCGTGACGAAGCGGGTGCCCTTGTGGTCGAACGTGCGCTGGGCGGGCCCGAATTCGCCGACGAAGTTGTCGATCTTCCCGCCCATCACCTCGTGGTTGCCCGGTACGTAGTACCAGGGCAGCGCGTCGCCGAGTTCCTCGGTGAGGACGCGGCGGGCGAAGGCCAGGTCCTCGGGCGCGCCCTCGTCGACCAGGTCGCCGTTGACGACCAGGAAGTCGGGGCGGGCCGCCCTGATCTCGCGCAGGGTGCGACGCGCCTGGGCGACGATCGCGCTGTCCGGGTCGCGGGCGACGAACTGGGCGTCGGACATCACCGCGAACCGCCAGTCCCGGCGCCCGGTCACGGCCGCGGTGTCGATCAGGTCGTCGGCGGGCGCGGCCTGTTCGGGAAGGTCGACGGTGGGCGGCACCTGGGCGGTGAGGTCGTCGATGACGATGTCGCCCGTGTACTGCTTGGCGGCCGCGGTCTCGGCGAGGTAGAAGCGGTGCACGGAGAGCGGCATGGCGGCTCCCTGCGGCACGGCGAAGGTGACTTCCCGCCAGCCGGTCCAGGTGACGTACGGGCCGCGCAGCAACTGGTCGGAGCCCGCGGCGTCCTTGAGGTGCAGGGTCGGCCAGGCGCCCTTGCCGTCGCCCTTGATCCACAGCTTGAACGACTGGGGCTGGCCGGCCACGGTGACCGGCCCCGGCGGGGTGGCGTAGGCGGCGCGGGTGGCGGTGGAGCCGGTGAAGTCGTAGCGGATCCGCAGTCCGGTGCCGGTGCGGCCGTCGGGGGTGGCCTCCAGCGATCCGCTCGCGCGGGCCTGGCTGAACTTCCAGGACCCGGCGTCGTCGAAGGAGGAGACGGGCTGTTCGGTGAGTCCGACACCGGCGGCGAGGACGGTGGTGGTGCCCGCCACGGTCGCCCTGATCAGTCCGGCGCCGGAGCCGGTGCGCGAGGCGACGGTGAAGGAGCCCCGGCCGTCGTCGCGGATGTCGAAGAGCGCGCGGTCGTAGTCGAGCGCGACGTCGCGCGGTTCGACGGGGGCGCTGGTGCCGTGGGCGTCGAGTCCGACGATGCCGAACGTGCCGGTGGCCTCGGCGTCGGCGAGCCCCACCCGCTGGGTGGTGGGCTGGATGCGGGCCAGGGCGTCCAGGACCGTCAGGGTGGTGCTGCCGCGCGCCGGCCCCTGCGCGGCGCTCACGGTGATGGTGCCGCCGCGGCGTGCGGTGAAGAGCCCGCCGCCGTCGACCGTGCCGACCGAGGCCCGCGCGGTGCGCCAGCGCGGGGTGCCCCGTGCCGGGCCGTACGTCTCGTCGTACCCGGTCGCGGCGAGGCGTCGGGTGAGTCCGGGAAAGACCCGGTCGGGGTGGCCGCCCCTGACGGGGTCGACGCCGGGTGCGGTGGCCGCGGGCGTGCGGGGCTGCACCCAGAAGCCCTTGAGCCGGCCGCTGCCGTCGGGGGCGGTGAGGGCGAGGCCGTTGGGCACGGTGCGTTCGCTGCCGTCGGACGGGCTGTTCTCCACCCGGAGGTCGTCGCTGCCGGGTTCGCGCGCGACGAGGGTCGACGATCCGCCGCCGTCCAGGTTGAGGGCGCTGTACGAACCGGCGCGCCGCATCATCAGGCCGAGTTCGGTGAGGGTGACGCCGCCGCTGTCGGCCTGTCGTCCGTCGACGGTGAGGACCTGCATGGTCCGGCCGTCCTTGGAGAAGCCGACGGCGGTGCGGGGCGCGGCGGTGTTGTTGCCCTGGCCGTCGTGGTTCTGCGCGACCCCGTCGACGACGAGGAGTTCCCGGCCGCCGACGGCGGTGCGCGGCACGGCCCCGGCGTCGGTGCGCGCCCGGTAGGTCAGGGAGACCGGGTCGCCGGGCTTCAGGGCGTCGAGTGCGGCGGCTCCGGCCTCGCGGCCGACCAGGACGGTGGTGCCGTCGGGGACGGCGCCCGATCCGGGGGTGTGCGAGACGGAGACGACCTTGCCGTCGCGTACCGTCGCTTCGGCGACCGGGCGCGCGTTGTCCACGGTCAGGGCACGGTCGGCGGTTCCCCAGGCCGAGGTGTACGCGCCGACCCCGCCGGACGGCACATTGGCGGCGTTGTACGCGGTGAGCGGCCGTTCCCCGGCCGGCAGGGTGAGCGTTCCCTCGAAGTACAGGTTCAGGACCCGGCCCGCGCTGTCGGGGCCGATGCCGACGGCCCGGTTGACGCCGGGGGCGGGCGACTGGACGGTGGCCCCGTCCTTGATGCCGATCCCCTCGGGTGCGCCGGTCTGGTTGATGTCGAAGAAGTCGGCGTTGATCGCGGCGACGGTGCGGCGGCCGCGGCCCGCGTCGTGTCCGGCGGCGAGTTCGGAGACGGTGTGCCGGTCGGAGACCTTGCCGGAGGAGAGGTAGTCGGCGCGCACTTCGCCGCCGCCCAGGTCGACGGAGAGGTGGTCGACCCGCAGCCACTTGTCGGATTCGAGCCGGTCGTACGAGTCGAGGCGGATGCCGGGGGCGATCGGGCGGGAGGTGCGTGCCGTCTCGATGCCGTCCCCGTCCGCGACCGACCGGGGCTCCCCCGCCGGGTTGCTCGCGGGCGGCGGGGCGACCGGTCTGAGCATCTCGGCGGCGGTGCGGGGGCGGGGATCGGGGTTCGGGTCGGCGAGGGCGGGGGCGATCGTACCGACGGTCATCGCGGACACGGTCGCGAGCAGCACGAGCGATCGTGTCGCCGTCCCGCGCCCGCGCGCGGCCCTTCCTCGTGGTCCGGTCGCCCGGCCGGTTGTGCCAAGAACCACAAATCCTCCTGGGATCACGCGGGTTGCACGGCCCTTCCTGCGGGCGGCGCATGCTGTCGGCGGACAGCATGGCCGTGCGCGTCGTCGCGCACCAGAGGGCATCGGGAACCGCACGGCGAACAGGGCACGTCGGTCCGATGACGACAACGATCTTCGCGGGAGAGAGTCCGGAAGGGTTCCCCGGCAGGTACGTCACCGGACCGGTGTTCGCTCACGACGGCGGGGCGCCAGGGGCGAGTACGTCGGACTCTCCGTCCCCCGGGTCTTCGGCGGCTCGTCCCCGGTGCGGCGGGCGGCCGTTGGCCCGCGCGGCGGACACGTCATCGGTTCGGGCGCCGTACCTCCGGCCCGGGCCCCGGGGTACTCGGGCGGCCCGGTTCTCCCGGTGATCACGCGCCGATGAAGCTCACGGTCTCCGTCATGTCCGCCCGTCCGGTGCGCAGGGGCGGCACGCCCTCCTTCTCGAATCCGATCGCGAGCCCGCAGAACAGCGTGAGCCCGTCCTCTGCCCCGACCGCCCGGGCGACGGTCTCGCGGTACATCGTCCACATCACCTGGGGGCAGCTGTGCAGCCCTTCCGCCCGCAGCAGCAGCATGACCGTCTGCAGGTACATCCCCGCGTCCCCCCACTGTCCGGGCCCCATCGCGCGGTCGAGGTAGCAGAACAGGACGGCCGGCGCCCCGAACGCCCGCGTGTTCAAGGCGGCGATCTTCCTGGGCCTCTCGGGGTCGTCGCGCTCGATCCCCAGCGCCGCGTAGCGCTGGGCGGCCGCGGCGGCGAAGCGGTCCAAATACGGCGGGGTCAGGTCGGCCGGGTACATCGGGTACTCCCGCTCGTCGCCCGGGTCCCCGGCCAGTGCCCTGGCCGTCGCGCGTTCCTTCAGCTCGGCCAGGGGGTCGCCGGTCACGACGTACACGTGCCACGGCTGGAGGTTCCCGCTCGACGGGGCCCGCCCGGCTGCGGACAGCACGCGTTCGAGCGTCTCCACAGCCACCGGCTCGTCGCTGAACGCCCGTACGGCCCGGCGGCTTTCCACGGCCTCGTACACATCCACGTTCTCTCGCCCTCCCGCTCGACAACGGTCCGCCCCCACCGTATTCAACGGTCGACGCCGGCCGTCGCCCGGCTCCGGCAGCCTCCTGACGGGCCGTCGGGTCGTGGGGGCCGACGGTCCGGCGGGCGGTTCGTCACTCGTCGTCGGCGCCCTGCACGTCGACGGGCCGGGTCCCGTCGAAGGTGACGAGGATTCCGTACGGGTCGCCCATGCCGAGCCCGCTCTCGGCGAAGCGGATCATCCAGCTCCGGTCGTTCCACACCGTTGCCTCGGGGAGTCCCCACGGCGGCTCCGGAAGGTCCAGCCGGTCCAGTTCCTCGGCCGTGAGTCCGTACCGCTCCTCCCGGAGCCGGACGCGGCAGTACTCCACGGCCCGGGCGACGAGGACGTCGAACCGGCTCACGACATCGTGGGCGCGCCGGAGGGTGGCCGGCTGCGGCGGTGCGGGCGGTTCGATCACCAGGTTGACCCCGGCCGGGTCGGCGCCCGCCGGTACCGGGAAATCGCCGCTCCAGCAGGCCAGTGAGGGCGGGCTCTCCACCCGGCTCAGCGCGAGCCCGGCGATGTGCAGGGTCGCGGGCAACTCCGGTTCGGTGCCGGGCTTCTCACTGCCCCGGCTGTTCGGCGGCACTCCGTCGGCGGACATCCGCCCAGCATAGGGCGGGGCCGCACCCGGGAAGGACGGGCCGTCCGGTCCCTCCCTGCCTGCCCCGGCCGGTCCGGATGCCGCAGCATCCTCGTGCGGCATCCGGACCGGCCGAGGCATACGGAGCCGTCATGGCCGCCGCCCGTCCGACCGTGCCGGTGCACGTGAGACCCACCTGCCTGTGCCGTCTGTGATGACAACACCTGGCCGGCCTCCTCCTGATCACGTCCGCGGGGACGCCCTCGCGCACCCTCACGGGGAACTCCCCGCGGACCGACTGCCCGGCCCGGTCCTGACGGCGTGTGCCGGGCTCAGTGGACGGACAGTCCGCCGTCGACGAAGATCGCCTGTCCGGTGACGTATCCGGAGGAACGGCCGGCCAGGAACACCGCCGCTCCGGCGAAGTCCTCGGCCAGGCCGTTGCGGCCGACCATCGTGCGCGCGGCCAGCGCGGCCACCTTCTCCGGGTCGGAGGACAGCCGTGCGTTGAGCGGGGTCATGACGAAGCCGGGCACCAGCGTGTTGCAGGTGACGCCGTGCGGCGACCACGCCTCGGCCTGGGAACGGGCCAGCGACTCCAGCGCCCCCTTGGAGACCCCGTAGGCGCCGCTCTGGACGAACGCCCGGTGCGCCTGCTGGGAGGTGACGTGGATGATCCGTCCGAAGCCCCGCTCGGCCATGCCGGGCCCGAACCGCTGTCCCAGCAGGTAGGGCGCCTCCAGGTTCACCGCCATCGTGGCGTCCCACACGTCCTCGCCCAGCTCGTCCATGGGCGGCCGCAGGTTGATCCCGGCGCTGTTGACGAGGATGTCGGGCTCGCCGAACACCTCGGCCGCCCGTTCCGCGGCCGCCCGCACTCCGTCGCGGGTGCTCAGATCGGCGCTCACCCAGGCCGCCCGGCAGCCCTCCGCGACCAGTTCGTCGACCGCGGCGGCCAGTTCCGGCTCCTTGCGCGCCACGATCACGACCCGCGCGCCCGCCCGCGCGAGAGCACCGGCGATCGCACGGCCGATCCCGGAACTGCCGCCCGTCACCACGGCGACCCGGTCGTCCAGCGAGAACAGTTCGGAGAGATAGCGCTGCGAGGTCATGTCCGCACCCTAGACGGCACGTCCACGGCGGCAGGAGCCGGGCGGGCATTTCAGACGAGACGCACCGGAAGGGTGGCGAAGCCGTACGAGATGAAGGACTCCAGCGGCTCGGCCGGTGCCGCCCCCTCGTCCAGGGACAGGCCGGGGAAGCGGTCGAACAGGGTGGGAAGGGCGATCGACGCCTCCAGCCGGGCCAGTGGGGCGCCGACGCAGAAGTGGACGCCGTGGCCGAAGGAGAGGTGCTCCTTGTCGGCCCGGGAGACGTCGAAGCGGTCCCCGTCCGGGCCGTGCCGTCGGGGGTCGCGGCCGGCCGCGGCGTAGGGGGCCAGGATCGCGTCGCCGCGCACGAGGGTGGCTCCGCCGGGGAGCTCGATGTCCTCGACCGCGTAGCGCAGCGGGAGGTTGGCGACCGGCGGGGACCAGCGCAGGGTCTCCTCGATGACGTCGTCCCAGGAGAACTCTCCGTCCAGTACCCGGGCGAGCTGTTCGGGGTGGGTGAGCAGGGCGTGGACGGCGTTGCCGATCAGGTTGACGGTGGTCTCGTGGCCGGCGGAGACGACCAGGAGGAGGGTGTCGACGAGTTCGTCCTCGGTGAGGCGGGAGCCCTCCTCGTCCCGGGTGGCGATCAGGACGCTGGTGAGGTCGTCGGCGGGCCGCTCGCGCTTGGCGGCGACCAGGCCCGTGAGGAGTGCGTACGCCTCGTGCAGGGTGGCGAGGGCGGCCTCCGGCGTCGCGGTGGTGTCGAAGATCTCGCCGACGAGGCGTGCGCTGTCGGTCCTCCGGTCCTCGGGGACGCCGAAGAGCTCGCAGATGACCGCCACCGGCAGTGGGTGGGCGAAAGCGGCCCGCAGGTCGGTCCGGCCGTCGGGAACGGCGGCCATCCGGTCGAGCAGCGTCGCGGTGATCTCCTCGACACGGGGCCGCAGCGCGTCCGTCCGCCGTTTGGTGAAGGCGGGCGCGACGAGCCCGCGCAGCCGTCGGTGGTCGGCGCCGTAGGCGGTGAACATGTTGGTCACGCCCACCCAGTTGTTGATCCAGCCGTCCCGGTGCTTTCCCTCCTGCCAGGCCGGCCAGTGCCGGTTCGGGTCCTTGGACACGCGGTCGTCGGTGAGGAGTTGCCTGAGCACGTCGAATCCGGCGGGGGCCCATGCCCTGATACCGCCGGGGAGTTCGACCGGGGCGACCGGTTCGTGGCGCCGGAATTCCGCCGCCTCGCCGTGGATGTCGCGCCCCGCGGGGTCGATGACGATCGGCTGCTGTCCCATGGAGATCTCCCGTCTGCGTTGCGGCACGGCCGGAACGGGTGTCTGCGGTACAGGAGTTCATCGTCGGGGTAGTGCGACGGAGCGTGAAAGGGCGTGCGACGGCGCACATCGGCCGGGGCAACGGCCCGCGCGCCCCGGGTGGGGATGCGGGGGCCGGTGGCCCCGGCCGTACGGCGCACGGCGCACGGCCGGGGCGGATTCGCCCCGGCCGCGGGAAGGCGGATCCGGTCCGCTCAGCCGTTGGGGAGGATGACCGCGCGGCCGTTGATCCTGCCGTGGTGCAGTCGGTCGTACGCCAGCGGCGCCTCGTCCAGGCCGTACGTCTCGACGTGCACCTCGACCGCTCCGGTGCGGGCGATTTCGAGCACCTCGGCGAGTTCGGAGCGCGAGCCCCAGTACGGGGAGGTCACCGTCGTGTTGTACGGCAGGGAGCCGAAGCCGACCGGCAGCGCCCCGCCGCCGAGGCCGACGACGGTGACGTCGGAGTCGATGGCGGCCGAGGCCCCGGCCGTGGCGACGGTGGGCGGCGCCCCTACGAAGTCGAGGACGACCTGCGCCCCGGTCCCGCCGGTCAGTTCGCGGATCTTCGCCGCGGCGTTCTCGTCGGACAGGACGGTCTCGTGGGCGCCGACGGCGCGGGCGAGGGCGAGCTTGTCCTCGGAGACGTCGAGGGCGATGACCCTGACGGCCGTCATGGCGCGCAGCAGCTGGATCGCGACGTGGCCGAGGCCGCCGGTGCCGATGACGACGGCGGTGGCCCCCGGCACCAGCTTGGGCAGCGAGCGCTTGATGGCGTGGTACGGGGTCAGCCCGGCGTCGGTGAGCGGTACGGCCCGGACCGGGTCGAGGTCGCCGAGCGGCACCAGATGGCGCGGGTCGTCGACGATCATGTACTCGGCCATGGCGCCGGGCGCCCCGAGTCCGGGCGGCATGATGCCGAGTTCCTTGGCGCGCAGGCAGTAGTTCTCCTTGCCCTCGGCGCACTTGACGCAGGTGCCGCAGCCCCACGGGCCGTAGACCGCGACGGGCGTGCCGACCGGAAGGCCGTCGATGCCGTCGCCGAGGGCGGCCACGGTGCCGACGCCCTCATGGCCGAGGGTGAGCGGCAGCGGGAAGGGGATCTGCTCCGCGGGCTGGCTCATCACGGCGATGTCGGAGTGGCAGACGCCCGCGGCGGTGACCTCGATCAGCACCTGTCCGGGGCCCGGTTCCGGGTCGGGCACGGTGACGACCTCGGGTGCCGCGCCGGCGGTGCGGTACTGGACTGCCTTCATGGGATTCTCCTCGCTCGCTTCGTTCCATTGCTCACCCCCGTCGGTCGTGCCGCCACTCAGGAGGCGGAGTAACCGCCGTCCACCAGGTGGTAGCTGCCGTGGATGAAGGAGGCGCGGTCGGAGAGCAGGAAGGCGGTCAGTTCGGCGACCTCCTCGGCCGTGCCGAGGCGTCCCGCGGGGTGCAGCGAGACGAGGTGGTCGCGGGCCGGGCCGTCGGTGTTGCGCAGCAGCGGCGTGTCGATGAAGCCGGGGCCGACGGCGTTGACGCGGACGTTCCGCGCCGCGTATTCGAGGGCGGCCGTCTTGGTGAGTCCGACGACGCCGTGCTTGGCGGCCACGTAGGCGGGCGAGCCGGCGAAGCCGTTGGTGCCGAGGATCGACGCCATGTTGACGACGGCGCCGCCGCCCGCGGCGACGATGGCGGGGATCTCGTGGCGCATCGAGTAGAAGACGCCGCTGAGGTTGGTGGCGACGACCCGGTCCCAGTCCTCGACCGCGTACTCGCCGGTGGGGTTGCTGGGACCGCCGATGCCCGCGTTGTTGACGGCGAGGTGCAGGGCGCCGAAGGTGTCGACGGCGAACCGGACGCCCGATTCGACGGAGGCGGGGTCGGTCACGTCCATGGCGACCGCGGCGGCCCGGGCGCCCGCGTTCTCCAGCTCGGCGACCGCCTTGCGGGCGGCGTCCTCGTCGTGGTCGGCGACGACGACGCTCGCGCCGCCGGCGGCGAGGCGGTGGGCGACGGCGAGGCCGATGCCGGAGGCTCCGCCGGTGACGAGGGCGGTCCGGCCGGCGAACTCCTGGTCGGCGGGGGTGAGGGGGGTGCTCATGACGGTGCGTTTCCTTCCGTGGTGCTGTGCGGCGCCGGTCCGGCGGGAAGCGGCGTGAGCAGCTCCCCGGAGAGGGCGTCGAATGCCTGCCCGACCAGTCGGGGCAGGTCTTCCCGCTGTCCGGCCCGCGCCCAGGCGGCCTGGGCCGCCAGGAGTGCCCCGGCGCCCGCGGCGACCGTGACGGCGGGGCGCAGGTCGTGGTCCGGATCGACTCCGAGCCGCTCGGCGACGATCGCGATCGAGTCCTCCTGGGCGTCCACCCGGATGTGGTGGAACGCCGCGTAGAGGGTCGGCTCCCGCTCGGCGAGGACCAGCAGGTCGAAGATCCCGGCGCGCCGGTGCCACGCCTGCGCGCCGGGGTCGTCGAGCCAGTCGTGCACGGCGCGGCGGTAGGCGGTGAGCGGGGGTTCGCCGGCGGGACGGGCCCGCAGGGCCTCGTTGATCCGGTCGCCGTCGCCCCGGACCGAGTCCAGGACCGCGGCTTCCTTGCTCGTGAAGTACCGGCTGAAGGTGCGCCGGTCGACGTCCGCGCGTTCCGCGATCTCCTCGACCGTCACCTCCCGCAGTCCCCGTTCGAGCACGAGCTCGGACGCGGCCTGCGCCAGTGCGTCCCGGGTCCTGCGGGCCTTGCGGCTCCGCCGTTCCGGGCTCTTCCGTTCCGGATTCATGGTTGTACCGTACACCTGAAAATGTCCCGACGCGACACAAGTCTCGTCGGGACATTTTTCGGTGCGCCGTGCCGTGCCGTGCCATGGAGAACGTCCGCGGGGCGCCCTTCCGTGCTTCTCCCGCAGGTGTCGGCCGCGTACGGCACCGGCCGCTCCCCGGGCTCCGGCGGTCAACGGGCGCTGAACACCTCGGCGGCCCGGCGGGCACCGTGCCCCGGGTCCCCGGTCCGGCGCGATTCGGCCACCGTGGTCCGGCGCAGGGCGAGCGCGGCGATGTCGTCCCGCCGGACGCCGCCGGAGAACGCCTCCAGGTCCGCGTGGAGCGCGTCCAGTACCGCGCAGGGCTCCAGTCCCGCCCAGCGGGGCAGCCGGGCGTCCAGCGGGTAGAAGGCGCCGGACGCGTCGCGGGCCTCGGTGACCCCGTCGGTGAAGAGCAGGAGCGTGGCGCCGGCCGGGAAGTCCAGCGGTTCCGAGGCTCTGGCCTCGGGGCTGAGCTCCGCCATGCCCAGCGGGACGGACGTGCGGCGCAGCGGCAGCGCGCGGGCCGTGTCCCCGTGCAGCAGCCGGGGCGGCAGGTGGCCGCAGTTGACGGCCCGGACCCGGTCGCTCCCGTCGAGGCCGAGCACCAGGGCGGTGACGAAGCGTTCGGTCTCGCCGGTCTGGGCGGAGAACGCGTTGTGCCGGGCGACCGCGTCCTCCAGGGCATCGACCACCCCCGTCAGGTCGGGCTCGCGGATGGCCGCCTCCCGGAACGCCCCGAGCACGGCGAAGCCCGCCCCGATCGCGGCGAGCCCCTTGCCCTGGACGTCCCCGATGATCACCCGGGTCCCGTAGGGCGACTCGACGACCTCGTAGATGTCGCCGCCGACCAGGCCGTCCTCCTCGATCGGCGTGTAGATGCCGTGGGCGAGGACCTGCTCGGTCGGGATCGGCAGCGGGCGCAGGATCTGGCGCTGGAGCGCGCCGGCGGCGGAGCGCAGCCTGGCTATCTCGGCGGCGTGGCGGATCCGCAGCGCGCACGAGCCGACGCCGAGGAAACAGGCCAGCGCGGTGAAGGCGACGCCGATGGTGACGTCCCAGAACGTCCCGCCGGTGACCAGGCGCGAGCAGACGACGACGATCATGGTCCAGGTGGCCACTCCCACCGTCTGCCGGATCGTCCCGAAGACGGAGACCAGGGCGGGGACGACCACCAGCAGGGGTACGAGGTGCAGGTCCGTCCCGGTCTCGATGTCCAGGAGGACGACCAGGGCGGTCAGCAGGGCCAGCCCCGCGAACAGCGCCGGGTTGCCGACCCGCGGCGCGCGTGCGGCGGCCTCCCCCGCGTCCGCCGTGCCCGGGAGTGCCGTTCCACGTGTCGCACGCCGACGCCGGCGACGCCCGATCGTCACAGCTGACTCCTCCCGCGCTCCGCCGGCCCCGTGCCGGCGTCCGTCTCCAGTCCACCCGGTCCGAGGGGGCGGATCACGAGGCTTACGGCCCGTCGGCCCCTGCCGAAGGTCCCCGTGCGAAGCGGGTACGGACCTTCGGCCCGGACGCTTCGGGCCGAAGGTCCCCCTCCTGACGCCTCCGGGGCCGGGGTCCGGGCGGCGGCGGATGCCGTCGGCTGCCGGGCGTCGTGGCCTCGGGGCGGGCGGGTCAGTGTGCGGCGGGCACGGCGTGTTCCGGTACGAGCGCCCCGAGGAAGGACGTCCGGCGGCGGAGCACGAATCCCATCGATTCGTAGAGCCGGACGGCGTCGGTGTTGGAGGCCGCGGCGTGCAGGAACGCCGTTTCGCCGCGCTGCCCGATCTCGTGGACGACGGCGCGCACGAGGCCGGTGCCGAGCCCCTGGCCGCGTACCGACTCGTCGGTGCAGACGGCGCTGATCTCGCTCCAGCCGGGCAGGCGCAGCCGTTCGCCGGCCATCGCGACGAGCACCCCTTCGCGCCGGACCCCGAGGTAGGTGCCCAGTTCGACGGTGCGGGGCAGGAAGGGTCCGGGCCGGGTGCGCTCGACCAGGGCGAGCATGTCGGGCACGTCGGCGGGTCCGAGCCGTACGGCCTGCGGGAACGGGGCGGCCTCGACCCCGGCGTCGACGAGCTGGACGCCCTCGGCGTCGAAGAAGACCTCCCAGTCCTTCGGCGGCGGCTCCCGGAAGGCGGTGATGGAGATGGCGCCCCCGGGTCCGGCGAGCGCCGCGGCGTCGGCCCAGTCCTCGGCCTGCGGCTCCTCCGGGAGCGCGACCCAGGGGGCCACGTCCACCGGGTAGCGCAGGATGCGGCCGCGGCGCTCGGCGAAGTGGCCGTGCGGGCCGGTCAGCGCGGCGCGGACCGGGTTGTCCAGCGGGTGCGGGCCGGCGGAGGACCGGGGGCTCATCGGGCCACCTCGATCACGACCTTGCCGAGCACGTGCCCGTCCTCCACGGCACGCAGCGCCCGTTCCGCCTCCGCCAGCGGGAAGGTCCGGGTCACCCGTGCCCGCAGGACTCCGGTGACGGCGAGGTCCGCCACCGCTTCGAGGACGGCGCGGGTGCGGGCCCGTGCGACCGCCGCCCCGCCGAGCTCCACGGCCAGCGGCTTGCCGCCCGCGCTGATCAGTGCGGCCGGGTCCGCGAGCAGCGGGGCCGCGGCCCTGAGCGTGTCGCCGCCGACCAGGTCGAAGACCGCGTCGATGCCCTCGGGGGCCGCCGCCCGGACCCGTTCGGCGAAGCCGGGACCGGAGTCGACGTGGACCGCGCCGAGCGACTCGACGAAGTCCTTCTTGGCGGCGCTCGCGACACCGACGACCCGGACGCCCTCGTGCCGTGCGAGCTGCACCGCCGCCGTCCCCACTCCGCCCCCGGCCCCGGTGACGAGGAGGGTGGCGCCGGGGGCGAGGCCGAGCTGCCGGATGCCGTCGTACGCGGTGGCCGCCGCGACCGGCAGCACCGCCGCGTCGACGAACGACAGTCCGGCCGGCTTGTGCGCCGTCACCGCCACGGGCAGCAGGGTGTACTCGGCGTACCCGCCGGCCACCGGGTTGCCGAAGACCTCGTCCCCGACCGCGAAGCCCTCGACCCCCGGCCCGACGGCCTCGACGACCCCGGCGGCCTCGCTGCCGAAGACGGTGGGGAACGGCTGCCGCTCGCCGCCCGGCCTGACGTACCCCGTGCGCAGCTTCCAGTCGACCGGGTTGACCCCGGCCGCCCGGACCGCGACGAGCAGTTCGCCGGGCCCCGGCACCGGCACGTCCCGCTCGACGAGTGCCTCCACCTCCGGTCCGCCGTTGCGGGTGAACACGTACGCCTGGGGCATGGCTCCCTCTCCTGTTCCCGGTACCGGCGGCCGGACCGGCCGCCACAGCAACAGCAAAGCCCGCGTGCCTGCGGGTATTCCCGGGGCCGAGGTGCTCATCGAGCCGCGACGGCCGGGCCCGCCGTCCGGGTCGTGCCGGGCGCGCGGGTCCGGCACGCGCCGCGGCCGGGCGGCCCGGGTCAGCCGGTCGGGCCCGCCGGGCGCGGGTCGATCGGGGTGAGCACTCCGAGCCGGTCCTCGACCGCCCGGGCCGCGTCCAGGCACAGGTCCTCCCGGAAGGCGCGTCCGACGATCTGGACCCCGCAGGGGAGCCCGTCGGCCAGGCCCGTCGGCACGGCCACGGCGGGCACGCCCACGAAGCTGGTCACGGTGCACAGGCGCATGCCCGAACCGACCCGGTCCCGGCCCGCGTCGTCGCGCGACTCCAGCCCCGGCTCGACCGGCGGTTCGGTGAACGAGGGGCCGAGCAGCAGCGGGTACGTGTCGAGGAACTCGGCCCACGAGCGGCGGATGCCCATCCAGGTGCCCATCAGCTTCATGAGCTCGTCGGCGCTCGCGGGCGGCGTCCGCTCCATCGCCCTCGCGATGTAGCGGTCCCCGCCGTCGCCGAGCAGCGTGCGCACCACCGGCCAGGTGGGGGCGAACTCGGTCACGGTGATCCGGCCGTACGCGTCGAGCGCCTCGTCGATCCGGGGCACGTCCTCCACCTCGCACACCTCGTACCCGGCGTCGCGCAGGGCGTCGGCGGCGGCCCGGACGGCCCCGCGCACGGCGGGGTGGACGCCGTGCCCGCCGGGGTCCGCCACGACCGCGACCCGCACCGGGCCGGGCAGCGGTTCGCCGCGCAGGGGCACCGGCACGGCCCTCGGGTCGCGCGGGTCGGTCCCGGCCAGCACCTCGTAGGCCAGCCGGAGGTCGGCCACGCTCCGGGCCAGCGGGCCGTCGGTGACCAGCATCTGGGAGGCCGGGCCCGGGTCGTCCGGGCCGAGGACGCGGTGGTCCGCCGGGAACCGGCCCGTGGACGGCTTCAATCCGGCCACGCCGCAGAACTGGGCCGGGACGCGCACCGATCCCCCGGAGTCGTTGCCGAGCCCCAGCGGTGCCATGCCCGTGGCGACGGCCGCCGCGTCGCCCCCGCTGGAGCCGCCCGGGGTCAGGCCGGGGTGCCACGGATTGGCCGTGTCGCCGAACAGTTCGCTCCGGGTGTGCATCCCCGCCAGGATCAGGGTCGGCATGTTGCTGTGCCCGATGGGGATCGCCCCGGCCGCGCGCAGCCGCGCCACCGGGGGCGCGTCGGCCCGGGCGACCAGGTCGCGGAACCGCTTCGCGCCGAACGTGGTCGGCACGCCCTCGATTGGGGTGCTCTCCTTCACCGTGAACGGCACGCCCGCGAGCGGCCCCAGCTCCTCGCCCGCGGCCCGCCGCCGGTCCGTCCGCGCCGCGTCCGCCCGGGCCCGCTCCGCCAGGAGCTGGGTGACCGCGTTCACCCGCGGGTTCACCTCGGCGATGCGCTCCAGGTGGCTGTCGATCAGCTCGACGGCCGAGATCCCGGCCGTGCGCACCGCCTCCGCCTGCTCGGTGGCGGACATCTTCCACAAGGGGTCCCGCACGGCGGTTCCTTCCTCCCCGGCGCGCGCCCGGACGGCGCGCGGTCTCCTCCGGCACACGTTCCGATGCGCCTGTATCGGAACGGTACCCCGGAACCGATACGGGTGCATCGAATAAACTGCGCCCCGGAAACGACCGGGGACACGGACAGGAGGCGGCCGGACATGCCCAAGCAGGTGGATCACGCGGGCCGGCGTCATCTCATCGCCGAGGCGGTCTGCCGCCTCGCCGACGAACACGGGCTGGAGGGCGTGACCCTTCGCGACGTCGCCGCCCGCGCGCAGGTGTCGATGGGCGCCGTCCAGCGGTGTTTCCGCACCAAGGAGGAGATGCTCGTGTTCACGCTCGGCCACATCGGCGAGCAGGTGGGCCAGCGGGTGCGCGCCCGCCTCGTCAGGAGCCCGGCCCAGTCGGCCCGCACCGCCCTGGGGCACGCGGCCGCCGAGGTGTCGCTGCTCGACGAGGCGCACCGCGCCGAGGCCAGGGTCTGGCTCGCCTTCCTCGCGCAGGCCGCCGTGGACGAGTCTCTCGCCCGGACGCTCCGGTCGAACTACGCGGCCCTGCAAGGGGTGTTCGCCCGGCTCGCCGCAGAAGCCGCGAAAAGCGCCGAGGACGCCGGGGGCCCAGAGGGTGCCGCGCCGTTCGATCCGCTCGTCGAGGCCCGCACACTCCTCGCCCTCGCGGACGGCCTCACCGCGCACGTCCTCATCGGCCACCTCGGGCCGCAGGAGGCACGGGAGGTCGTGCACACGCATCTGGAAAACCTCTGGGAGCGCCTCTCCCGGCCGGCCCACCCCGCCTCCTGATTACCCATCAGGCATCGCGGGCAGGGCCGGTACGGTGACCGGCGCCCGTGGTCCACGGGTGGCCGCACCGTCGATTTCGACTCAACTACCGTTGGATATGCGCCGATCGGTCCCCATTGCGCCGATGGCTGTGGCAGTCTGAAGGAGACCGCCCCACCGGGCTCCCCCGTACCGGTGGGGCGGTTTCGCCGTCCCGGCCGTGCCGGCCGCCCGCACCGCCACCCACCTCCGTCCTTCCGCCGTTCTTCCAGGCTGATATGACGGGGCATCACGACGATTCCCGGCCATTGCCGCCGCCCGGCCTGATCGACTTCCCGTTTCCCCGCATGGGATCTTCCTCCGTGGGCAGGCGCTCACACCTCATGGCCTTCGACCAGGGGAGCGTGACGAGATGACGGCGCACACTGCGCGGACCGCCGGTGCGGAGCGGACCGGGAGCACGGACCGCGCACGACCGGTACCGGACGACACACCGGCCGGCACCGACGCGGTTCCGGCGACCGGCCCGGAGCCCGACGGGGGCGCACCGGCCGCGGAAACAGCCGGGGACAGCGGCGGACTGCCGTGGATCGAGGACGCGGGGAAGGTCGCCCCGGCCGACGCGCGCGAGCTGTCCCGGCTGTTCTTCGACCGGCTCCGGGTCCTGGAGGAGGGGACCCCCGCCCATCAGTACGCGCGCAACACCCTCATCGAGATGAACCTCTCCCTCGTCCGGTTCGCCGCGGGGCGGTTCCGCAGCCGGGGCGACGACATGGAGGACATCGTCCAGGTCGGCACCATCGGGCTGATCAAGGCCATCGACCGGTTCGACCTCTCCCGCGAGGTGGAGTTCACCACCTTCGCGATCCCGTACATCACCGGGGAGATCAAACGATTCTTCCGCGACACCACCTGGGCGGTGCACGTCCCGCGCCGGTTGCAGGAGTTGCGGGTGGACCTCGCCCGGACCAAGGAGTCGCTGGTCACCGAGCTCGACCGCGACCCCACCGTCCCGGAGCTCGCCGAGCAGCTCGGGCTGAGCGAGAACGAGGTCACCGAGGGCATCGTGGCGGCCAACGGGTACGCGGCGGGCTCGCTGGACATGCCGGCCGCCCCGGCCGCCCACGGGCGGCCCGACAAGCGGGGGCGCACCTTCGCCGATGTGCTCGGCGGCCCGGACCCCGCCCTGGAAGCGGTCGAGAACCTGCACACGCTCGCGCCGCTCCTCGGCCGCCTCGACAGCCGGGAGCGGCGCATCATCGACATGCGTTTCGGCCAGGAGATGACGCAGGCCCTGATCGGCAAGGAGCTGGGCATCTCGCAGATGCACGTGTCCCGGCTGCTCGGCCGGATCCTCCACAAGCTCCGCAGCGGGATGTTCGTCGAGGAATGACCCCCGCCGCGACGGCCCGGGGCCGCCCGGAACGCCCGGCACCGGGCGGCGGGGCTCAGCCGGCGGTGGCGTCCGGGGCGCGGCCCGCGTAGTACGTGGCGATCATGTCCTCGCCGCCGTGTCCCGCCGCCTCGGCGCGCGCGAAGCGTTCGGCCGACGCCTCGACCAGGTCCAGCCGCACCCCCGCCGCCCGCGCCGCGTCCAGGATGAGCCGGGTATCCTTGAGCGCGGTGGACAGGGCGAAGCTCGGGGCGAGGTCGCCGGAGAGGACCGCGGCGGACTTCCCCTGCAGATAGGCGGTGTCCAGCGGGCCGCCCTTCATGACGTCGAGGAAGGTCCGCGGATCGACGCCCAGCCCCTCGGCGAGGTTGAGGCACTCGGCGATGTTGTTGACCATGGTGATCACCCAGGTGTTGACCACGAGCTTGAGCCGCGAGGCCGCCCCCGGGGCCTCGTCGACCCAGACCGTGCGCCGCCCGATCGCGTCCAGCACGGGTTCGACCCTCCCGCGGACGGCGGCCGGGCCCGCGACGAAGACCGTCAACGCGCCTTCTTCCGCGGGCTGTTTCGTACCGGAGACCGGCGCGTCGAGATAGACCGGTCCCAGCTCCGCCGTGCGCCGGGCGAGCTCGGCGGTGGCGTCGGGCCCGACCGTCGTGCTCTGGAGCAGCGCCTGACCGGTGTGCAGCCCCCCGGCCGCGGCGTCGAGCGCGGCGGCCACGGAAGGTCCGTCGTTGAGCATGGTGAGGACGACGTCGGCGCCGCGCACGGCCTGCTCGGCCGTCTCCGCGACCGTGGCGCCGTCGGCCGCGAGCGGGGCCGCCCTGGCGTGCGTACGGTTCCAGGCGCGGACCTCGATTCCGGCCCTGAGCAGGCTGCGGGCCATGCCCGATCCCATGGTTCCGGTGCCGAGGACGGCGACGACCGGCCGCTGCGGGGCGGGGTCGGTGGCGCTCGGGGTCATGCGTGGGCTCCCTTCGTCGGCCGCGCCCCGGGGGCGGTGCGCGGCGCCGTGGTGCTCAGGATTGCCGCCGCGCCCCGTCGAGGACGGCAGCGTGCACGGCCCTGGCGAGTCGCGCGCCCCAGCGGGAGCGCGGCCCGGCGAAGAGTTCGGCGGGACGGGGCCCCGGGGCGGGCACCGCGACGCACACGGCGTCGGTGGGGGTGCCCGAGCAGTCGAGGCCCGCGTCCAGGAGCGCCTGGACCTTGGCCTCGGTGGCGGTGGCGACCGCGTTGACGAGCGCGGCGTCGGAGAGTGGCACGGGGAGGGTGACGACGATGTTGATCGTGCCCGGGGGCGGCGGCCCCTGGGTCCCCTCCGCCGGGGCGGCCGCCCAGCCGCGCACGCCCAGGCCGCAGGTGGCGGTCGCGGTCGCTCCCCCGTCGGTCGCGCGGGTGTGCGCGGTGACGTCGGCGGCGGTCATCAGTCCCGCGCCGGGGCCGGTGAGACCTTCCGCGGCGGCGATCTCCGCGAGGTGCCGGTCGGGGTCCAGGCGCGGGTAGCCACCGGGCACCTGGGCGTTGAGGATCCACTCGCGCGGGCCGATGCCGCCGCCGAGCACGGCGCTGGAGCACACCCGCCACCCCGGTCCGAGGCGCCACACCAGATGGTGGAGGTCCGCGCCGTCCTCGTGCCGGGCCAGCAGTTCGCCGCGCTGCTCGGGCAGCCGGATGCGTACGGAACCGATGGGGCACCTCCGGTGGCGCGGCTGGACGGGGTCGGCTTGTGGCCCGTCGATCATATGTGCCGGAGGTCCGGCGGCCGGGTGGACCGCCCGTGGCGGTCGTACCGTTCCGGCGGCGCCGGACCCCGGCCCGGTTCCCGCTCCCACGTCACCCGATCGGCCTAACCCCGTGCGGGGACGTGCATCGCCGCGGCGGGCGGCCAGCGCCGAACCGCCGAAGGCGCGGCAGCCGGATGCCGGGGGCCGGGAAGTTGCAGCGTCCATCCGGGTGAGGCGCGATGGAATTCGGACGCGCCTCACCTGATGGACCCGCCACAGGACGCGCCCGGGCGAGGAGGAATCGGCCATGGGAACCGCTGGCGGTTTCACGGATTCCGGAGAGCTCGACGGCCTGACGGTGTACGACACCGACGGTGAGAAGGTCGGCAGTGTGGGCCGGGTGTACGTCGACGACAACACCGGCCGCCCGGACTGGATCACGGTGAAAACCGGACTGTTCGGCATGAAGGAGAGCTTCGTCCCGCTGGCCGGGGCCCGCCGAGTGGGGTCCGACCTGCACATCTCGCATCCGAAGGAACGGGTCAAGGAAGCGCCCCGGGTGGACGCGGACGCACATCTGTCCGTGGCGGAGGAGGAAGAGCTCTACAACCACTACGGCCTCCCCAGGAACACCGCCACCTCGTTCGGCGACCGGCCGGGAGCCGGCACCACGGGAACGGCGGGAGCGGCCGGTACCGGCGCCATGGGCGCGGCGGACACCGGACGCACCGCCGGGACCGGCCGGACGCCCATGCCCGGCACCACCGCCTCCGGCACGGGAACGGCCCGTACCACCTCGTCCGGCATGTCCGGCACGGGGCAGGGCGGGCGCCGCGAGACCGGGGCGGCCGGCACCGCCCGTCCGCTCGTCGGCGCCGGGGCCGGCTCCGAACGGTCCGCCGCCGACCCGGGCGGCAAGGAGGAGATGATCCGCTGCGAGGAGCAGCTGCAGGTCGGCACCGAGGAGTACGAGAGCGGGAAGGCCCGGCTGCACAAGTACGTGGTCACCGAGAACGTCACCCGGACCGTGCCCGTGACGCACGAGGAGGTGCGCCTGGTGCGCGAACCGCTCCAGCCCGGCGACCGCCCGGCGGGGCGCGCGGACATCCGCGAGCAGGACATCGAGGTCACCCTGCACGCCGAACGCGCCACCACCCGCAAGGAGACCGTGCCCGTGGAGCGGGTGCGCATGGAGACCCGGAAGGTGACCGAGCAGAAGGAGGTCTCCGCCGAACTCCGCAAGGAGCAGATCGACTACGCGGACGGCACCCAGACCGGCGGCAAGGACACGGGAGGCGAGTTCGGCCGGGGTCGCCGCCGCTGACCTACCGGGCCGGGTCCGCCAGGGCCTTCCGTCCGGATCGGGCCGGACCGGTGAGCGGGGTCCGGTGCGTGCGACCGCAAGGCCCTGGCGGAGCCGGGAGCTCGGGGAGACCCCGGGGCACGTGAGCCCGGCATGATCCGGACGAGAGGCCCCGGGTCCCGCCGTACGCCCTGCGGGGCGTGTCCCGCGGTGGCCGGTGGGTACCGGGCGCCGCGGGCCCGGCGGGACCCCATGCCGACGGACCGGGGACGGCGCCGCGCGCCGCGGCCGTCGGGCGGGCCGTGTCCGGTGGGCGCCGACGCGGCCTACGGACGCTGGAGGGCGAGCACGGCGTTGTGCCCGCCGAATCCGAAGGAGTGGCTGACGGCGCGCCGGACGGTCCGGTGCAGGGGCTGCTTGGTGACGCAGTCGATGTCGAACCCGGGCGCCGGGGCGTCCAGGTTGGCGATCGGCGGTACGACACCGCGCTGGAGCGTGAGGATCGTCAGCCCGGCCTCGATCGCCCCGGCCGCCCCCATGCAGTGCCCCAGCACGCCCTTGGGCGCGGTCACGGGGGGCCGGTGGGGGTAGACCCGGGCGATGAGGGCGGCCTCGGTG
Organism: Streptomyces sp. NPDC002669; assembly: GCF_042889165.1. Classification (NCBI taxonomy): domain Bacteria; kingdom Bacillati; phylum Actinomycetota; class Actinomycetes; order Kitasatosporales; family Streptomycetaceae; genus Streptomyces; species Streptomyces sp. NPDC002669. Next base: position 122,324 of record NZ_JBIAQQ010000017.1, on the reverse strand, counting down.
GCGTCGTTGGCCGGGGTCGCCGTGCCGTGGGCGTTGACGTGGTCGACGTCCTCGGCCGCCCAGTCCGCGTCGCGCAACGCGGCCTCCACCGCCGCCCGGGCGACCGCGCCGGAAGGATGGGGACGGATCGGGTGGTGGGCGTCGGTGGTCGCGCCGGTGCCGGCCAGCAGGGCCCGGGGCACGGCGCCCCGGGCATCGGCGTCGTCCGCCCGTTCCAGCACCATGACGGCGGCGCCCTCCCCCATGACCAGCCCGGCGCGGTCGGCCGCGAAGGGCCGGCAGAGCAGGGCGGGGTCGCCGTCCTTCCGGGCCCCGGCCCCGGACCTGGCGAACCCTGCCATGGCCACCGGGTAGATGATCGACTCGGTGGCTCCCGCGATGGCGATGTCGCACTGCCCGGTGGCCAGCAGGTCGCGGGCGACGGACAGTGCGGTGGCACCGGACGAGCAGGCGGTGCAGGGCGCCAGGCTGGGCCCGGTGGCCTTCATCTGGATCGCGATCTCGGCGGCGGGCATGTTCGGGATCGTGAGCAGGATGCCCGAGGGGGAGGTGGCCCCGGCCCCCGACCGTTCGAGCACCACGGCCTGCTCGGTCAGTGAGGCCGAGCCCCCGCTGCTGGTGCCGACGACCACCGCGACCCGGCCGCCGTCCCACCGGGCCGGGTCCAGTCCGGCGTCGGCGACCGCCTCCCGGGCGGCGAGGACGGCGAACTTCACGTATCTCCCCATGCGGAAGGCCGCCCGGCCGCCGATCGCCGCGTCCAGGTCGATGCCGTCGACGACGCAGGCGAAGTCGATCTCGCACCCTTCCAGTTCCGCGACGGTGCGGGCCGGCGAGACACCGGCGCACACACCGTTCCAGGTGGACTCGGTGTCGTTGCCGACCGGGGTGATCATGCCCAGGCCGGTGACGGCGATGGCCGGTTTGTTCATCGGGCGCTGCTCATCGCGCTCTCGCCGACCACCAGCGCCCCGCCGCCGGCCGCCTCGATGAACCGGGTGATGTCGGCGAGGGTGGCGTTCTTGGGGAGCCGGTCGAAGTCCTGGTCGCCGTCGGCGGTCTCCCTGAGGAGGACGGCGAACTCGGCGGCGGCCAGGGAGTCCATCTCCAGGCTGTCCATCGTGGAGTCCGGGCGGATCTCGCCGACGGGCACTTTGAAGATGTGCGTCAGCACCTCGGTGATCTTGGGATGAATCGCACTCATGATCTTCCTCTTCGTCGTTCGGCCGTCGTCCGGCCGTCTTTCGGTCCGGCTGCCGGGCCCGGGGGGAACGTCGTCCCCACGTCGGATCAACTGAGTGGAGTGGCTCCAGTTACGCCTTGTGCCGAACCGATTCGGCACCGCTCTCCCCGCGCCCCGGGCACCACCGGGCCAGAACCGCCGTCGTGCCCCAGAAAGCCAGCAGGACCACACGGACCCCGAGGGCCCCGGCGGCCTCCCTGACCCGGCAGGGACGTACGCCTGTTCCCACCGCCCCCATGGCTCTCATCGCCCCTCCCCTGCCGTCGTCCGGTCCCCGTCCGTGTGCCAGGAGGCGGCCGGATCGTCGTACGCGTCCTGGTAGTCGGCACCGGCGATGGGCCAGTCCGCGAGCACCTGCGGCGGCAGCGCGAAGGACTCGACGAGGTCCGGGAGCCGGGGGGCGACGGCGGCGACCAGCTCCTCCAGCGCGTCCGGCAGCCCCATGACCTGACTGGCCGTCAAATATCCTGCGGCCAGCAGATCACCGCTGTTGCGGGCGACGACGTCGAGCGCGAACAGCCGTTGCAGCTCGTCGAGCCGGTCCCTGGCGGGCCCCTCGGGCAGGGCGGCCACCGCCTCCGCGTACGCCTCGGCCGCCTGGCTGCACGCGTGCGCCTCGACCCCCCGCAGCGCGGGCCCGGACGCCGCGTTCCACCGGGCCAGCCGGTCGCCCTGCGGGGCGAGGCCGATCCGTTCCCCGGCCCGCGCGAACCAGATCCGTTCCAGCGCCGCGAGCAGCCCGCCGAGGAACCGGGGGTCGTCGAGCGCGCCGGCCGTCGCGGCGGGGGGTTCGTCGGCCCCGGCCGACGGGGCGGCGAAGAGCATCTCGGCGGCCGCCTTGGCGTGGATGGCCACGTTGTCGCCCTCGGCGGTGATGGCGCCCTCCACCCCGGTGACCAGTTCGCTCATGCCGTTGTGCTCCAGGAGCGCCTGGGCCCCGCAGCGTTCCCGGCACTCGACGATCACGGACCGCGCCCGCCAGGTGATCCACCCCTTGGCGACGGCGACCAGCCGCTCCGCGTCCTCCTGCCCCTCCCCCGGCTCCGCCCGCTCCCAGCGGTCCAGGGCCCTGCGGTGCAGCAGGCTCATCGCGAAGACGGTGGCCATGGCGTGGGCGAGCGGGCCGTGGTGGCTGCGGTGGGCGATCACCGGCACCGGCCGCGAGCCGCGGGGACCCGAGATGTACCGGTGCCCCCCGTAGCGGACGGCCACGGCGAGCGTCGCGCGGGCCGAGCCGACCGCGCAGGCGGTCATCGAGATCTTGCCGGAGGTGACCCGGCCGATCGAGGCCAGGAAACGGCGCCTCCGGTTGGCCACGGCACTGCTGAACTCCCCGTCGTCACCGATGCGTCCGTGCTCCCCGCCGAGCAGCGCCGCGCGCTCCACGAAGACCCGGTCGAAGGAGGTCAGGCAGTGGTCCACCGGGCTGCCGGTGCGGGCGGGCAGCCGACGCACCCGGATGCCGGGCAGGGCTCGTACGGCGTCGGTGAGCGGCACGAGGAAGAGGAAGACGCCGTGGTCGTCCCCGTCGACGATCAGCCGGGCCGCCACCAGTCCGGTCTTCGGGCCGCCGACCGGGCTGGTGTTGGGCATGAACTTCTGGGCCCCGGCGTGCGGGGTGTGCAGCACGAACCCGTCGCGTCCGCGGTCGTAGGAGGCCGTGGTCTCGACGGCCGCGGCGTCGTTGCCGTGCGCCACCTCCGTGCAGAGGAAGGTGCCGACGCTGCGCAGCCGGAGGAAGTCGGAGAGGTCGCGGGGGGTGTCGCCCCCGTGGTCGAGGAGGCTGCCGAGGAAGAGGTTGTAGTGGATTCCGGCCACCGTGGCGAGCGCCGGGTCGACCGGGCCGAGCCATTCGTGCAGGGCCGCGAGGGCGCGCGGGTCGGCGGCCAGCCGGGCGCCGCTGTCCAGGCATTCGTTGAGGACGCGCAGCCGCTCGTACACGAGGGCCAGGCGCTCGTCGGGGGTGCGCAGGTCGGAACGGCGGAACGGTTCCGTGCTGATCATCCGTCGCCACGGGCCGTGTTCCCGGCGGAAGTCGTCGCCGAGGAGGACACCGGTGAGCAGATCCGTGGACCGTTCGGCGGAAGGGCTGTCGATCGTTGCGGTCATGAAAATATAACGATCAAGCAATGGCGAGGACACCCGGTTCCGTGCGCGGCGGGCCGTCGCCCGCGAACCGCTGGAAGGCGAGCACGACGTTGTGCCCGCCGAAGCCGAAGGAGTGGCTCAGCGCCCGCTCGACGCGCTGGGGGCGGGGCTCCTTGACCACGCAGTCCAGGCCGAACTCGCCGGGCAGCGAGTCCAGATTGGCGATGGGCGGTACGAGGCCGTGCTCCAGGGTCAGTACGGTGGCGGCCGCCTCGATCGCCCCGGCCGCGGCGAGGGTGTGTCCGAGCACCCCCTTGGGGGCGGTCACCGACGGGCGGTGGGGGAAGAGCGACGAGATCAGGGCGGCCTCCATCGCGTCGTTCAGCACCGTGGACGTGCCGTGCGCGTTGATGTGGTCGACCTCGTGGGCCGCCCAGCCCGCCTCCGCCAGCGCGGACTCGACGGCCTTGCGCGCCCCGCCGCCGTCCGGCGCCGGGGCCGTGGGGTGGTGGGCGTCGGTGGCGGAGCCCGCACCGGTCAGCAGGGCGCGCGGGCGGGCACCGCGGGCGAGCGCGTCGTCCGTGCGTTCCAGTACGAGCACGGCGGCGCCCTCGCCAATCACGAAGCCGTCCCGGTCGGCGGCGAACGGCCGCGACGCCCCCGCCGGGTCGTCCCCGCGCGGGGAGAGCGCGCCCATCCCCGCGAAGGCGCTCACCACCAGCGGGGTCAGCACGGACTCCGCGCCGCCGGCCACCACCACGTCGCACCGGCCGCTCGTCAACAGGTCGCGGGCGACGGCGAGCGCCGTGGCCCCGGACGCGCAGGCGGTCGCCGGTGCCAGGCTGGGGCCGTGCGCCCGCAGGGCGATGGCCACCTCCCCGGCGGCGGCGTTGGGCATCATCATCGGGACCAGGAGCGGCGAGACCGCGTCCGGTCCGCCGTCGTCGAGCCGGCGCACGTTGTCGACGAGGACGGAGACCGCCCCCACCCCCACGCCGAGCACCACGCCGACCCGGTCGCCGTCCCACCGCTCGGGCGAGAGACCGGCGTCCGCCACCGCCCGGCGGGCGGCGACCAGCGCCATCTTCACGAACCGCGCCATGCGCCAGACCGCCCGCCCGCCGACGGCCCGGTCCAGGTCGATCCCGTCCACCGGACAGCCGAAGTCGACCGGCAGCCCGGCCAGTTCCTCGCAGCCGCGGGCCACCGACACCCCGGCGCACAGTCCTTCCCAGAAGGTCCGCTCCTCCGCGCCCGCGGGCGTCACCAGCCCCAGTCCCGTCACCGCGACACCCATGCCGACCCGCGCCATGTTCCGCCCCCTCCTCCGTAATCGATCACGCCTACCGGTTGTCGAACGGCAGTAGCCCCGGAGAGGATGCGGCCCATTACCCGAACGGGTCATTGACACCCCCGACGGGTCGAACGGCTGCGCGCGTCGTGGTGAGTGTTCCCACCCGGTCGCAGCAGTGGCGGCGCGCCGCGCGGGCCGGGGCGGCGCGCCCGGTGTTCAGGCCCGTTCGAGGGCCGTCGCCAGCTCCGTCGCGTCCGGCGGGTTGGCACCGGCCCGGGAGACGGTCACGGCGGCGGAGGCCACCGCGTGGCGCAGGACGTCGGCCACCGTGCCCCGGTCCGTCGCACGCAGCCGTTCCCGGCCGTCGGCGCCGAGCAGCCCGTGCGCGGCGAGGGCGTGCAGGGTGCCCGACATGAAGGCGTCGCCCGCCCCCACCGTGTCGACGACCTCGACGGGCAGGGCGTCGACCGCCACGCGTGCGCCGGGCAGGAAGGCCAGCGCGCCGTCGCCGCCCCGGGTGACCATGACCAGGGCCGGGCCGGTGGCCAGCCAGCGTTCGGCGACCCGTCCGGGGTCCTGGCCCGGGTAGAGCCATGCCAGGTCCTCGTCGCTCGCCTTGACCACGTCGCCGAGCGCGACGCACCGCTCGACCCTGCGCACGGCGTCCCCGTGGTCCCCCATCAGTTCGGGCCGCACGTTGGGGTCGTAGCTGACGGTCGCGGACGCCCGCAGCGACTCGACGGCGCCGAGGACGGTCGCCGCGCCCGGTTCCATCACCGTCGCGACGGATCCGATGTGGACGTGGCGCGGGGTCCGGTCCAGGGCGACCGGGCCGAGCGTCCAGGTGATCTCGAAGGTGTACGCGGCCCGGCCCCCGGCGTCCAGGGTCACGGCCGCCGACGGGGTGGCGGCCGTGGCCCCGTCCGTGCGCACCTCGACACCGGCCCCGGTCAGGTGGTTCCTGATCAGCCGCCCGTTGGCGTCCGGGCCGAGCTGGGTGAGCAGGGTGGTGTCGTGCCCGAGCCGGGCCAGGCCGAGGGCGACGTTGGCCGGGCTGCCGCCCGGGTGGACCCGGTCGGCCGTGCCCGGCAGCCGGACGATGTCGGCGACGCATTCGCCGATGACCAGCGGGTCGAGTCTGTCGAGCATGAGGGTGGGCTCTCCTGGAGTGCGGTGGCGGGGCGTCCTGGACGCGTCGGGTCCGATCCTGCCGTGTGCGCGGCGGGGCCCCGCTGCCGGCACCCGCCGACGTCCGTCCCGCGTCGGGGGGCCGGCCGACGGCGCCGGAGCGCGGCAGGCGAAATCCCCCGGCCCTTCGGGGCCGGGGGCTCGGTCCCGGGCCGTGTTCCGGGGTGCGTACGGGCCACGGTACGGGGACGGCGCGGGGCGCACTCAGTGCCGGGCGGCCTCCAGCGCGTCGGCCACCAGGGTCAGGAAGTGCGCGTGGGCCCGCGCGCTGCAGACCGGTTCGGGGTTCCACGGCACCACTCGCGCGGTCCGTTCGATCGCCGCCCAGTCGGTGTTCGTCCGGAGTTCGTCGAGCGGCGCGGCGTTGGACCGGATGTCGGCGAGCACGACGGCCGGGGAGAGGGCCGCGGCCCGCGCCCAGTCGACCGTGGACCAGCTCGCCCCGGGCCCCTCGGCCGGTTCCACGACGTCGACGCCCAGCTCGGCCAGCACCCGCAGCTCGGGCCACGTGCGGGGGCGGGCGAGGTGGACCTGCTCCTGTCCGGCCGGGGAGAGGGCGAGGACCCGGGGGCCGGACGGGGCGGCGGTGAGCGTGCGCAGCCGGTCCCGGGCGGCGTCCAGTTCCCGGGTCGCCGTCGCGGGCTCCGCCGCGCCGAGCGAGTGGGCCAGCCGGGCGAACCGGTCGCCGATCTCCGCGAAGGTGCGTGCCCGGCCCACGTCGATGACGACGACCGGGACCTGCTCCTCCAGGTGCTTGGCGGTCTCCGGCGCGAGCCCGTAGACGTGACCGGCGCCGTAGCTGACGGCCACCACGAGGTCGGGCCCGCCGCTCAGCAGGGTGTCCACGTCCAGGGCGCTGCCGGCGCCGAGGTAGGCGATCTCGTCCGGCGGCAGCGATCCGGTCTTCGCGGCGTCCGGCACGGCGCGGTCGTCGTGGTCCGAGCCGAACAGCCCGCTCGGTCGTATGCCGTGGTCCCAGAGGGTCGCCCCGGCCTGCACATAGGCCAGGATCCGTTCCGGGCGGCGGTCGGCGGTCACCAACTGCCCCCGGTCGTCCGAGAATTGCCACACGGCCCGCTCCCTCACGTCACACGCTCCTCGCCGCCGTCCGGTCCGCCCCTCGTCCCGGGTTCGTACACCTGTACCTGCCCAGCGGACTGCCGGGGCATCCCTCGACGGTCGCCCCCGTGGCGCATCCGGCGCGAATCCGCCCCTCAGGAACCGGCGTCCGGGTCGATGCCGAGGCCGGCGAGGAAGGCCGCTGCCGCCGGGGTGGGGCGGGACCGGCTCCAGACCAGCCGCTCCGTCCGGGCGGGCGCGTCGCGGACGGACAGCACGCGCACCCCGGTCAGTCCCGCCGCGAAGGCGGCCGGCAGCATGGCGATGCCGAGCCCGCTGCGGACCAGCCGGACGATGAAGTCGGTGCCGCTGACCTCGAACGCCACCTCGCGGGAGAGCCCCATCGCCGCGAACGCCTCCTCCGACTGCGCCCGCGCGGCGGTGCCGTCGGGGTAGTCGACGAACAGCTCCCGCGCCAGCCGTTCCAGGTCCACCTCCGTCCGCCCCGCCAGGTCGTGGGCCGGGGCGACGACGGCGACCAGCTCGCCGGTGCTCAGCTCGTGGTCGCTCACCCCCTTCGGCCGGTAGCTCGGCAGCACGCCCAGGAACGCCACGTCGAGCGTCCCGTCCCGCACCTCCTGGACCAGGTCCTTGCTCGCCCCGTCCCGCAGGACGATGCGCACCTTCGGGTAGCGGAGGTGGAACGCCCGCAGCGCGGCCGGGATGTCGACGGCGGAGACGGTCGGGATGGCGCCGACCGCGAGACGGCCGCGGACCTCCCCCGCCGCGGCGGCGACCTCGGAGCGGGCCCGCTCCGCCGCGTCCAGCGCCTGCCGGGCCTCCGGCAGGAACACCTCGCCCGCCGCGGTGAGCCGTACCCGGCGGCTGGTGCGGTCGAAGAGCCGGGCCCCCAACTCCTTCTCCAGCCGGGCGATCTGATGGCTCAGCGCGGACTGGACGACCAGACACCTCTTCGCGGCACGCGTGAAGCTGCCCAGTTCGGCCACCGCGACCACGTACCGCATCTGCTGGAGTTCCATCCATCCATCGTGAACCACGATCGATGAAATGAAAAACATGTGTTGGACTCATAGATGGAGTTCACAGAGGCTGTGCGCATGGCTCTTTCCACCCACGTGACCCGAGGCCGGGCCGTCGCCCGCGCCCTTCCCGAACCGCCCGCGCTCAGCCGCGGCCTGGTCCTGCTGATGGCCGTCGCCGCCGGTCTCTCCTGCGCCGGGAACTACTTCGCGCAGCCGCTCCTGGACCTCATCGAGCTGAACCTGGGCATCGGGACCACCGCGGCGGGGATGGTCGTGACCGCCGCGCAGGCCGGGTACGCGCTGGGGCTGATCCTGCTCGTCCCGCTCGGGGACGTCCTGGACCGCCGGCGGCTCGCGGTGGGACTGTTCGCGCTGACCGCCCTCTTCCTCCTGGTGACGGCCGCCGCCCCGGCCGGCCCGCTGCTGATCGCCGGGACCCTGCTGACCGCGCTGGCCTCCGTCGGGGCGCAGGTCGTGGTGCCGTTCGCGGCGGCCCTCGCGGCACCGGCCGAACGCGGCAGGGTCGTCGGCGTGGTCATGTCCGGGGTCCTGCTCGGCGGGCTGTTCGGGCGGCTGGCCGCGGGCGCGCTGTCCGAACTGGGCGGCTGGCGGACCGTGTACTGGGTGAACGCCCTGCTCATGGCGGTCATGGCGGTGCTCCTGCACCGTCGGCTTCCCCGGTTGCCCCGGACGGGCGACGCGGCCGCGATGTCGTACACCGGGCTGCTGCGCTCCACGCTGTCCCTGCTGCGGCACGAACCCGTGCTGCGCAGGCGGGCGGTCATCGGCGCGTTCTCCATGGCCTCGTACAGCGTGCAGCTGACCGCGCTGACGTTCCTGCTGACCCGGGATCCCTTCGGCTGGAGCGCCGCCGCCATCGGGCTCTTCGGACTGGTGGGCGTCATCGGGGTGGTGGGCATGAACATCGCGGCCCGGCTGAGTGACCGGGGCCGGGTGCAGCTGGTGTCGGGGGCGGCGGCCGTGCTGCTCACGCTCTCCTGGCTGCCGATGCTGGCCGGCGGGTCGTCGCTGCTGTGGCTGACGGTCGGGGTGGTCCTGCTGAACATCGCCCAGCAGGCGGGGCTCAACAGCGGCCAGCACGTGATCTACGCGCTCCGTCCGGAGGCCCGCAGCCGGATCAACTCCGCCTACATGACGCTGTTCTTCATGGGCGGTGCGACCGGGGCCGCGCTCGCCTCGGTGGTGTGGTCGCGGGCCGGCTGGAACGGGATCTCCCTGCTGGGCGGGGCGCTCGCCGCGGGCAGCCTGGTGATGTGGATCCTGGAGCGGGTGCGGGCGGCCGCCGGGGCCCGTGCCGGGGCCGTCACTCGTTGACGGCGGTCAGCAGCACCACGGCGTCCTCCAGCGCCAGCAGCCCGTGCCGCTCCTGCGGGATCGGGTGGAGCGTCCCGGCGCCCAGCTCCGCGTCGCCCGAGGGCGCCGTGAGCCGGACCCGGCCGCGGAGCACCTGGAGGGAGGCCGCGGCGGGGGCGTTGTGCTCGTCGAGGGCGGAGCCGGCGGTGAGGGAGATGACGGTCTGCCGCAGCGGCCCCTCGTGCAGCAGGCGGTGGGCGCTGCGGCCGTGCGCGGAGTCGCGGGCCGCGGCCAGGTGCTCGTCGGCGAGGGCATTCAGGTCGTCCATGTGCCCACTGTGCCGCAGCCCCCGGCCCGCCGCGATCCTGACGCGGGGCGACGAGGCCGCGTCGGGATCGCGACGGCCCGTCGGGACCTGCGGAACGGGCTTCGTCAGCCGTTCGCGGTCCACCGGTACCTGACGTCCGGTTCCCGCTCCTCGTTGCGGCTGCCGTCGTCGAACGCGATCGCGGTGAAGCCGTGCCGTTCGTAGAAGGCCCGCGCGTCGGTGTTGCGCCGGAAGACGTACAGCGTGAGCTCTCCGGCCGAGGAGCGGCGCGCCCGGTCCAGCAGCAGCGACCCGATGCCCCGGCGCCGCGCGTCGGGACGCAGGTACAGATGCTCCAGCTCGGCCCCGTCCACGGAGACGAACCCCAGCGGCTCCCCCCGCCCGGTCCCGTTCCCGGCGCCGGTCTCCGCGATCCACACCGTCGTCCCGGGCAGGACGACATGGGTCATCCAGGCGAGCGTGTCCTCGTCGCTGTGCACCTTCGGCAGGTACGGCATGGCGGCGGCGCGGGAGGCGAGGAAGAGCCGGGTGAGCGGACCGGCGTCCTCCGCGGTGGCCCGGCGCAGCCGTACGCCGCCGTCGCGTACACCGTCGTTGCGTGCGTGCCCGTCCGCCGTCGTCATCTCGTCCGTCGTCATCTCGCCCCTCCTGGTCCGGCCAAAATCCCATCGCGTCGTCCGGTGCGCGGTGAACCGTCCGTCGTCATGGACGAACATATGCCGCAGCGGCCCGGTGGCTCCAACGAAATCGGCCCGCCGTCGGGCGCCCCCGCGCCGCCCGGTCCGCGGCGGGGCGGTCGTCGGACGGCACCGGCCACCCGCGAAGATGTGGCGGGGAAAGATCATGACGACCGACCGATACGGAGGAGTGGGCAGATGCCGCACGAACGAGCTGGACAGCCGGCCCGGCCGGAGGACCTCACCGATGTGGCCCGGCTGGTGACGGCGTATTACGCCCTGCGTCCGGATCCGGCCGAACCGGACCAGCGGGTGGCGTTCGGCACCTCCGGCCACCGCGGTTCGTCCGCGGCCACCGCGTTCAACGAGGACCACATCGCCGCCACCAGCCAGGCCATCAGCGAGTACCGGGCGCGCCGGGGCACGGACGGTCCGCTGTTCCTGGGGGCCGACACCCACGCGCTGTCGGAGCCGGCCCGGGTCACCGCCCTGGAGGTGTTCGCCGCCAACGACGTGACCGTGCTCGTCGACCCGGCGGACGGCTACACCCCGACGCCCGCGGTGTCGCACGCGGTGCTCGCCCACAACCGGGGCAGGACCTCGCGGCTCGCCGACGGCGTGGTGGTCACCCCGTCCCACAACCCGCCCGGCGACGGCGGGTTCAAGTACAACCCGCCGAACGGCGGACCGGCCGGGTCGGACGCCACCGGCTGGATCCAGGACCGGGCCAACGAGATCATCGCCGGCGGCATGAAGGACGTGCGCCGGCTGCCGTACGCCCGGGCGCGGGCGGCGTCGACCACCGGGACGTACGACTTCCTCGGTGCGTACGTGGCGGACCTGCCGTCGGTGCTCGACCTGGACGCGATCCGCTCGGCCGGGGTGCGCATCGGCGCCGACCCGCTGGGCGGCGCCTCCGTCGCGTACTGGGGCCGCATCGCCGAGGAGCACCGGCTCGACCTGACCGTGGTCAACCCGCTGACGGACCCCACCTGGCGCTTCATGACGCTGGACTGGGACGGGAAGATCCGGATGGACTGCTCCTCGCCGTACGCGATGGCCTCGTTGATCGAGCAGCGGGACCGGTTCCAGATCGCGACGGGGAACGACGCCGACGCCGACCGGCACGGCATCGTGACCCCGGACGCCGGGCTGATGAACCCGAACCACTACCTCGCCGTCGCCATCGGCTACCTGTACGCGCACCGCGACCGGTGGGCGGCCTCGGCGGGGGTCGGCAAGACGCTGGTCTCGTCGGGGATGATCGACCGGGTCGCCGCCGACCTCGGCCGCGAACTGGTGGAGGTCCCGGTCGGCTTCAAGTGGTTCGTGGACGGGCTGCTGGACGGCTCGCTCGGCTTCGGCGGCGAGGAGTCCGCCGGTGCGTCGTTCCTGCGCCGGGACGGCTCGGTGTGGACGACCGACAAGGACGGCATCATCCTGGCGCTGCTCGCCTCCGAGATCCTCGCGGTGACGGGAGAGTCCCCCTCCCAGCGCTACGCGGCGCTCACCGAGCGGTTCGGCGAACCGGCGTACGCCCGGATCGACGCCCCCGCCGACCGCGCGCAGAAGGCGGTGCTCGCCCGGCTGTCACCCGAGCAGGTCACGGCCGACACCCTGGCCGGTGAGCGGGTCACGGCCGTGCTCACGGAGGCGCCGGGCAACGGCGCGCCGATCGGCGGCATCAAGGTGACCACGGAGAACGCCTGGTTCGCCGCCCGTCCTTCGGGCACCGAGGACGTCTACAAGATCTACGCGGAGTCCTTCCTGGGCGGTGACCACCTCGCGCGGGTCCAGGAGGAGGCGAAGGCCGTGGTCTCCGCGGCGCTGGACGCCTGAGCGCCGGTCGGGGCGGCCCCGTTCCCCGGGCCGCCCCGGCCGTCCGGCGGGTTCAGCGCACGACGTCCACGAAGACCGGGTTGGTGTAGAACCAGGTGTCGAGCCACGGGTTGCCCTTGCCGGGCTCGTGCGGCTGCGGGCCGTGCGGGTCGATCGCCGCGCCGAGGAAGCCCGTCCCGTTGCGCCTGCCGTCGCTGCCGCGCAGCCGCAGGTAGAACGATTCGTCCGCGCGCCCGACCGGGATGCGCAGGGTGTACGTGCCGCGGCGGCCCGACACATCGGCGGTATGGGCGACCCGGGTGTCCGGGGCGTGCCAGTCGTCGCGGTCGGCGGCCGGGCCGCGGACCGCGCCGCGGATGACGTCGACGTGCTCCAGGCGCGGCAGCACACCGTACGGGTTGCGGCGGGAGGCCGCGGTCACCGTGACGGTGAGGGTGAGCCGTTCGCCGCGCCGGGCGCGCAGCCGGCCGCCGAGCGTGGCGCTGTTGCCGCGCTCGCCGCGCACCTTGACGTCGACGCCGTCGACGAGGTGGCCGTGGTCGACCCAGACCCGACCGGCCCGCAGCCCCTCCATCACGTGCCGGTAGCCGTACCGGGTGACGCCGACGTGCGTGCGGCTGAACTGGCCGGGCCAGAAGTCGCCGCCGGGCTGCGGCTCGGTGGTGTCGTACGGGTCGGGGAGGCGGCCGGTGCCGTCGAAGTCCTGTCCGGGCGGCCAGGCGCCGTTGACCCAGGTGTCCTGTGCGACGCGGTGGACGTCGGAGTTGGAGGTGATGGTGAAGAGCTTGCCCTCCGCCAGCATCGCGTCCCACAGGCCGCCGACGGTCGCGGTCGCCCAGTCGAAGCCGCCGTAGGTGACGTACGCCTCGCGCGGGTAGCCGGGCCAGGAGTCGGCGGAGGGCGAATTGGTGTACTCGCCGCGGACGTTGGTGTCCGGGTGCCAGCCCGGGATCGCACCGGCCTGGGCGCCGGGGGCGCCCTCCATGCCGATCATGATCTCGGGGGCGGCGTCGCGCCAGCCGCGCATCTCGTGCGGGGAGTCGATGCCGAGCCGCATGGGGTGGTTGGCGAGGACGAGGACGTCGTCGACGTACCGGGTACGGCGCTGCTCGGCCAGCCACTTGAGGGCCTTGATCGCGTGCGCCTCGTTGCGCGGGGTGTCGGGGTGCGTCGGGGCGCCGGCCGTGTAGCCGAGCAGCTTGCCGTCGAAGGTCTCCTCGAAGCGGGTGAGCAGGTCGACCTCGTGCCGTCCGGGCGGCGAGAAGACGGTGCAGTGCTCGGCGCCGGGGATGTACCACTCCAGCCCCTGGAAGATCAGCATGCGCCTGTTCTCGGCACGGGCCCGCAGGATCTCCCGGTGTTCGAGCGCGGCGCCGCGCTCGGCGTGGCCGACGTTGCTGTGCTCGGTGAAGACCATCCAGTCGAGGCCGAACTTCTGCCCCGCCGAGGCGAGTTGGGAGAAGGTGTACTTGGCGTCGTGGCTGTAGACGGAGTGGTTGTGGTGGTCCCCGACCAGGTAGACCAGATCGGGGGCGCGCCCGTCGCCTCCCCCGTGCCCGTGTCCGTGGGACCGGTTCCCCCGCCCGTCGGCCAGGGCGGGCAGCGGCAGCGAGGCGGCGGCGAAGGCCGCTCCGAACAGGCCGGCGCGGCGCATCAGCCCTCGGCGGCTGAGCCCCTGGGGGTCGAGCGACTCGGCGGGCACCTGGGGGTCGGCCCATTCGGGCACGGGGCGGTACATGGGGCGTGGTTCTCCTTCGTGCGGGGCGGCAGCGTTCCGCGGTTTGGACCCCGGTGCCGCCGCCAGGAGGATTTCCCGGTTCCGGAACGGCCGGGTGAACCGGGGCCGAAATGTGAGGGGCGCCCCCGTGGCACACCGGTGCCGGGCCCCCGAGGGGCTCCCGCCGGGCCGGGGCGGTGTCCGCTTCCTCTCACCCGCCGCGGAACCATTGCGTCGAGGGGGGCGACAGTGGTTGAGTGGAGAGTTGAAGATATGAATCGAGGTTCAGATCATCGTGGCCTACCGACCCACCGCCCGTACGGAGGCGACCCGGCTCGCGCACCGCGAGCGGCTGCTCGACGCGGCTCGGCAGCTGCTGGCCGAGGGCGGCTACGCCGCCGCCAGTGTGTCCGCGCTCGCCCGGCGGGCCGACGTCTCCACCGGCAGCGTGTACAACCACTTCGCCTCCAAGCAGGATCTGCTGGCCGCGGTCTTCCGGCACGTCGCGGGCCACGAGCTCGACGCGGTGCGCAGGGCCGTACGGGCCCGGGAGGGGGTCGCCGAGCAGTTGCGCGCCCTCGTCGAGGTCTTCTCGTACCGTGCTCTGCGTGCTCCCCGTACGGCCTGGGCGCTGCTGGCGGAACCGGTCGACCCGCTCGTCGAGGAGGAGCGGCTGACCTACCGGCGCGGCTATCACGACCTCGCCGAGACGATCATCGTCGCCGGTGTCGATTCGGGTGAACTGCCCGCCCAGGACGCCCGGTTGTCGGCCGCCGCCGTGATCGGCGCGATCGGTGAGGCGCTGATCGGCCCGCTGTCGCCGGTCGGCCCGCGGACCGACCCGGCACCGGTAGTGGAGGGCATCACGATGCTGTGCCTCAGGGCGGTCGGCGCCGGGAGCGCCTGAGCGCCCGCCGGACGGCCACCCCCGGTCGGCTCCGGACCCGGACCGACCGCCGCCCACCCCCGTCGACCCAGGACAGGACCGCCATGACCGTCACCGCGCACCGGACCGGCCCCGGGGCCACGGCCCCCGCGCCGCACCCCACCCACGAGGTCACCAACCAGGCTCCGCCCAGGACCGGTCTCGACGAGTACGGCACCAATCAGCCGCTCGTCGAGGCCGTCCGCGCCTTCGGTGCCGCCCGGCACGAACCGGAGCTGCACGAGATCGGCACGCTGGTCGGCTCCGAGCGGTTCCAGACCGACGCGGAGCTGGCCCACACCTCCCCGCCCGTCCTGCGCACCCACGACCGCTACGGCCACCGCGTCGACGAGATCGAGTTCCACCCCGCGTACCACGAGATCATCGGCGCGGCCGTCGCGCACGGCACGCACACGGCGGGCTGGGCCGACCCGAAGCCCGGCGCGGCGGTGGGGCGGGCGGCCTCGTTCATGCTGTTCGCCCAGGTCGAGCCCGGTCACGCCTGCCCGATGTCCATGTCGCACGCCGTGGTCCCGGTCCTGCAGCGCGATCCGGACGTGGGGCGGGACTGGCTGCCGGGGCTGCTGAGCCGTTCGTACGACCCCCGCACGATCGCCCCGGGCGAGAAGTCCGGGCTCACCTTCGGCATGGGGATGACGGAGAAGCAGGGCGGCTCCGACGTCCGCGCCAACACCACCCGGGCCGTCCCGTCGGCCTCCGACCCCGGGGGCCGGGCCCATCTGCTGACCGGCCACAAGTGGTTCTTCTCCGCCCCGCAGTCGGACGCCTTCCTGGTCCTGGCCCAGGCGGAGGCCGGGCTCACCTGCTTCCTCGTGCCGCGGGTGCTGCCCGACGGGACCCGCAACACCATCCGCGTCCAGCGGCTGAAGAACAAGCTCGGCAACAAGTCGAACGCCTCGTCCGAGGTGGAGTTCGACGGCACCTGGGCGGTGCGGGTCGGCGAGCCGGGCCGCGGTGTGCCGACCATCATCGAGATGGTCAACCACACCCGGCTGGACTGCGTGCTCGGCACCACCGCGGGCATGCGCCAGTCGGTGTCCGAGGCGATCTGGCACGCCCGGCACCGCAGCGCCTTCGGCGCCCGGCTGGCCGACCAGCCGGCCATGGCGGCGGTCCTGGCCGACCTGGCGCTGGAGACGGAGGCGGCGACCTGGATCTCGCTGCGTCTGGCGCACGCCTACGAGAGCGACAGCGGCGAGTCCGAGGTGATGTTCCGCCGGCTGGCCACCGCCGTGTCGAAGTACTGGATCTGCAAGCGCGGCCCGCACCACGCCTACGAGGCGCTGGAGTGCCTGGGCGGCAACGGCTACACCGAGGACTGGCCGCTGGCCCGCCGCTACCGCGAGCAGCCGGTGATGGCGGTGTGGGAGGGGTCCGGCAACGTCATCGCCCTCGACGTGCTCCGGGGCATCGCCAGGACCCCGCACTCGCTGGACGCCTTCTGGGCGGAGCTGGACACCACGGCGGGCGCCAGTGCCGTGCTGGACGCGCATGTGCGCCGGGTGCGCCGGGAGCTCGCGGACGACCTGGGCGACCCGCTCGCCGCGCAGACCCGGGCCCGGGCCACCGTCGAGGGCATGGCACTGGCCCTGCAGGCGTCGCTGATGCTCCGGCACGCCCCCTCGGCGTCGGCCGAGGCGTTCGTCGCCGCCCGGCTCGGCGAGGGCCGCGGCCACCAGTACGGCATCCTGCCGCGCGGCACCGACGCGGCGGCGATCGTGGAACGGCACTTCGGCGCCGCCGGCTGATCCGCGGGCGCTCCCCCGGTGCCCGGCGGGCACGGCCCGGGCCACGCCCGCCGGGGACGGCCGGGTGCCGTGGGCGGCCCGGGCCTGCGGTCATCCGGGCCCGGGGCGCGGCCGGTGGATCGCCCCGGCGGTGTCCGAGAGCGGGAGGCCGGTGCCGCCCCAGCGCAGGGCGACGATCTCCGCCGCGATCGAGACGGCGACCTCTTCCGGCGTACGGGCGCCCAGGTCCAGGCCGACGGGCGAGCGCAGCCGCGCCAGTTCGGCCTCGCCCAGCCCGGCCCCGCGCAGCCGGGCGAGCCGGTCCTCGTGGGTCCGCCGGCTGCCCATCGCCCCGATGTACGCGGCCGGGGCGCGCAGCGCCACCTCCAGCAGCGGGACGTCGAACTTGGGGTCGTGGGTGAGCACGCACACCACGGTCCGCCCGTCGGTCTGCGTGCCGCTCAGGTACCGGTGCGGCCAGTCGACGACGACCTCCGCGCCGGTCGGGAAGCGGCGCGGGTCGGCGAACACCGGGCGGGCGTCGCAGACGGTGACCCGGTAGCCGAGGAACGCGCCGATCCGGGCCGTCGCCGCCGCGAAGTCGATCGCGCCGAAGACCAGCATCCGGGGCGGCGGGGCGAACGACTGGAGGAACACGGCGACGTCGTCCTCGCGCCGTTCGCCGTGCGGGCCGTAGTGCCGCAGGCCCGTGGCGCCCAGGGCGAGTTCCCCGCGCGCGTCGGCGGTCACGGCGGCGTCCAGGCCGCTCGCGCCCAGCGTCCCCGTCACGGTGTCCGGCCGGACCGCGAGGCAGGCGCCGCGCGGGGCCGGCCCGTCCGCCACGGTGGCCACCACCACCGGCCGGTCACCGGCGACCGCCTCGGCGGCCTCGCCGAAGGCCGGGTCGCGCGCCGCCGTCACGGGGCGCACCAGGAGGGTGATCTCCCCTCCGCAGGTGAGCCCGACGGCGAAGGCGTCCTCGTCGCCGTACCCGAAGGTCTCCAGCCGGGCCCGGCCGGTCTCCACGGCCTCCTTCGCCAGTTCGAGGACCGCGCCCTCGACGCAGCCGCCGGAGACGCTGCCCACGACCTCGCCGCCCGGCCCCACGGCCATCGCCGCGCCGGGGCCGCGCGGCGCGCTGCGGCCGACCGCGACGACGGTGGCGAGCCCGAACGGCTCCCCGGCGGCGTACCAGCGGGCGAGCGCCGGGAGGATCTCACGCATCGGCCGCCCCTCCCCGCTCCGGCGCCGCCACCGGCCGTTCCGGAGCGGCGCGGCCGTGTCCCCGCGCGGCGGGCAGGGGGAGGCGGCCCCGCGCCGCGCACGGCCGCGGGGCGTCCGGGCCCTGGGGCCGCCCCGGGCTCAGCCCGTGGTGTCGGACCATGCGTACGGCGGGGAGACGGGTCCGCTCGCGGGCCCGGCCCCGACGTCCTCCAGGTCCTTGTCGGCGGCCCTCATCAGCTGTGCGGCGACGTCCTTCATGGCGCGGCTCGCCGCGAGTTCGTCGCCGATGGCGGGCACGTCCACGTCCTGCGGATTGCAGCGGGCGACCCCGTGGCCGGTGAGCTTCGCGGCGCCGGTGTCCAGCACCGCCTCGGCCCTGGTCGTCCCGTCGTCCTCGGTCAGGCCGAGGCGGAGCCGCCACTCCAGTGTGCGGGTCATCGCGCACCTCCCTGCGACCGCGTCCGGTCCGGTGCACCGCCTCGACGCGGTCCTGTCACCAGGATCCACCCGTGCCGGTGCGTTCGCCCGTTCCCGCTCGCCCTGCGCGGATCGCGCCTCCGCCGTAGGATGCAGGGAACCGAAATCCGCCGGAGACGGGCGACGGCGCCGGTCCGGCGATGCCCCGGAGGGCCCTGCGGCAGTACCCGTGCCGCGCCTCGCGCCCCGCGGACGAGACGCAGGGGGGAGCGGCCCATGAACCGGCGTCGTCCGCCCCGTTCGGCCAGCGCCCAGGAGCTGCTCACCACATTGCAGCAGCTGACCTCCCGGGCGCGCCGCGAGGTGGAGCTGCACCAGGCCCGGGTGGAACTGGCGGAGGCCCTCCAGCGGGAGATGCTGCCCGCCTCGCTGCCCGCCCGGCCGGGGCTCCAGACCGCCGCCCGGTACACCCCGGCCCGCAGCGGGCTGGACATCGGCGGCGACTGGTACGACGGCTTCGTGCTGCCGGACGGCGCGCTGGCGTTCGCCATCGGGGACGTGCAGGGTCACGACGTCGAGGCGGCCGCGTTCATGGGCCAGATCCGCGTCGCCATGCGGGCCATCGCCGCCACCGAGGCGGACCCCGGCGAGATCGTGGGCCGGACCAACGATCTGCTCGTGTCGGTGGACTCCGGTCTCTTCGCGACCTGTACGTTCGTCCGCCTCGACCCGAAGGCGCGGGAGCTGCACAGCGCCCGCGCCGGGCACGTCGCGGCGGTGTGGGCCACGGCCGACGGGCACTTCGGCATCACCCATGACGAGGGCGGTCTGCCGCTGGGCGTCCAGCCGGGCGAGCGCTACCCGGTCACCCGGCGGCGGCTGGCGGGCTCCGGGGCGTTCGTGCTGCTCACCGACGGGGTGGTGGAGGGGCCCTCGTTCCCGATCGACCAGGGGCTGGACACGGTGGCCCGACTGGTGCGCTCACGGGTGCGCGCCGACGCCGGGGAACTGGCCGACGCTGTCCTGGGGGCCGCGGAGCAGACCGGGCACCAGGACGACGCCGCCGTTCTCGTGCTCCGGCACGGGGGCGTTCCCGGCCGGAAGTGAGGCCCGGACCCGCCGGGCCGCGCGTGTCAGACGGCCGCCACCCGTCCGGCCGGTGTCTGATGAGATGTGTGATCCGCAGCGAGAGAACCGGACGTGCGGCCGCGGCCGCACTGCGCAACCTGGCCGTCGCCGCTGCCTACTACGCGGCCGGAGGGCTCGGTCTGATCCAGGAGGTGGCCGTCCACGGCGCGGTCGTCACCCCACTGTGGCCGCCCACCGGCATCGCGCTGGGCGCCCTGCTCTGCCTGGGCCCGGGGGTCTGGCCCGGCATCGCGCTGGGCTCGCTCCTCGTGGTCGCCACGCTCAGCGGCTCGGTCACGCCCTCCACCTTCGTCGTCGTGGCAGGCAACACCCTGGCCCCCCTCTGCTCGTACCTCATACTGCGCAGGGCCGGTTTCCGCAGGGAACTGGACCGGCTGCGCGACGGTGTCGTGCTCGTCTTCCTCGGCGCGCTGGGCGGGATGGTGATCAGCGCGACCGTGGGCACGGGCATGCTGGTGCTGGACGACAAGCTGCCCCCGGACGGGTTCTGGCCGGTCTGGGCGGCGTGGTGGTCGGGGGACGCGATGGGCGTCCTGGTGGTCACTCCCCTGCTGCTCGTGCTGCGCCGGGCACGGATGCCACGGGCCACCGACCGGTGGATCGAGGCGGGGGCGCTGCTGGTCGTCTCCGTCGCGGTGGCGCTGCCGGCGACCAGGAGCTCGCTGTCGCTGATCTACCTGGTGTTTCCCCTGCTCATCTGGGCGGCCCTGCGCTTCCAGTTGGCGGGCAGCGCGCCCTGCGCCCTCCTGGTGTCGGTCCTGGCCGTCGTGGCGGGCACGGAGGGAGTGGGTCCGTTCAAGGGCCGGAGCATCCTGCACGTGATGGTCGAACTCACCGTGCTCAACGGCTGCGTGGCCCTGACCGCGCTCCTGCTCGCGGCGGTGGTGACCGAGCAGAACAACATCCGGTCCAGGATCGAGCGGGCCTGCGAGGAGCTGGCCGAGGTGGTCGACCATCTGGCGCCCGGGCGGGGCACGGCCGCCTGGCCGCCCCGGTCCGGGAACGAACTCGACAGCCGCTGACCCGGCGCGCCGGCCCGGCGCGCACCCGACGACCGCACGCCCCGGACGCCCCGCGCCCGGGGCGTCGGTACGCACGGGTATGGCCGCGCGCCGGGAACGCCCCAGGAGCACGCGGCCCCCAACACGGGCGCACGGACCCGGGCGCGGGTGCGGACACCGGCGCACGGACCCGATCGCACATGGCGAAACGATCCGGCCATCGGCCGCCCCCGTCCACCCCTCCCGGTGGCCCCGCGCCCCGGGGCGGCACCCACTCCCACGGCCGCGGCAGAGCCACGGCATATGCCGCCACCATGCCCTGAACGTGAGATTCCGGCCCCGTTCTTTGTCGGGGCGTCACCTCGCGCCCGTTCATTCGTTTGTTGGCCGGGGAAGGTCTCCCGGCACCGCGCGGTCGCGGACGAACCTGGTGGACGGGCCACGCAGTCGATGGCGTACATGTCCGCACACAACCCGATTCAGGTGCCTTCCAAATGCCAACAGTCACCCACAGATCACAAGATCCGGCGCGGAACGGGACGAGACCCGAGTCAGTGCGCATGTCTGAACTTCACGAGAACTCCAGCGAAATGGCACGTCTGTGGATATCGTGCACCGAGCGAGGGCGCATCCGTCAGTCCACGGGATCGGCGGATGCGTCCCGTTTGTGGCGATGCAACTGTGACTGGGGGGTTCATGGGGCATGTCGAGCTACCCGATTCGGATCGATCAGGACTCGTGGGGCTGGCGGGGGCGCCGCGCCCGCGTTCCGTTCCGAACCGGCCTCGCGGCAATGGACGTGACGAATTGTGGAGGGCGCCGGTCGTACCGCACGACCCCTGCGGGCCGACCGCGGCGAAGCGGAGGGCGGTCCGGTTCCCGCCGGTCGTCGTCGGCGCCGAGCTGCTGGGACTCGGGGTTCCGGCCTGGTTCGTCCTGTGGAGCGGCGGGCAGCCGCGCAGTGTGTTCGCCGCCGTCGCGGCCGCACTGGTGTGGCTCGTCGTACGGTCCGCGCGCGGCCGGTACGCGCAACGGCCGCCGAAGATATCCGGCGCCGCCGGCGACTGGCTGCTGCTCATAGGCGCGCTCGCCGTGCTGCGGACCGTGACCGGTGGTTCGACCGATCCCCGGACGGCCGTCGTGGCCCTGCTGCCCGGTCTGCTGGTGGGCTGCGCGGCGCAGGCGGCGCGGCGGCTGCCGTGGCCGGGGCGCCGTGAGCGGGCGGTCCGGCGGGTGCTGGTCGTCGGCGAGGCCGCCGGGGTGGAACGGGTCGTCCGTTCGCTCGCGTCCCGTGCGGGTCATCCGTACGCGGTCGTGGCCGCGATACCGGTGGGCGGCGCGCCGCTGGAGTGCGGGGTGCCGGTGCCGGGCCGGCTCGCACCGGAACCGGCCGACGACGACGTGTCCACGGTGCTGGGCGGGGCCTTCGCCCAGGACGCCGACCTGGCACTGGTGGTGCCGGGACCGCAGCTCTCCGAGGAACGGCTGCGCCGGCTCTTCTGGGGCCTGCACGACGGCGGACTCTCGCTGTCCGTGCTGTCGGGGCTCTCCGGCGTCGCGGCCGGCCGGGTCCGGCCCGTCGCCGCGGCCGGACTCACCCTGCTGCATGTCGCACCGCCCCTGCGCCGGGGTCCGCAGCCGTTCCTCAAGGCCGTCGTGGACCGCGTCGGCGCCGCCCTCGGTCTGCTGGTGCTGGCCCCCCTGCTGCTGCTGATCGGAGCGGCGGTGCGGATCGCCTCCGACGGGCCGGTGTTCCACCGCCAGACCAGGCAGGGCCGGCACAACCGGCCGTTCACGATGTGGAAGTTCCGGACCATGGTGGTGGACGCCGAGCGCCACCGGACCCGACTGGTCGCGGCGAACGAGATCGACGGCCCGATGTTCAAGATGCGCCGCGATCCCCGGGTGACCCGGATCGGGCGCCTGTTGCGCCGCACCTCCCTCGACGAATTACCGCAACTGCTCAACGTGTTGCGCGGCGACATGTCGCTGGTCGGCCCGCGGCCGCCGCTCCCGGAGGAGGTCTCCCGCTACGACGAGCGCGAGTTGCGGCGGCTCGCGGTGAAACCCGGGCTGACCGGTCTGTGGCAGGTCAGCGGCCGTTCGGACCTGTCCTGGCAGGAGACGGTCTCGCTCGACCTGTGGTACGTCGACAACTGGTCGGTGGCCACGGACATGGGGCTCATGGCCCGTACGCTGCGCGCCGTCACCGACGGCCGCGGGGCGTACTGAGGGCGGCGGCCGTCGATGCGGAACGGCGAGGAACGCGACCACCGGACACGGCCCGGCTCAGCCCCGCGCGTCCTGCCGCTCCAGCCACCACGCGTAGGTGCCGGAGATGCCCTCGCGCAGCCCGATCCGCGGTGCGAAGCCGAGCGCGTTGAGCCGGGAGACGTCCAGCAGCTTGCGGGGGGTGCCGTCGGGCTTCGTCGCGTCCCACCCGATCCTTCCCGGATAGCCCGTCACTTCCTTTACCAGCAAGGCGAGTTCACTGATCGTCAGGTCCTCGCCGCAGCCGATGTTGACCGGTTCGTCGCCGTCGTAGCGCTCCAGCAGCAGAAGGCACGCGGCGGCCAGGTCGTCCACGTGCAGGAATTCGCGGCGGGGGCTTCCGGAGCCCCAGAGCGTGACCTCGGGCACACCGTCCCGGCGCGCCTCGTGGAAGCGGCGGATCAGCGCGGGCAGGACGTGCGAGGTCTCCGGGTCGAAGTTGTCGCCCGGCCCGTAGAGGTTGGTGGGCATGGCACTGATGTACGAGGCGCCGTACTGCCGCCGGTAGGACCGGGTCTGCACGACCCCGGCGATCTTGGCCAGCGCGTACGCCTCGTTGGTCGGCTCCAACGGGCCGGTGAGCAGGGCGCTCTCGGGGATCGGCTGCGGGGCGAGCCGGGGATAGATGCAGGACGAGCCGAGGAAGAGCAGCCGCTCGACACCGGCCGCGTGCGCCCCGGGGACGACACTCAGCTGGATGTGCAGGTTGTCCTCCAGGAACTGCACCGGGTACGTGCTGTTGGCCATGATCCCGCCGACCCTGGCGGCGGCCAGCACCACGGCGTCCGGACGGGTCTCCCGCAGGAAGGTCCCGGTCCGCTCGGCGTCGCGCAGGTCGAGGCGGTCGCGGTCGCGGGTGATCACCTCGTACCCCTGGGCGGCGAGGCGGCGCACCACCGCCGAGCCGACCAGACCCCGGTGTCCCGCGACGAACACACGGGCGCCGGACCGCAGGAGGAGGGGGTGGACGGATTCCTGGGGAGAGCCGGGGAGATCAGTCGTCATGGCCCGGATTCTGCCAGCAGCCGCGGCCCGCGGTGACGTTGTGCCGCAGATCGCCCGAATCCGATGTTTCGGTGAGAAATTCCCGGCGGGGAACAACAGCCTCCCGGCCGACCACAGATAGGGGGAGACGTGGCGAAGACCGCGCTCATCACCGGCGTGACCGGACAGGACGGTTCGTACCTGTCCGAGTTGTTGCTCGACAAGGGGTACACGGTCCATGGACTGATACGCCGCTCGTCGAGCTTCAACACCGAGCGCATAGACCACATCTACCAGGGCCCGGAGGAGGAGAACCGCACGTTCGTCCTGCACCACGCCGACCTCGCCGACGGGGTCGCGCTGGTGAACCTGCTGCGCGACATCCGGCCGGACGAGGTCTACAACCTGGGCGCGCAGTCGCATGTGCGCGTCTCGTTCGACGCGCCGCTGTACACGGGTGACATCACCGGGCTCGGCACCATCCGGCTGCTGGAGGCGGTCCGGGCGAGCGGCATCGACACCCGGATCTACCAGGCGTCGTCGTCGGAGATGTTCGGCGCCACCCCGCCCCCGCAGAACGAGAAGACCCCGTTCCACCCGCGCAGCCCGTACAGTGTCGCGAAGGTCTACTCGTACTGGGCGACGGTCAACTACCGTGAGGCGTACGGGATGTTCGCGGTCAACGGGATCCTCTTCAACCACGAGTCGCCGCGGCGCGGCGAGACCTTCGTGACCCGGAAGATCACCCGCGGGGTGGCCAGGATCAAGGCGGGTCTGCAGACCCGTCTCCATCTGGGCAACCTCGACGCCGTGCGCGACTGGGGCTACGCGCCCGAGTACGTCGACGCGATGTGGCGGATGCTCCAGTGCGACGAACCGGACGACTACGTGGTGGCCACCGGCGAGGGCGTGAGCGTCCGGCAGTTCCTGGAGTACGCCTTCGCGCACGCGGGCCTGGACTGGCGCGAGCACGTCCGCTACGACGCCAAGTACGAGCGTCCCAGCGAGGTCGACGCGCTGATCGGGGACGCCACGAAGGCCGAGGAACTGCTCGGCTGGAAACCGGCCGTGCGCTCGCGGGAGCTCGCCAGGATCATGGTCGAGGCGGACATCCGCCAGCTGTCCGACCAACTCGCCGGGGCCTCCGTGCGGGTGGACCGATGAAGGAGCTTCGCGCATCCGGCGCCCGCCCCCGGACCGGGCCGGTGCACCACCGCGCGGCCCGGGCGGCGGTGCCGGGAATCGTGGGGGGGGGGGGGGGGGGGGGGCGGGGGCGGCGCGGGGGGGGCGGGGGGGGGGGGGGGGCGGGGGGGGGGGGGCGGCGGGGGCGCGGGCGGGGGCGGCCGCGCCGCCCCCCCCCGCGGGCGGGGGGGGGGGGGGGGGGGGCCGCGGCCCGCCCCCCCCCCCCCCCCCCCCCCCCCCCCCCCCCCCGGGGGCCGGGGCGGTCCGCCCCGGCCATGGCCATGTGCCCGCCCCCACCGGAAGCGGGACGCTCCTCCGTCCCCGCCGCCGGCGGGGCGGGGCGACCAGCGCGGCCCCCGGGCCGCGGACCGTTCTCACCTTCGGAGCCGAATGATGAAACCGATCACGGGGCGCAGACCCCTCGCGGGGGGCCGGACGCGTGCGGCGGCCGCGGCCCTCTGTCTGCTCGCCGGAGCACTGACCGCCGCCGCGTCCGGGGGCGGCCCGGCCGCGGCCCTCACCCCGCCGGTCGCCCTGACCGCGGACGACCTCACCACCTGGCAGACCAACGGCATCGTCTGGTCGCTGGCCGCTTCGGACGCCGGTGTCGTCTACGCCGGCGGCACCTTCTCCACGGTCCGGCCGCCGGACGCCGCGCCCGGCACCTCGGAGCAGCCCGCGGTGAACTTCGCCGCGTTCGACGCCGCGACGGGCGCGCCGACCGGGTGCAGCCTGTCGTTCACGGTCTCGTCGGGGACCGCGACCGTGCGTTCCCTGGTGCTCTCGCCGGACCAGAAGACCCTCTACGCCGGTGGGCGGTTCGGGTCGGTGAACGGGGTCGGGGTGAGCAACATCGCCGCGATCGACGTCGCGACCTGCGCCCCGCGCCAGGACTTCAAGTTCGCCGTGTCCGCGACGGTGCGGGCCCTCGCCGTCACCGCCGACACCGTCTATCTGGGCGGCGACTTCACCAGCGTCGCGGGGCAGGCCCGGAAGATGTTCGCCGCGGTCACCACGGCGGGCGCGCTGAAGCCGTGGAAGGCCGACGCGGACGAGGTGGGCCGGGCCGTGGAGCTGACGCCCGACCGCAAGCACGTCCTGCTCGGCGGTGACTTCTTCACCGTCAACGGCACCACCTCGCACGCGCTGGCGGTGGTGGACGCCACGAGCGGGGCCGTGAAGAAGAGCTACCCGGCCGGTTTCATTCCCAACACCTCGACGGTGCAGGACCTCACCACGGACACCACCGGCTTCTACACCGCCAACGAGGGCACCGGGGGCGGTGTGTTCGACGGCCGGATCGCGCTGGACCTCGATGACTTCGAGCAGCGCTGGCGGGACACCTGCCTGGGCGCCACCCAGGCCGTCCTGGTGCACAAGGGCGTGCTGTACAGCGGGAGTCACGCGCACGACTGCGCCAGCATGGGCGAGTTCCCCAACCAGCCGCGCAAGCACCTGCTGGCCCAGTCCGTCGACGACCCGAAACTGCTCCCCTGGTTCCCGGACACCAACGACGGGATCGGGGAACCGGTCGGGCCCCGGGTGATGGCGCAGGCCGACAAGGGCGGCCACCACTACCTGTGGGTCGGCGGCGAATTCACCACCGTCAACGGCTCCGCCCAGCAGGGCCTGACCCGGTTCGCCGACGGTCCCGACACCGGGGCCCCGTGGGTGCCCAACGTCAGCCTGTCCACGGTCTCGCCGGGCAAGGTGGAGGTCAACTGGCAGACCAGTTTCGACACCGACGACGGGGAACTCACCTACCGCGTCTACAAGGACGGGGCGAGCACCCCGGTGCACACCACGACGGGGTACTCGCTGTTCTGGGACCGGCCGCAGCTGCGGTGGACCGATACGGACGTGGCCCCGGGCGAGACCCACTCGTACCGGATCAGCGCGAGCGACGGCACCAACACCAGCGCCAAGTCGGCCGCCGTGTCCGCCACCGTGACGTCCGCGGCCGAGAAGTACCCCGCCAAGGTGCTGGCCGACGGCGCCTCGCTCTACTGGCGGTACGACGAGGGCTCCTCGACCTTCGCCGGTGACACCGGCCCGGGGCTGGACAACGGGTTCCTGCGCAACTCCCCCGCCTACCGCCGCACCCCGGCCGCCGTCGCGGGCCCGTCGACCGCGATCGGCTTCAACGGCTCGAACCAGTACGCGTACAGCAACCGGCGCCATTCGCAGCCGGCCAGGTTCTCGGTGGAGACCTGGATCAGAACCACGACCGCCAAGGGGGGCAGGATCATCGGCTTCTCCAATCTGACCATGCAGAACAGCACCCAGTACGACAAGCACGTGTACATGCGTGACGACGGCCGGCTGGTCTTCGGGGTGAAGAGCGGCAGCGTCCGGACCGTCACCACGCCCTCCGCCTACAACAACGGCGCCTGGCACCACGTGGTCGCCACGCAGGGCCCCGGCGGCATGGCGCTGTACGTGGACGGACAGCTCCGCGCCTCGTCCGCCCTGTACACCGGCAACGAGAAGTACGACGGCTACTGGCGGGTCGGCGGGGACAACCTGAACGGCTGGCCGAGCAGGCCGACGAGCAACTTCTTCGCCGGGCAGGTCGACGAGACCGCCGTCTATCCGACCGCGCTGAGCAGTGCGCAGGTCGGTGCCCACTACGCGCTGAGGACGGGTGGATGAGGTATCCGTTGTTCCGGGCCGGTGCCGTCGCCGTACTCGCGGCGGTGCTGGCCGCCTGCGGCTCGTCCTCACCGGACCGGGAGGCGGACCGGGTGGCCGGGCCCGCGGCGGACCGGGCGCCGCTCACGGCCCCGTCGTCCGGTCCCGGCACCACCGCGTCCGGCACCCCCTCCGCCCCGCGGACGGGCGAACCGCCGAAGCTGCCCACCGATCGGCTCACCCCGGCCACCGGCTCCTTCACCAAGGAGCAGAAGAAGTACCTGACCGACCGGGTGCCCCGGGGCATGGACCCGGCGGCCGTGCTCCAGACCGGCCAGGAGACCTGCGACAGGCTGGGCTACCTGGTGAAGGCCGACCGGGACGTGGCGGTCGGCGCGATCGTGACGGGTGAGATCCCCGACGCGCGGCCCGCCGTGGAGAACCTCTGCACCCGGCACCGGGACCTGCTGCGGGAGGCCGACCGGGGGTACGCGGACGGCACGTACGAGGGCGCCGCGGTCCGGCCCGGCCGCTACCGCAGCGTCTCCCCCACCGGGAACTGCAGCTGGCGGATCGCCGGTGCGGACGGCCGGAACCTGGCCTCGGGCTCGGCCCCCGCCGGGAAGCGGAGCGGGATCACCGTCCCCGCCTCGGCCCGCGCCTTCACCTCGACCGGCTGCTACGCCTGGCTGCCCGAAGGAGGTTCCCGATGAACAAGCTGCCGATAGCCGTGGTGATCCCCACGAAGAACGAGGGCCTCAACATCGCCGAGGCGGTGAAGTCGGTGCTCGGCCACTTCGAGGCGGTCGTCGTCGTCGACTCGCACAGCACGGACGACACGGTGAAGATCGCCGAGGAGTGCGGGGCCGAGGTGGTCACGTACACCTGGGACGGCGGGCATCCCCGCAAGAAGCAGTGGTGTCTGGACCACGTCCGCACGGACCTGGACTGGATCCTGCTGCTCGACGGGGACGAGCGGATCGGCCCCGGTCTGCTGGCCGAGCTGCGGCAGGTCTTCTCCGCCCCCGGCGGGCCCGGGGCGGCCGCGTACGACATCCCGCTCGGTTACTGGTTCTCCGGGAAGCGGCTGCGGCACGGCTACACCATCCGCAAACGGTCGCTGACCGACCGGACCCGCTGCCGGTACCCGGAGGTGGGCGACCTCGACGCGCCGGGCATCGGCGAGGTCGAGGGGCACTACCAGCCCGTCGCCGAGTCGGTCGGCACCCTGCGCCATCCGATCGAGCACCAGGACCTCGACCCGGTCACCGCCTGGTTCGAGCGGCACAACCGCTACTCCGACTGGGAGGCGTGGCTGGAGCACCACCCCGAGGTGAAGGAGCAGGTGCGGAGGGTGAAGTCGCGCCAGGGGCAGCTGTTCCACAAGGCGCCGTTCAAGCCGCTGGTGTCGTTCGCGTACATGTACGTGTACCGGCGGGGGTTCCTCGACGGGCGGGCCGGGCTCGACTTCGCCCTGGCGATGAGCTTCTACCGTTGGCAGATCGGTCTCAAGTCCCGTGAGGGAAGGGTGGTCTGACGCATCAGGCTCTCCGGCGGACCACGTCCTCGTAGGTCCGCCGGAGGGTGCCGGTCACGGCCTCGATGGTGAAGTCCGCGTTGACGAGGTCCCAGGCCGCCCGGCCGGCCCGTTCGTTGGCCTCGGGTTCGAGGAGTTCCAGTACGGCGTCGGCCACCCCGCGCGCGTTCCTCGCGTCCTGGCCGACCCGGCTGTCGATCACCCGGCCCGCTCCCGCCCGTGCCACGTCGGGGGCGAGACCGCAGGTGCGGGTGACGACCACGGGGGTGCCGACCGACATCGCCTCCAGGACGGACACGCCCAGGGGTTCCTCGATCGACGGCAGCACGTACACATCGGCCTGCCGTCCCGCGGCCAGGACCGCTTCGTGGTCGAGCGGCCCCACGTGGTCGAGCGAGTCCGTCACCCCCAGCCCGCGGGCGAGTTCGAGGGTGCCGCGCAGGGCGCCGGTGTCGGGCCCGGCCAGCACGAAGCGGGCGTCGGGGTGGCGGGCCAGGACCGCGGGCATCGCGGCGACGAAGTCCTGCGGGCGCTTGCGTTCCTGGATGCGGGCCAGGAAGAGCACCGTGGGCGGCCGGCCCGGCTTCCGGGCGGGCTTGCGTTCCTGCGGGCGCACCCCGTTGACCAGCCGGACGGTGCGGGTCAGCGGCACCGGTGCGGCGACGGCGTTCACATCGAGGCGTTCCGTCTCGGTCAGGTGCAGTACGGCGTCGGCGCGGCGCAGCACCGTGCGCACCCCGAGGAGATCGGTCACCTGGGCGACCCGGTTCTCGGTGGGGTCCACCATGCCGTGGGTCTGGACGACCAGCGGGGTGCGGGTGGCCAGGGCGAGCAGTGCGGCGGGCAGGGTCACCAGGTCGCGCATCAGGTGCACATGGACCAGGTCGGCCCCGCGCATCATGCGGCGGGCGGTGCGCAGGAGCGCCCCGGAGGTGATGCCGCTGACCTCGAACACGGGAAGCAGGTGGCGGGCCCGGAAGAGGTGCGCCGGCACCCCCTCGACCTCGCGCGGCAGCGGTCCGTCGAAACCGTCGCCCAGGGCCATGATCCGGGCGTCGTCGCCCGCGGCCCGCTGCACCTTCGACAGGTTGAGCGCCACCCGCGTCGGACCGCCGAAGGCGTGGTCCGGAGTGTGGAGCGTGACGACGTGCAGGATCTTCACCAGGGTTCCCCTCGCCCTCGGCCGACCCCGCCAGACTAGTCAGCCGAACCGCCCCAAGTGGGTTGATTCGTTAGAGTGTTCACAGGCCCACGGAACGGGGAGCGCATGACGTCCGTGCACGAGGCGGAACCGTCCGCGCCCGTACCGGGGCACGGTCCGCGCGAACCGGTCCGGCCGCCGTCCGAGCCCATGTCGTGGGCGATGCTGTCGCGGGCGCTGGCCGTGCCGCTGATCCTCGGCCTGGTGTGCTTCCTGCCCGCGGTGATCGCCGCCCAGCCCGGTTCGGGCGTCCGGGACAACGCGTACTGGCTCCAGTTGGTGCTGACCTGCTACGCGGGGGCCCGGCTCGCGACGATGGTCCTGTCCACCCGGCGGCGGCTGTTGCAGGGCATCTTCTGGATGTTCGTGTACATCGCGATGGGGGTGGCGCCGTTCGCGCAGGCGGTGATCGGGCAGACGCCCACCCCGGTGGTGGGGCCGCGGGGGGATCTGGTGACGGCCGTGGCGCTGGTCCTGGTGGGCTGTGCCGCGTTCGACCTCGGGGCGCTGCTGGCGAACCGGCGACCGCTGCGCCGGCGGGCCGCGCGCTCGGGGACCGGTCCGGCCACCGTGCACCGGATGCGGCTCAGGGTGCTGGTGCTGCTGGCCTTCGCGGCGAGCGGCTACTACGTCATGAAGGTGGGCGGCCCCGCCGTCTTCTTCACCAGCCGCCAGGAGATCAGTGCCTCGGTCGCGGCCAGCGGGGTGGTGTCGGAGGGGTCCAATGTGGGGTCGGCCTTCCTCAAGGGCTTCGGCACGGTGCCCGCGCTGCTGGGGCTGCTCTTCTGCACGCGCCGGCTGGTGACGTCGCGCCGGGCCCGTCGTTCCCCGTCGACGGTGCTGGCCTGGGGTGCGTTGTTGCTCCTCAACGTCGTCGTCAACAACCCCGTCTCCAACGCCCGTTACTGGTTCCTGACGGTCCTGGTCTCGCTCCTGTTCACCGCGTTCCCGAGCAGTTCGGCGATGTACCGCTCGGTGCTGGCTCTGGGGGTGGTGGGGGCGCTGGTGGTGTTCCCGTACGCGGACCGGTTCCGCTACGACGGCGACGGGTACCGGCCGGTGGAGTCGTCGTCGGTGTTCGAGCCGCTGGCCACCAAGGACTACGACCAGACGGTGATGTTCGCCAACGCCATCACCTGGGTCGACACCCGCGGTCACACCTATGGGCGCCAAATGGCGGGCTCCGCACTGTTCTTCGTGCCCCGGTCGGTGTGGGACGGCAAGCCCGAGGACACCGGGGTGCGCGTCGGCCAGTGGATGGGGATGCGGATGACCAACCTGTCGGCGCCGTTGTGGGCCGAGCTCTGGGTCGACTTCGGCGGGCCGGGCATGGCCGGTGCCTTCGCCCTGGCCGGGTACGCCGCCGCCCGCACCGACCGGCGCTACGCGCGCGCCGTCTCCCGGGACGGGCCGGGGCCGGGCAGTGTGGTGGCCGTCGCCGTGCCGCTGCTCGCCGGGTACACCTTCATCCTGTTGCGCGGGCCGCTGTTGCAGTCCGTCGGGAAGCTCGCCGTCGCGGCGCTCTGTCTGCTGCTGGTCACGAGCTTCCGGGAGCGGGGCGAGCGGCGTCCGCGCTGACGGGCGGCCGGTCCGGCGCGGTGCGGCGCCCCAGCCGGGCCACCCGGGTCCAGGTGGCCACCGCCTTGCAGACGGAGCCCAGGCACAGGCCCCAGGCGGCGCCCGGCACCCCGCCGAGCGCGTATCCGCCGATGAGGAGGGCGACGGCGGTGAGCGAGAAGACCACCTGGACGGGAAGGGTGGTGCGGGGGTCGAGCATCCGCAGGGCCAGCAGCCCGCAGGTGCCGACGGCCATCGCCGCGTACTGGCTGCCGGTCGCCGGGAGCAGGGCGGCGGCCGTGGGCCAGGTGTCGCCGAGCAGCCGGCGGCCGACGCCGTCGGGCAGCAGGGCCAGTGCGGTGGCCCAGGCGGCGGCCGTGGCGGCCAGGACGGCGGCGAGCACCGCGGCGGCCCGGGTCCGGCGGCGGGCGGAGGGGATGCGGCCCAGCAGCGGCGGGCCGAATCCGGTGGCCGAGGTGAACAGCACGTTCAGCGGCCCGAAGAGGGTGGTGGCGCCGCGCAGTGCGCCGACCACCAGGGGGTTGCCGACCGCGCCGAGTCCGAGGACGGAGAGCTGGGCGGTGGCGTTGCCCACCCCGAACTCCACGACGAAGCGCCGCCCCAGGTGGTCGCGGCGCAGCAGGCTTCCCGGGCGCGGGGGCGCACTGGCCGTCCGGCGGCGCAGCAGTACGGCCGACAGCAGCAGGGCCGGGACCGCGGACAGGCCCCACACGGCGACCAGCCGGGCGGCCGGGGTGCCGTGCGGCTGGGCGAGGAGCGCGCCCAGGGCGCAGCCGAGCCTGAGCAGGTCGCCGGTCAGCGCCAGGTGCGGCAGGTGCAGGGTGGAGAAGGCGTAGCGCAGGGCGTCCTGGCCCAGGACGACCGGCAGGACGAGTCCCAGTGCCGCCAGGGCCTGTGCGGTGGCGCCGGGCAGCGACAGGCAGACGGCGGCCGTCGGAACGCCGAGCGCCGCCGCCGCGAGCAGGGTGAAGGCGACCGCCGACCGGCAGGCGCCGCGCACCTCGTCGGCGTCGCCGCGGCGCAGCACCAGCGGCTGGCCGACGTAGGCCCCGAAGGACCCCAGCAGCACGGTGAAGACGAGGTAGACCGCCGAGAAGCGGGCGAAGTCGGCCACGGTGGACAGGCGGGCGGCCGTGACCAGCACCAGGATGTTGGTGAGCGCCGCCACGCCCTGGTCCGCGACCGAGCAGACGATCGCGGTGCGTGCCCTCATCCGTGTCCCGCGGTGGAGTCGAAGGTGCGCAGGCCCAGGGTCTCGGCGGGGTCACCGGTGTACTCCGGGCCGCTGCGGTCGTCGCCGCCGGGGCCCGGGGCCGAGCCGTGCCGGGCCGCCTTCGCGCGGCGCTTCTCGGCCTTCCTGAGGGCCCGGCGCTCGTAGCGGCCGCGGGCGGGGTGCAGCAGGGCCCCGAGCACGGAGCCGTCGGCCGCCTCGATGATCTCGCGGATCCGTTCCAGGTCGCTGCGGCGCACGTCGCGCGGGTCGCAGACCACGACGACGCCCTCCACCCGGTCCAGGAGCGCGACGGCGTCGGCGTAGGCCAGCACGGGCGGGGCGAGCACGATCACGACGGCGTCGGGCCGGTCGCCCTCGGCGATGATCCGCCCGACGGGGGGCGAGGTCAGGGCGCGGGGCACGTTGCCGGTGCGGCGGCCCGCTATCAGGGTGAAGGCGCCCGAACCCGGTACCTCCACGTTCATCCGGCTCTCCGAGGGCCAGGCCCGTTCGCCCTCCGCCGCCCACCGGGGCCGGACGCCCTGCACGGCGGGGCCCAGGTCCCCGGCCAGGGAGGGGGTGCGCAGGTCGGCCTCGACCAGGATGACGTCGCGTCCCATCTCGGCGAAGGCCGCGGCCAGGTTGACCGCGGCGGCGGCCGCCTCGGCGCCGGCCCCGCGCGGGGCCGTGACCAGGAGCCGGCGGCGCCGGGAGAACGACGGATCGTAGGCGAGCCGGAAGGCCACCGCCCGGTACTCCTCGGCGAGCCGGCTCCCGCCGCGTCCGACGGCGAGCAGTGTCCCGGCGGTGGCGCGTTCCCTGGGCAGGGTGCCGAGCAGGGGGGCGCCGAGCGAGCGGACCAGTTCGCGGGTGGAGCGCACGGCCGGGTCGAAGACCAGGCGCACCCAGGACAGGAGCAGCCCGAGCGCGAGGCCGACGACGCCGCCGAGTCCCAGCAGCAGGGGCAGTCCGGCGCCGGTGGGTTCGGTGGGGGCGGCGGGTTTCTTCGTCAGGTATCCGGGGGTGGTGTCCAGGGCGCGCAACTCGGAGATCTTCCGGGTGAGTTCGGAGATCGCGACCACGAGGTTGGCCCGTGCGCTGGTCACGTCGTTGCCGCCGGAGGTCTGTTCCGCCAGTTGGTCGCGCTGTTCGGTGAGGGGGGTCAGCTGGGCGCGGTAGCCCTGGACCATGTGGGCGATGCTGTTCTCGGTGCGCTGTCTGCGTATCTCCAGATAGGCGTCGGCCAGTGCCTGGGCCCGTCCCCTGGCCAGTGCGGGGGTGCGGCCGGTGTAGGCGAAGCGGAGCACGAGGGTGTTGGGCGGGTTGGTGACCTGGAGGCCGGAGAGCAGCGGTCCGACCTCCACCGGGTCGCCCTTCCGGGCCAGGACGACGGCTGCCAGGCTGCCCACGGTGTCGCTGACGGCGGTCTGCCGCTCGGAGCCGATGTTGATGCCCTTGTCGGCGGAGGCCCCGGCGGCGAAGGGGTCCGAGGTGGCGGAGCGCACGACGACCTCGCCCGTCGAGGTGTAGTTCTCCTCGCCGCTCAGGGCGAGCCAGCCGCCGCCGAGCAGACCGACGACCACGCCGGAGGCGAGCAGCGCCCGGTAGCGCAGGAGCTGGCGGAACTGGTCCCTCAGCAGCGCGGGTTCGTCCTGGTCCGCCAGGGCGCGGATCGGCTGGTTCATCGGCGTGGTCTCCCTTGTGTGTCCGCGAGGACCTCGGTGAGCAGCGCGTCGAAACGGGCCAGGCCCGCCTCCCGGCTCAGGTGGCGTGTGACGTACTGGGGTCCGTTGGCACCGAGCAGGTCCGCCTCGGCGGGTGCTTCGACGAGCTTGCGCACGGCCGACAGCAGGGCCGCCGGGTCCTCGGGGGCGACGAGGAGGCCGGCGCCGGACCGCTGGATCTCCTGCGCGGTGCCCCCGCCCGGGGCGACGGAGCCGACGACGGGGCGGCCCGAGACGAAGTACGAGGTGAGCTTGGACGGGACGCTCATGTCGAGCACGGACGCCCGCTGGGTCACCGCGAGCACGTCGGCGGCGGCGAGGACGTCGGTGAAGGTGTCCTCGTCGGCGGGCGGCAGGACGTCGAGGTTGCGCAGGCCCGCCGCGCGCCGCAGCAGTTCCTCGCGCTGGTTGCCGTCCCCCATCAGCACCACGCGGATCTCCGGGGCGAGCCGGGCCGCGTCGACGAGGACCTCCAGGCCCTGCTTGAGGCCCATGTTCCCGGAGTGCAGGACCACCGGGGTGCCCTCGCCCCAGCCCAGCCGGGCCCGGGTGGCGGCCCGGTCGGCCGAAGGGGCCCGCACGTGCGACCAGTTGGGCACGAGGCGGACGCGGTCCGGGTCCACCCCGTACGCGGTGACGCGGGGGACGAAGCTCTCGTGGATGACGCCGACGAGGGTCGCCGCGCGCAGCGCGTACCGTTCGGCGGCCGAGGCGACGGCGGCGGCCCTGCCCCCGCCCCGGATGCCGCTCTGTGCGGCGGCGGCACCCATCAGGTCCTGCACGACGGGTATGTACGGGACCCGGTGACGGCGGGCCAGCCGGGCGCCCACGACCCCGCCGGCGAGGCTGGGCAGCTGGGCGACCACGGCGTCCGGCGGACGCGTCGCGGGCGGGGAGAGCAGGGCGTGACCGAGTACGGTGGCCTCGAACAGCCCTCTGCGCAGGGCAGTCTGACGGGACGGCACATAATGTCTTCGCCGGTGCACCGTGACCCCGGCCCGTTCCTCGGTGACCCGCCACACTCCGCGGTACTCCGCGTCGGTCCGCCAGGACGGGTAGTGCGGCATGCCGGTCAGTACGTGGGTCTCGGCGCCGGAGCCGGCCCAGTGCTCGGCGAGTTGCGCGGCGTACGGGCCGATGCCGGTCAGTTCCGGCGCGTAGTTCGTCGAGACGACCAGCAGGGTGCGGCCCCCGAACGGCTCGTGATGATCTGCATCGGACATGGACGCCCGCCCTTCCCCCCGGAACAATCCGTGCTCCCCAAGGAACGGCGTCGGGAAACGCCCTTGAGGAACAGCCCCAAAAGCGAGCTTATCCGTTCACGAGATGCGCAAGTGGTCTTCACAGTAAGGTCGTTGCACCATCAACACCGATACCGATATCCCATGGCACCGGACGCCATGTCCGGACAACGGCCACGGAAGACGGATGTCGCGTTCACCGTGGGGAGAGAACGGATGGCGCACAGGGTCGGCTACGCTCCGGGGGTCTACGACCTGTTCCATGTGGGGCACCTCAACATCCTGCGGCATGCCCGCAGTCAGTGCGACTACCTCGTCGCCGGGGTCGTCTCGGACGAGATGGCGGCGCTCGCCAAGGGTCACAGACCGGTGATCCCGCTGCCGGAGCGCCTGGAGATCGTACGCAGCGTGCGCTACGTGGACGCGGCGTTCGTCGAGACGGTGCCCGACAAGGTCGAGACCTGGCAGCAGGTGCGGTTCGACGTGATCTTCAAGGGGGACGACTGGCGGGACACGGAGAAGGGCAGGCGGCTGGAGCGCGACTTCGCCGAGGTCGGTGTGGAGGTCGTCTACTTCCCGTACACGGTGCACACCTCCAGCACCCAGCTGCGCCGGGCGCTGGACTCGCTCGTCAGCCCGCAGTCCGGAGCGATCTCAGCTCCCTGAACCACTTGGCGAGGAACATCACCAGGAACAGCGCGTGCACGGCGGCGAGCACCGCATAGCCGAGGCGGAACGCGGTGCGGTCGCCGAGCAGCAGGAAGACCAGGCAGAACACTCCGTAGTCGGCGGGCAGCAGTGCCACGGCCCGCAGCCGGGAGACCGGGGCCGCCGTTCTGCCCGCGACGGGCGGTGCGGCGGCACCGTCCGATTGCGCCCCGCCTTGTTGTGTCCTGCCTTCTTGTTGTGTCCTGCCTTGTTGCGCCTTGCCCAGTTGTTCGCGCAGCAGCCCGGCGCAGAAGGTGAGCACGGCCGCGAAGAGGAAGCCGAGCGGCAGCAGCAGCCAGCCCTCGGACGACAGGTCGAAGAACCGCCGGAACGAGATCAGCACGGCGGTGTGCACGAGGATCATCTTGGCGCAGTCCACGACGTGGTCGAGCCATTCGCCGTCCGGCCCGCCCCGTCCGGTCAGCCGGGCCAGTTGCCCGTCGGCCGAGTCGAGGGCGAAACCGACGACGAGACCGCCCCAGACCAGCGCGGCCAGGCTCCAGGAGGGCCGGACGAGCGCCACCGAGGCGATGGCGGAGAAGGTGAACGCCGCGCTCAGCAAGGTGACTTGATTGGGCGTCATACCGATGCGGTACGCACCGGCCGCGAGGACCCGCCCGGCCGGACGGTTCACGTACCGCGAGTAGAGCGAGACCCCCTTGGCCGTCTTCTGCGCCCCGCGCAGCTCACGCATGACCGTGCCCGTGGTTCCCATCCGCCCCCCAGCGTGCAGCCGTTGCCGACGGCGTCGGGGAAGCCGCCCCGACACCGCCGCCGGAGCCGCATCATGGCACGCCGCCCCGGTCCCGCGCGGCCACTCGCCCGGCTCCGGCCGGGGAACGGCACCCGGTCGTGTCCGGAACCGGTCCGCACGGGCCGGGGCGGGAACCGGTCCGGGCCCGAGCCGGGCGGACCGGCCCGTACGGGGTGGCAAGGAGGCGGCGTCGGCTCAGGCGGGGGCGGTGCGGCACTCCGGGTGGCCCCAGCCGTTGGGGTTCTTGGCGATCGGGTCCTGGGCCGCGTAGGGCTTCCCGCAGTGGCAGCGGCCGGCGAACCTGGCCTTGATGGTCGCGCCGGAACGCGCGGTGCGCGCCGCGCCGCCCGTCTTCCGCGCCGCGCCGCCGTTCCGCTTCGCCGCCGTGCCGCCGCTCCGTCCCTCGGTCGCCCGGCCGGGGGCGGGGGTCGGCAGCTGGGTGGCGCCGTGCGCGGTACCGGCGGGCACCTGCGCCACCGCGGCCTCGCTGGCCGCCTGGTCGGCGAGCGCGTTGAGCGGGTCGCCGTCCACCTGGTGGGCGGGGACGTAGGTGAAGCGCACGCACCGGCCGACCAGCAGGTCGTCGATCCGGACCACGAGGTCGCGGTTGGCCACCGGCTTGCCGGCCGACGTCTTCCAGCCGTTGCGCTTCCACCCCGGCAGCCATTTGGTCACCGCGTTCATCGCGTACTGCGAGTCCATCCGCACCTCGATCGCGGTGGCCGGGTCCGTTGACTCCAACAGCTCACGCAGCGCCGTGAGTTCGGCGACGTTGTTGGTGGCGGTGCCCAGCGGCCCGGCCTCCCAGCGTTCCGGCCGCCCCTGCGCGTCGGCCACGACCCACGCCCAGGCCGCAGGTCCGGGATTGCCCTTCGACGCCCCGTCACACGCGGCGATGATGCTTTCGTTCATGCCCCCGATCATGCCAGCGCCGCATCCCCCCACGAATCCGTGACGCTGAGTGACGATTCGAGGTGCGGCGGTCCGGCGGCGCTGGTTCTCTGAGGGGGCCCGCTCTTCCCTACGCACAAGGAGCGATGATGAGCGCTGCACGTGAATCCGGTGACCGTGCGCAACAGCTGCGCGACAAGGCCCAGCACATGACCGAGGCCGCCGAGCGCACCACCGACCCCGATCAGCGCCGACGCCTTCAGGAGAAGGCCCGGCTGCTGCGGGAGCAGAGCGACCGGCAGGGCACCATGGGTGGCGAGGACATCCGCCCGACCCGGTAGGCCCGCCGTCGCACGCCGACGTCCCGTCGCCCTTCCATGAGTGGGCGGCGGGCCGTCGCCGTCGCGCAGCCGTTGTCGCGCCCCGCCCCTCCCGTACCTCCTGTTGACGTTCTCCGGCCGTGGCCCCTACGGTTCGGTAAGCGCTTTCCAGTCGCATCGGGAGACTTTGGGGACATGAACGGTCCACTGCGCATCACCCACGTCCACGGGGACCGGGTCACGGTCACGGAGGAACGCCACGGCATCGAGCTGATCAGCTACGTCTACCGCCCCGAGGCGGCCTGGGAGGCCCCGAAGCCGTACGTACACCCCCTGCGCACCTTGACTGATAACGTTGTCAGCGACTACCGGCCCAATGATCACCGCTGGCACAAGGGCCTCCAGATGACGGCCTCCCACCTCTCCGGGCAGAACCTGTGGGGAGGCAACACCTATGTGCACGGGCGGGATTACCAACCGCTGCCCGAGCTGGTCGGCTCGATGGCGCACCTCGGCTTCGACGAGGTGGCGGCAGAGGCGGGTCGCGCGGTCGTCACGGAACGGCTGAGCTGGCGCCACCACGACGGCACGCACTGGGCGGACGAGCTGCGCCGGATCGAGCTGCACGACGTCGAGTACGAGGGCGAACGCGGGAAGGGACACCGCGCCGGGAACGCGGCCCCGGGGGCCGGCGGGAGCTGGACGCTGACCTGGTCGAGTGCCGTCACCAACCGGCGTTCCGAGCCGCTGCGCTTCGGCAGCCCCACCACCCACGGCCGGGAGGCCGCGGGCTACACCGGCCTCTTCTGGCGCGGACCGCGCGCCTTCCGCGGCGGGCGGATCATCGGCCCGGACGGGGAGGGCCCCGGGCTGATGGGGACGCAGGCCCCCTGGCTGGCCTACGGCGGCGAACACGACGGCGCCGACGGACACGCCACGCTGATCTTCCGGCACGCCCCGGAGAACGACCATTCGGGAGCGGGCGGCACCCACCCGGCCCACTGGTTCGTGCGCAACGAGCCGTTCGCCGCCGTCGCCCCCTCCTTCGCCTTCCACGAGGAGCTGGAGCTCGCCCCGGGCGACACCCTCGCGCGCCGCTACCGGATCACCGTCGCGGACGGGGCCTGGGACCGGAACCGGATCACCGAGTACCTCGCGGAGCACCCGTGGTGAACGCGGGCGATCACGGCCCCGGCCTGTACGTGGAGCTGCCGCTCGGCGAGTCCGGCCGCGCCCGTCTGCGGGAACTCGGTTCCGGGCCCGTGTGGTTCGCCGAGCCGGGGACGGTCTCCGCGGCCGACGACCGTGCCCTCGCCGACGCGGACATCGCACTCGGCAACCCCGAGGCCGCCCGGGTGGCCGAGGCGCCCCGGCTCCGGTGGCTGCAGCTCGCCTCGGTCGGGATCGACGGCTATCTCGGCCTGGACTGGCCGGTTCTCGGCCGTCGGCTGACCGTGACCAACCTGGGCGATGTCTTCGCCGACCCGGTGGCCGAGTCGTGCCTGGCGGGCGTACTCGCACTGCACCGCGGCATCGACGAGCTCTCCGGGCTGCGCTCCCGAGGTACCTGGGCGAAGTCCGTCGTCCGGCCGCGGCTGCGGCTGTTGTCCGGTGCCCGGGTCCTGATGCTGGGCCGGGGGTCGATCGCCCGGAGGCTCGCCGAACTGCTCGGGCCGTTCGGCTGCCCGATCTCGCACTTCGCGCGCGGCTCGGGCGACATCCGCACTCCGGCCGAGCTCGATGCGCGACTGCCGGACTTCGACGTGGTGGTGGGGCTGTTGCCCGGGACGCCCGGTACGAGCGGGCTGCTCGACGCGCGGCGACTGGCCCGGATGCGGCCCGGGGCCGTCCTGGTGAACGCGGGCCGGGGGTCACTGGTGGACGAGGAGGCGCTGATGTCCGAGCTGTCCTCCGGGCGGCTCGGCGGTGCGGTGCTGGACGTCACCGGACAGGAGCCGCTGCCCGCCGGACATCCCTTGTGGACCTGCCCGAACGTCATTCTCACCCAGCACACCGCGGGTGGTTCGACGGACGAGACCGCGCGGGTGATCGACCTGTTCGCCGAGAACCTGCGCCGTTTCGAGACCGACGCCCCGCTGCGCAACCCCGTGCGGTGGGCCAGGGGATTCTGAGGACGCGACGACATGGCCGAACACACTTCCTCGCACATGGGTGCGCTCGCCCCCGGAGCACGGATCGCGGCGGTCCGGCCGGTCCTGCTCAGCGCCCCGTACGCCGACCCGGAGAATCTGGAGGTGCGCGTGGCGCTGCCCACGGGGTGGCGCACGACGGGACTGGTCGAGGTGACCCTGGACGACGGGACGACCGGTCTGGGCGAGGGGTATCTCGCCGTGTTCGCACCGCACGTCTTCGTGTCGACGGTCGAGCTGCTGGTCCCCCACCTGGTCGGGCGCCCGGCCGGCGACCTGGCGGAACGGTACCGGGACATGGTGCTCGTCACGGGGTACTGGAGTCTTCAGGGAGCGGCCCGTCATGTCGTCTCCGCCGTGGAGGCGGCCCTGCTCGACGCCCTGGGGAAACGGGCCGGTGTGCCCGCGTACGAGCTGCTGGGCGGCCGTCGCACGGACAGGATCCGGCTCTACGCCAGTGGGGGCGACTCGGCGTCCCCGTCGGCCATGAGCACCGAGATCGCCGCTGTCGCCTCGCTCGGGATCGACACCTTCAAGATCAGGGCGCGGGGCCACGAGGCGGAAAAGGTGGTGTGGACGCTGGAGCACGCGGCCCCGCACGGAGTCGGCATCGCGGTCGACATGGCACAGAACCTCGACGACCCCGGCCAGTCGGCGGCGGACGCGCTCGCGTTCCTCGACGCGGTCGGGGCGGGCACACCGCAGCCGGTGCGCTTTCTGGAGGAGCCTCTGGGGCCGGCCCGTGCGCATGAGTACCCCGCCCTGCGGCGGGCGGCCGGCTGCCCGGTGGCGGGCGGGGAGACCGTCACCACCGCGCGCGAGCTGCTGGAGCGCGTGGCTGCGGGGTATTACGACATGGTCCAGCCGGACGCCACGGTCGTCGGCGGGCCACGACAGACGCTGGCCGTCTTCGCGGGGGCCGCGGAACACGGCGTCGCCCCGGTGGTCCACTGCTGGGGCAGTGCGGTGTGCCAGGCGGCCAACTACCACGCCGCGTTCGCCGGCGGCGGTCGGCTGGCCGAGTGGCCGCTGCCCGCATACGCCCTGCGGTCCGAGCTGCTGGTCGAGCCGTTCCGCATCGAGTCGGGCCGGCTGCTCGCCCCGCGGGCCCCGGGACTCGGCGTCCGGCTCACTCCGGAGACCGAACGGCGGTTCGCCTTCCGCGGCGATGCCGTCTACCGCTGCCTGACCAGGATGCCGACGGCCGAGCCCGGCCGATGGAGGACAGAGTGAGCGGGGCGCGGGAGGAGAGCACCGCCGAGCGCCGGATCCGCTTGCCCGCGCGATGGGAAAACGCTTTCAGGGCGGCTATCGTAGCCCCATGCAGAGCCAGGTCAATCGACGTTCCGCCCGTCCCCGCCCGTCGTCGGCCGTGACGCTCCAGCAGGTCGCGCAGGATGCCGGGGTGTCCCTCGCCACGGCCTCGCGCGTCCTCGGCGACAGCGACCGCAACGTCACCCAGGAGCTGCAGGAGCGCGTCCTGGAGGCGGCGGCCCGGCTCCGCTACGTGTCCAACGCACCGGCCCGCGCGCTCGTGCGGTCCACCACCTCCATCGTCGGCCTGCTCGTGCACGACGTGAACGACGCGTACTACTCCGCCATCGCCGCCGGCGTGATGGAGGTCGCCCGCGACCACAAGCTCCTCGTGATGCTGGCCGGCACCTTCCACGAGCCCGAGCTCCAGGCGGAGTACGTGGCGCGGCTGCGGGCTCAGCGGGCCCGGGCCGTGGTCCTCGCCGGCTCGGGATTCACCGGCAGGAGCCCCTCGCTCATCCAGGAGCTGGAATCCTTCGCAGCCCAGGGCGGCCGGGTGACCGCGGTCGCGCACGAGGGCCTGCCGGTGGACACGATCGTGCCGGGGAACCACGAGGGCGGCCGGGCCGTGGCCGAGCACCTCGCCCGGCTGGGGCACACCGAGGTCGGTGTCGTCTGCGGGCCGCTCGCCCTGGTCTCCGTGCAGGACCGGCTGCG
This sequence comes from Streptomyces sp. NPDC002669, assembly GCF_042889165.1. Taxonomy (NCBI): domain Bacteria; kingdom Bacillati; phylum Actinomycetota; class Actinomycetes; order Kitasatosporales; family Streptomycetaceae; genus Streptomyces; species Streptomyces sp. NPDC002669. The sequence continues at coordinate 79,714 of NZ_JBIAQQ010000017.1, read as the reverse complement.
CGGCTTCCTGGAGCGGGCCGCCGAGCTGGGCATCGTCGTGCAGGAACGGCACCGGGTCGAGGCCGACTTCACCCGGGACGGCGGACGGACCGCGACGGTGCGGCTGTTTCGCAGGTCACCGGGGATCACCGCGATCTTCGCGCTCAACGACGCGATGGCACTGGGGGCGCTCGCGGCGCTCCGGGACGACCTCGGGCGGGGCGTGCCCTCCGACGTCTCCGTCGTGGGCTTCGACGACCTGCCGGTGGCCGGTGACGTCACGCCCGCGCTGACGACGGTGCGGCTGCCGCTGGAGGAGATCGGCCGCCGGGCGCTGCTGCTGGCCCTGGGCGACGCGACGCCCTCGCCGCGCACGCTGGCCGTGCCGTCGCGCCTGGTGGTGCGGGCCAGCACCGCGCCGCCGCCCCGCACGACCGGCTGAGCCGGAACGGGCCGACGAAAGCCCCGAGCCCGGACGAGGGGCTCCCCCGCCCGGGAGCCTTCGTCCGGGCCGCTTCTTTGATGCGTCGAAGCGACAACCACCTTGTTTGACGCGCTAATTGAATCAATTTTTCGTGGAAACACTCTTGAAATGACGCGTCAACCGCCGCCACACTGAAGCCAACGTCATTTGACGCGTCAAACCCGGGAAGGCGGTGGCTGGATGGGTACGCCAGGGCCCAAGTACCAGCGCATCAAGGATGAGTTGCGGGCCGAGGTCGCGCGCGACGAGTACGAGGCCGGCGCCCCGTTCATCACCCAGAACCAGCTGCGCGAGCGCTTCGGGGTCAGTTCCACCACTGCCGTGCGGGCACTCAACGACCTCGTCGCGGAAGGGCTGTTGGTGCGCCGGCGCGGTCTGGGCACCTTCGTCGCCGATCCGGACGGCCGGACCGGCGAGCCCGGCCCCGCGCAGCGCTCCGGTGTGGTCGCCTGCGTCATCAGCGGCCAGGGCCCGTACCAGTCCGAGGTGCTGCGCGGGATCGAGTCCGGCTGTTCGGAGCGGGGGCTGAGACTGTTCTTCTCCGACTCCGCGGTGCAGATGACGGCCACCGGGCACGCCGACCACGCGGCGTCGCTGGCCCGCCAGGACCAGGCGCTGCGCCAGGCCGCCGAGGACCGGGTCGACGGAATCATCCTCTATCCGGTCCAGGGGTCGCCCGATCCCGGTGTGCTGGAGGAGCTCCGGCACCTGCGCATCCCCATGGTGCTGGTCGACCGGTACTTCCCCGGCTTCGCCGTCGACGCGGTCACCGCCGACAACTACGACGTCGGCTACCGGCTCACCGAGCACCTGCTGGCCGACGGTCACACCCGCATAGCGACGCTCTGGGGCGAGACGCAGTGCACCAGCGTCCACGACCGGATGACCGGGCACAAGCAGGCGCTGCGCGCCCACGACCAGCCGCTGCTCCCCCGGTTCACCGCGCTGCGCTCGTACACGGCGCTGCCCGAGGAGGACCGCAAGCGGCTGCTGTCCGAGCTCCTCGCCTCCGCCGAGCCGCCGACCGCGCTGCTGTGCGCGCACGGTTTCGCCGTCGCCACCGCCGCCGCCGACCTGGCCTCGCTCGGCATCGCCGTGCCCGACGAGATCGTGCTGGCCGGCATGGACGACGCGGGCCCCTACGACCTGCTGCCGCTCACCAGTTTCGCCGCCCGGCTGCCCGCCGGGGAGATCGGCGGCCGCGCGGTCGAGCAGCTGGTCAAGCGGATCGCGGAGCGCGCGGCGGGCGAGGACCCGTACCGCGACGCCGAGCAGATCGTGCTCCCCGTCCGGATCAGGACGCGCGAGTCCGTCCCGGTCCGGCTCCGTACCGTCGCCGCCCGTCGGCCCTGAGGGAGGAGACTCCTGTGTTCGCCGCCCCCACCCCCCGTACCCGCGAACTCGGGACCGATGTCCTGGTGGTCGGTGCCGGCCTCGGCGGTCTGGCCGCCGCGCTGACCGCCGTCCGGTTCGGACACCGCGTCGTGCTCACCGAGGCCACCGACTGGCCCGGTGGCCTGTTCACCGCGCAGGCGGTGCCGCTGGCCGACGGCCACCGCATCGAGCTGGACCCCGTCTCCCCCGGCTACCGGGACCTGCGCGAACGGATCCGCGACTTCTACCGCCGCAACTACCCGCTGTGCCCCGGGCCGTTCGCCGATCCCCTGCTCGATCCCGGGCTGAGCACCACCGGCCACCTCAGCCACGAGCCGCGAGCCGCGCTCGCCGTCGTCCAGGAGCTGCTCGCCCCGCACCTCGCCGCCGGCCGGCTCACCCTGCTGCTCCGCCACCGGCCGGTCGCGGCCCAAACGGACGGGGACCGGGTCGCCGCGGTCGCCCTGGAGACCGCGGACGGCGGGCAGCTGACGGTCACCGCCCCGTACGTCGTCGACGCGACGGACCTGGGCGAGCTGCTCGACCTCGCGGGCGTCGAGCACGTCACCGGCGCCGAGTCCCGGGAGGAGACCGGTGAGCCGCACGCGGCGGCGGTCGCCGACCCGCTGGACCAGCAGCCCGTCTCCTGGGCCTTCGCCCTGGACCACCGCCCCGGCGAGGACCACACCGTGGACCGGCCGGCCGGCTACGACCGGTGGTCCGGCGCCTTCTCCTGGGAGACCGCGGAGCCCGGCGGCGGCCCGGCCCGCACCGTGCCGCTCTTCCTGCACGAACCGGACGAGGTCCCGCCCTGGGGCGCGCCGCCCAACGACCGCTGGCACCGGTTGCGGGCGCTCGCCCGGAGCCGGTACCTGCCCGGCACCTTCGACAGCGACATCACCCTGGTCGACTGGGAGCAGACCGCCTACACCGGGCTGCCGCTCGCCGGGGCCGGTCGGGAGGTGCGGGCCCGTGCCGAGCGGGAGGCGCGGGAGCAGGCGCTGTCGTTCCTGTACTGGATGCAGACCCGGGCGCCCCGGCACGACGGCGGCCACGGCTACCCCGAGCTGCGGCCGAGGCCCGACGTCACGGGCACGCCGGACGGGTTCGCCAAGGCACCGCACGTACGCGAATCCCGGCGCATCCGGGCCGAGTTCACCCTGCTGGAACAGCATCTGACGGTCGCGGCACGGGCCGGGGCGCCGGGCGCCGAGACCTTCACGGACAGCGTGGGCACCCTGCGTTCCCGCATCACGCTGCACCCGGGCACCGGCGGCGGCGCGGGCCTGGACCTGGAGTGCCTGCCGTTCCAGCTGCCGCTGGGCGCGCTGCTGCCGGTGCGCGTGGAGAACCTGCTCCCGGCCGGGCGGAACATCGGCGCCACGCACCTCAGCGCCCCGGCGGTCGGCGGCCACGCGGGCCAGTGGAGCATCGGCGAGGCGGTCGGCGCGCTGGTCTCGTACTGCCTGGAGCACCGGCTGCCGCCGCGCGCGGTGCGCGGCGACGAACGTCGGCTCGCCTCCTTCCAGGACCGGCTGAGCGACTCGCTCGGGCTCGCCCTGGAGTGGCCGCACCGGCTCCGCACCGGGCCGGTGACCAGCGCCGACGCGCTCTACGCCACTCTCTGACCCCACTCCTGCCCTTCCTTCGGGAAGGGCTTCTTCCCGACCTCCTGGAAAACGCTTACCAACCTCGGCGACCACGCCCTCGGCCCGGACGGCTCCCTGTGACTATGGCTCCTCTTCGTGTCCTGCTCGTCGGCGCGGGCAACATCGCCCGCGCCGTCCACATGCCCGCGTTCCTCCGGCTGCCCGCGGACTTCGCGGTGCTCGGTGCGGTCGACGCCGACCCGGCGGCGGCCCGTTCGTTCGCCGCCGACTTCTCGCTGCCCCACCACTCCACCGACCTCGCCGCCTCGCTGCGCGAGGTCCGTCCCGACCTCGTGGTCGTCGCCTCGCCGCCCGTCGCCCACCGCGAGCAGGTCGTCGCCGCCCTGGCCGCCGGGGCGTGGGTGTGGTGCGAGAAGCCGCCCGCGCTCAGCCTCGCGGAGTACGACGCCATGACGGCCGCCGAGGGAGAGGACGGCCCGTACGCGCCGATCGTCTTCCAGCACCGCTTCGGCTCGGGCGCCGAACACGCCCGGGCCCTGATCGCCTCCGGCGAGCTGGGGGCACCGCTGGTCGCCCACTGCCAGACCACCTGGTACCGGGACGACGCCTACTACGCGGTCCCCTGGCGCGGGAAGTGGGCCACCGAGGGCGCCGGTCCCGCCATGGGGCTGGGCATCCACCAGATCGACCTGCTGCTCGAACTGCTCGGCGACTGGACGGAGATCCGGGCCATGGCCGCCCGGCTGGCCCGTGACGTGGAGACCGACGACGTCACCACCGCCACCGTGCGCTTCGCCTCCGGCGCCCTGGCCACCGTGGTCAACAGCGCCCTCTCGCCGCGCCAGTCGAGTCATCTGCGGATCGACCTGCGCGACGCCACGATCGAGCTGAACCACCTCTACGGGTACGGGAACGACGACTGGACCTACACCCCGGCCCCCGGTGTCGATCCGGACCGGGTGGCCCGCTGGACCTCCCCGGCGAAGGACGTGCCCAGCTCGCACGACGCCCAGCTCCGTTCGCTCCTGGCCGACATGCGGGCGGGCCGGCGGCCCCGGGCGAGCGCCGGGGACGGCCGCCGGTCCCTGGAGCTGATCACCGCGATGTACAAGGCGGCGCTCACCGGCCGCACGGTCCTGGCCGGCGAGATCGTCCCCGGCGATCCCTTCCACACGGCGCTGCACGGCTCCGTCCCCGGCTGGGCGCCGCAGGGGGCCGGGCGGTGACCGGACGCGTGGAGCGGGCCCTGCTGCTCACCTTCGACGACCGGCACGTGCGCGAGTGGGCCGCCGTCGCGCCGTTGTTCTCCTCGTACGGGGCGCGGGTCACCTTCTTCGTCTGCGAGCCCGACCGGCTCGACCGGGACGAGGTGCGGCTGCTGCGCGGGCTCGCGGACGACGGCCACAGCATCGGCTGCCACGGCCTGCGGCACGAACGCGCGCCCGAGTTCGTCGCGGCGCACGGACCGGCCGCCTATCTCGACCGGGAGGTGGTGCCCGCCCTGGAACGGCTGCGCCGCCTCGGCTTTCCGGCCCGGAGCTTCGCCTATCCGTGCAGCGCCCGGAACGAGGAGACCGACCGGCTGCTCCTCGCGCTCTTCGAGCGGCTGCGCGGCGGGGTGCCCGTCGGCCGCCGCGCCGATCCGGCCCTCGCGGACGAACTGCGCGTACCGGCCCACGACCTCACCGCCCGTCGGGTCCTGCCGGGCTGCTCGGTGGACAGCGGGCGCGGCGCCGTCGCGTACGGGGACGACCTGGGCGGGGTCGAGGCGGCGCTGCGCCGGACCGCCGGGGAGGGCGGCGTGGTCACCCTGTACGCGCACTGCGTCGCCGACGCCCACCCCGCCAACCACGTGACCCCGGCCCGGCTGGACGGTCTGCTGTCCCTGGCCGCCGGGCTGTCGCTGCCCTGCGTGGGCTTCGACGAGCTCCCGTGAACCACTCCCCCGCCGCACCGCGCCGCCGGTCACCCCGTCGTTGATCACCACGTTCACCATGCCTTCGATCACCCCACCGCCTTCGCTCACCACACCTTCGATCCAGAGGGGCCCTTTCACCCATGCATGACGACCGCACACTGACCGAGGAACGGCTCGACCGCGTCCTGCGCGAGCGCATCCGCCCCGCCGTCCACCCCCGTACGGCCCCGCTGGCGTTCGAGGTCTGGCACGCCCCCGGCGAACCGGTGCCCTTCGCCGAGGCGGTGGCCGCGTCCTACGGGCCCGGTGCCGTCGGCGACCCGTGGGGGCCGGCCTGGGGCACCAGCTGGTTCCGGGTGACCGGCCGGGTGCCGGAGGACTGGGCCGGTGAGACCGTCGAGGCGGTGATCGACCTGGGGTTCGCCAGGGACCGGCCCGGCTTCTCCGCGGAGGCGCTGGCCCACCGGCCGGACGGCAGTGTGGTCAAGGCGCTCAACCCGCGCAACACCTGGCTGCGCGTCGGTGAACGGGTGGCGGGCGGCGAGGAGTTCACGTACCTGCTCGAAGCCGCCGCCAACCCGGAGATCCTGGACGGGGTCAGCGCGCTGGGCGACCGGGAGACCGCGGGGAGCGAGCCGCTGTACCGCGTCGAGCGGATGGACGTCGCGGTCTTCGACCGGCAGGTGTGGGAGCTGGTGCAGGACCTGGAGGTGCTCGACCAGCTGATGCGGCAGCTGCCGCTGGGTTCGGCGCGCCGCTGGGAGATCCTGCGCGCGGTGGAGGACTGTCTGGACGCGCTGGACCTGGACGACGTGGGGACGAGCGCGCCCGCCGGCCGGGAGCGGCTGCGGGCCGTGCTGGCCTCCCCCGCGCACGCCTCGGCGCACCGGCTGTCGGCGGTGGGGCACGCCCACATCGACTCGGCGTGGCTGTGGCCGCTGCGGGAGACGGTGCGCAAGGTGGCCCGTACCACCTCCAACGTGGTGGCGCTGATGGACGACCACCCGGAGTTCGTCTTCGCGATGTCGCAGGCGCAGCAGCTGGACTGGCTGCGCGAGCACCGGCCGGAGCTGTACGCCCGGGTGAAGGAGAAGGTGGCCGCCGGGCAGTTCGTGCCGGTGGGCGGGATGTGGGTGGAGTCGGACACCAACATGCCCGGATCGGAGGCGCTGGCCCGGCAGTTCGTGTACGGCAAGCGGTTCTTCCTGGAGGAGTTCGGGGTGGAGACCGAGGAGGTGTGGCTGCCCGACTCGTTCGGGTACTCGGCGGCGCTGCCGCAGCTGGTGGCGCTCTCCGGTTCGCGCTGGTTCCTGACCCAGAAGATCTCGTGGAACACGACCAATCCGTTCCCGCACCACTCCTTCCTGTGGGAGGGGCTGGACGGCACCCGGGTGTTCACGCACTTCCCGCCGGTCGACACCTATGTGGCCGAACTGTCCGGCCGGGAGCTCGCGCACGCCGAGGCCAACTTCCGCGACAAGGGCCGTGCGACGCGCTCGCTCGTCCCGTTCGGCTGGGGCGACGGGGGCGGCGGCCCCACCCGCGAGATGCTGGCGCGCGCCGGGCGACTGGCCGATCTGGAGGGCTCGCCCCGGGTGACGATCGAGAAGCCGGCGGACTTCTTCACCGCCGCCGAGGCGGAGTACGAGCGGCCGCCGGTGTGGCTGGGCGAGCTGTACCTGGAGCTGCACCGCGGCACGTACACCTCGCAGGCGCGGACCAAGCAGGGCAACCGCCGCAGCGAGCACCTGTTGCGGGAGGCGGAGCTGTGGGCGGCGACCGCGGCGGTGCGGACCGGGTTCCGCTATCCGTACGAGGAGCTGGACCGGATCTGGAAGAGCGTGCTGCTGCACCAGTTCCACGACATCCTGCCGGGCTCGTCCATCGCCTGGGTGCACCGCGAGGCGGAGGCGACGTACGCCGGGATCGCCGAGGAGCTGGAAGCGGTGATCGACGCCGCGCAGCGGGCGCTGGCCGGGGCTCCGGAGGGTGACGCCACGGTCGTCTTCAACTCCGCGCCGCACGAGCGGGACGGGGTGGCCGCGGGGGGCGCGGTGCCCGCACCGGACCGGCGGGAGGCGGCGGTGGAGGTGACGGCGCACGGGTCCGGTTTCCGGCTGGACAACGGGCTGCTGCGGGTGACCGTGGACGCGCGGGGCCTCGTGGTCTCGGTCGTCGACCTGGTGACCGGGCGGGAGACGGTCGCGCCGGGCGGTGCGGCCAACCTGCTCCAGATCCACCCGGACCTGCCCAACCACTGGGACGCCTGGGACGTCGACGCCTTCTACCGCAACACGGTGACCGATCTGACCGGGGCCGACTCGGTGCGGCGCAGCGGTGACGGGGTCGAGGTGGTGCGCAGCTTCGGCGCGTCCCGGGTCACCCAGCTGCTGACGCTGCGGCCGGGGGCCCGGCGGCTGGACGTCGACACCGAGGTCGACTGGCACGAGCGGGAGAAGTTCCTCAAGGCGGCGTTCCCGATCGACGTGCGTGCCGACCACTCCACGGCGGAGACCCAGTTCGGGCACGTCCGGCGGCCGACGCACACCAACACCAGCTGGGAGGCGGCCAAGTTCGAGATCTGTGCGCACCGCTTCCTGCACGTCGGGGAGCCGGGCTGGGGCGCGGCGCTGGTCAACGACTCGACGTACGGGCACGACGTGACCCGTACGGTCCGCGAGGACGGCTCCACCACGACCACGGTGCGGCTGTCGTTGCTGCGGGCGCCCCGCTACCCGGACCCGGAGACCGATCAGGGGGTGCACCGGCTGCGGTACGCGCTGCTGCCGGGGGCGACGGTCGGCGACGCGGTCCGCGAGGGCTGGCGGTTCGCCCTGCCCGAGCGCCGGGTGCCGGGGAGCGCCGCGGTGGCGCCGCTGGTCTCGGTGGACGACGAGGCGGTGGTCGTGACGGCGGTGAAGCTCGCGGACGACGGCAGTGGGGACGTGGTGGTACGGCTCCACGAGGCGCACGGCGGGCGGGCCTCGGCGCGGCTGACGGCGGGCTTCGCGCTGGCCGGGGCGAGCGTCACGGACCTGCTGGAGCGTCCGCTCGCCGACGGGACGGGCGCCGAGGTGACGGGCGAGGTGGTGCGGCTGACGCTGCGGCCGTTCCAGATCGTGACGCTGCGGCTGACGCCGGGCGCCCGGCCCTGAGCCGCGTACGGGGTGGGTGCGTTTCGCCGCGGACCCGCCCCGTACCCTCTTTTCCATGAACGCTGGGGGGCCTGTGCGCCGTGTGGTCGACGACCGTTTCGAGCTGATGAACAGGCTCGGCAGTGGTGGCATGGGCATGGTGTGGCGGGCCCGTGACCTGGCCCTGCACCGCGATGTGGCGCTCAAGGAGGTGCGGCCCCCGGACCCGGCGCTCGCCGAGAACGATCCGGAGTCGGCGAGGCTGCTGCGCGAGCGGGTGCTGCGCGAGGCCCGTGCGCTGGCCCGGCTCGACCACCCGGGCGTCGTCACCGTCCACCACATCGTGGACGGCGGCGCCGGGACGTACCCGTGGATCGTGATGGAGCTGGTGCCCGGCGCCTCCCTCGCGGAGCGGCTGGCCGAGGGCACGCTCACCCCGGCGGAGGCCGCCGGACTGGGGCGCGGGGTGCTGTCCGCGCTGCGCGCCGCCCACGCCGCCGGAATCCTCCACCGGGACGTCAAGCCGGCCAACGTGCTGCTGCGGACGGACGGCAGTCCGGTGCTCACGGACTTCGGCATCGCGGCGATCCGGGAGTCCACGAGTCTGACGGCGACCGGATCGATCATCGGCTCCCCCGACTACATGGCGCCCGAGCGCATCCGGGGCGACGAGGACGACCCGTCCTCCGACCTGTGGTCGCTCGGCATGATGCTGTACGTGGCCGTGGAGGGCCGGCATCCGCTGCGCAGGGCCACCACGCTGGCGACGCTCGCGGCCGTGCTCGACGAGGAGATCCCGCCGCCCCGGCGGGCCGGTCCGCTGGCCCCGGTGCTGGAGGCGCTGCTGACCCGGAGTCCGGCGGCCCGGCCGGGGGCCGAGGAGCTGGACCGGATGCTGGCCGCGGTGGGCACCGCGTCCGCGGCGGCGCCGCCCCGGCAGGACCCCCGTGTCCCGAGGGACGCGGTGCCGCCGCGGACGCGGCCGTCGGCCGCCCCGCAGGACGCGGTGCCCACCGGTGGTCCCACCGCGGTACTGGGCGCCCCTCCGGCCGCGCCCCCGGCGCCTGGCGCGGGCGGCGGCACGCCCGGGACGCTGGGGACTCGGGAGGCGCGCCGCCGGGTCCGGCGGGGCCGTGCCGTCGCGGTCACCACCGCTCTCGCCGGGACGGCCCTGACCGGTGCCCTGGTGTGGTCGCTGCTGCCCGACGCGGACAGCCGGGCCTCCGACGACCCTCCGTCCGCCTCGGCCGGGGCCACCCGCGGCCCCTCCGCCGCCGGCGGGAAGGCGGGACAGTCCGCGGGAACGGGAAAGACCGCGGAGGCCGGGGAGACGGCCCCGGAGCAGCCGGAGAACCTGCTGACGCCCGACGGTGTGCGTTCCGTCATCGCCGCGCTGAAGCCGGTGATGGGCGGCACCCGGATCACCTCGTTCACACTGCACGAGGAGCACGCCAGCGTCGAGGCCCCGCTCAGGAGCAACAAGAGCCTGTACGACGTCTACTCCTACCGGGACGGCCGGGCCACCCGCGAACGGGCCGGTGGCACCCTCATGTCGGGCGCCAAGTCCGTGGACCTGGAGAAGTTCGACTGGGACGCCCTGCCGGGGCTGATACGCCGGGCGGACAAGGAACTCGGCGTCGCCGCACCCACCAGCCACTACGTGGACGTCGACCCGGCGTCCCCGTTCGAGGACTACCAGCCGACGGTCAGCGTCTATGTCTCGGACGAGTACGGCGGCGCCTACCTGCGGGCCGACATCAACGGCAAGGTCCTCAAGAAGTCCCCGCGCGACAGCTGAGCCCCGGGCGGCCCGGCCCCCGGCAGGCTCTCAGCCGAGCACCCGGATCAGCACCAGCAGCACGACCGCGACCGCCACGCCCGCCGCCAGGGTCCGGGAGCCGGTCGGAAAGGTGCCGGCCGGAGTTCTCACCTCGCCCGTGGGCGGGGTGAGGACCTGTGCGCGGGCCAGCCACTCGCGCGGCGGGTTGTTGGGGACGACGACCCGCCAGGGCTGCTCCGGGTCGTACTCGACGACCGCCCTGGAGCTGTGCAGCAGTCCCTGGAGGTCGAGGGGGTGACGGACCTCGATCCGGTACGGGGGCAGGTCGTCGGCCACCACGGTCAGGTCGAAGACGAACACCGAGTTCCCCGCCCGTCCGTCGGCGACGGGGCGGCCGTCGGCCCTGTTGACGGCCTTCACTCCGTTGACCACGGCGGGTGCGAAGGCGCGCGGGCCGGCGGCGCGCAGTCCGGGGGAGGCCAGGCCCGAGGTCGCGCTCTCGGCGACCTTGCCGAACGCCGTCAGGGCCAGGGCCGTCGCGGGGAGCGCGAGGAACAGCAGCCAGCGGGGGCCGTCCACGGCGCCCCGGACCACCGCGGTGAGGAGGAGTCCGGTGCCGAGCACGGACACCACGCTGAACAGCCGGAAGAACCGGCGCAGGGAGGAGGTGGAGGAGTTCGGCGTGATCATGTGAGACGCAGCAGCTTCCGGCGGGGAATGACGACCCGGGTGCGGTCCGGGTCGTCGGGACGGTCGGTGTCGTACAGGGCACGGACGTCCCGCTTGAGGGCGACGCGTTCCACGACGGCCGGGACCTCGTGGCGCACCCCGTCCTCGTCGGCGAACACCACGGTGACCTCACCGTACTTGCGGCCCACCGACCGCCAGCCCTCCAGCACCGCGTCGGCCGTGCGGCAGCGGCGGGAGAGCCTGCGCAGCCCCCCGGTGCGCCGCAGGCTGACGGCCGCGCCCCACCAGGCGGCGAGGCAGCCCGCGCCCGCGACGGACCACAGGAAGGTGAGCCAGGTGGAGACGGAGAAGTCGCCGAGCGGAAGGAGGATGTGGAAGCTGGTGACGGTGTCCCGCTCGACCAGGCCCTCCGCCAGCGCGTCGTACCAGCCGACCGCGGCCGCGACGGCGCAGAGCGCGATCATCGCGCCCGGTGCCGCCCGGTGCAGGTACCGGGCGCCGAGCAGGCCGAGCGCGACGGCGAAGGCGATCCCGAGCATCGGGGACATCGACGCGAGCTGATCACTGGCGCATCCCCCGGCCAGGTCGCAGGACCACTTCACCCCCACCGCCTCGTGGCTGGAGATGTACCACATCGTCCAGACCTGCCATGCCATCAGCGCGCACGCGATGACGCGCATCGCGTGCGCGTAGACCCTGTGTCGCACCGTCCGCCCTCGTCCTTGCAGTTCACGGGGTTGTGGATCACCCCGGTGGACCTTATACGTGCTGTCCACACCTTGTCCGTGACGCACACCACCCGGCCGGACGGCGGCGGGTCAGACCGCCCCGGCCAGGACCTCGGGCACCCAGCGGAGCTGGGCGGCCTCCTGGAACATGGCGCCGCCCTCGTGTCCGTTGAACGGGTAGACCTCGATCGCCTTCTCCCCCGGGTACGCGTTGTGGGCGGCGAAGACCGTGGAAGGCGGGCACGTCCGGTCCATCAGTCCGACGGAGAAGAGCGCGGGGGCGCGGCCCCGGGCGGCGAAGGACACCCCGTCGAAGTACGACAGGGTGCGCAGCGCGGTCCCCTCCTTGCCCCGGTGCATCTTGAGGTAGCGGACGATCTCGGCGTACGGGTCGGCGTCGGTCAGGGTGACGGCCCGTTCGAAGTGGCAGAGGAAGGGCACGTCGACGGCGATCGCGGCCAGGTCGGGGACGAGTGCGCCGACGGCGAGGGTGATGCCGCCGCCCTGGCTGCCGCCGAGGACGACGGTGCGGGCGGGGTCGGCGAGGGGGTGGGAGCGGGCCGCCTCGACGGCGCGCACGGCGTCGGCGTGGACCCGGCGGTAGTAGTAGGTCTCCGGGTCCTCGATGCCCCGGGTCATGAAGCCCGCGTGGGAGGGGCCGGAGCCGACCGGGTCCGGGGTGTCGCCGACGTTGCCGCCGCTGCCCTGGCCGCGTACGTCCATGACGAAGTGGGCGAAGCCGGCCAGCGGCCACATGCCCCAGCAGTGCGGGAGGCTGCGGCCGCCGTTGTAGCCGTGGAACTGGACGACGAGCGGCAGTGGTCCCTCGGCGTGCGCGGGGGCGTTGAACCAGCCCTTGACCGGGTGGCCGCCGAAGCCGGCGAACGTGACGTCCCAGGTGCGCATGCCGGTCAGTCCGGTCCCGACGGGTTCGAAGGCGACCGCGGGGTCGTGGGCGCGGGTCTCGGCCAGGGTCTTCGCCCAGAAGGCGTCGAAGTCCTCCGGTTCGTCGATCCGCGGCCGGTAGGCGCGCAGTTCGTGCAGCGGCAGGTCGAACAGGGCCATGGGGTCGTTCTCCTCGCGGTGGGACCGGGAACGGTGCGGGGGTGGCACGGAGCGGCGGGGCCGGGCGCTGTCAGGTGCGCCCGGCCCCGCCTGTTCGGGGGCGGGTCAGTCGGTCAGCTGGACGGCCCGCAGTCCGGCGGCGCTCTTGGAGTTGTTGGCGATGGAGCCGCCCCACTCCGTCCAGCCGCGCACCCGGCCGTCGTTGTCGCTGTCGTTGACGACGAGACCGAGGCCGATGGATTCGGTGGGTTTGCCGGCGAGGCCGAGCGAGGCCCACGGCACCGTCACCGTGTAGCGGGTGGTGGTGCCGTCCCGGGTGATCTGCGCGGTGGCGCCGGGGGTCGGGCCGGTGGACTGGCCGGCCGGTGCCCGCCAGGTGTACACCTGCGGCTCGCCGCCCACGAGCGAGGCGCCGAACTCGACGTACTGCTTGCTGCGACCCGGCAGTTCGGGGGTGACGGCGAACTGGATGCTGTCGCCCAGCCACATGTTCTCGGCGGTGGTGGCGGGCTGGGCCAGGGCGTTGTCCGTGATGGCGCCCTTGAGCACGAGTCCGGCGTCGGTGTACTGGGGCCGGACGGTGCCGGACAGATCGGCCGCGCCGTTGTAGCCGCCCTTGTGGTTCACCGTGCCGTCGCCGACGATGTCGATCGGTGTGGTGGTGTCGGTGCCGGACGGCTGGACGGCGCCCCAGCCGTTCCAGGCGCCCACGGCGGTCCTGGTGCCGTCGGGCGTGGTGATGTGGGCGGCCGTCCAGTAGCGCTTCCACTGCTTGATGTTGCGCGCGTCCACGGTGTACGAGGTGCTGGAGTCGGCTCCGACCCTGATCGGTCCGTCGACGGTGCCCCGGTCCAGGTAGGCGTTGCCCTCGTTCACCTGCCATTCCAACGCGGTGAGTTCGAGCGGGCCGCGGACGCGGTTGTTGGTGACGGTGATCTTCATCGCCGCGGCGAACGGGGCCGCTTTCTTCACCACCGGGTCGAAGGTGACCCGGGTCGGCGGCAGCACCTCGGTGTCGGAGGTGAGGCGGGCGAGGCCGACCGGTCCGAGTCCGACCGTGCCGCTGACCGTGCGCGGGCCGGTGAGGGCCGAGGTGGGGAGCTCGACGCTCTTGCGGACGACCTCGCCGGGCCTGGCCGTCACCCGGTGCTCCTCACCGGCGATCCGGAAGGTGTAGGGCAGTGGCAGCGGGGTGCGGCCCCTGGTGCCGTCGATCTGGAGCACCGCGTCGACGGTCTCCTCGGTGTTGGAGTGCCGCGGCAGCCGGAGGGAGAACACCGGGGCGTTCACCGCCTCGACCGCGCTCACCGCGCCCTTGACGTACAGCACCTTGTCGTCGATGCCGAGCTGCACCTTGCCGCCGACCGGCAGGTACGTCTTCTCGTGGCCCGTCTGGTCGGTGGTGGTGACCGGGCCGGAGGCCCTCAGCTCCACCGTCCTCGGGGCGTCCGCGGTGGTGTACAGGGTCCGGACGGTTTCGGTCCCGGTGCCGAAGCGGTACGAGCGGATGTCGTCGGAACCGGCGTCGTCGCGGCCCGCGTAGGCGCGGCCGGCGAGCTGGCGGATCAGGACGCCCTCGGTGACCACGGACGGCTTGGGCTGCCATGCCTTGACCTCGGCGGTGGGCCGCTTGAAGGCGCCGAAGTTGTGTTCCTTGTTGGTGGCGTCGGTGCCGTCGTTGGTGAGGTCGTACCAGTAGTAGCGGTCGACGCCGGAGGCGAAGGAGAAGATCTGGGCGCGCGGCACGTACGCGGCCTGCTGGGCGGGGGTGACGCCGTCGCTGTGGGTCGGGTAGCCGTTCTCGGTGATCCAGAGCGGGAAGTCCTTGCCGCCCGCCGCGTCCAGGTCGGCGCGCACCTGCGGCAGCTTGGCCAGGGCGGTCTCCGGCGGGTTCGGGTAGCCGTAGTGGTGGACGCTGAGCGCGTCCATGTACTTCAGGCCGCCGACCGTGTACAGCCGCTTCAGCCAGTCGGTCTGGAGGCCGGCCAGGCCGCCGCCGACGACGGTGGCGTCGGGGACCTTGGCGTGCACCTTGCCGTAACTGGCCTTGAGCAGCTTGAGGTAGCAGTCGGCGGTGATGCCGCAGGTGCCGTTGTTGAAGCCGGTCGAGTTGTACTCGTTGTAGATCTCGATTTCCTTCGAGGACTGCTGGTACCGCTCCACCGCGGCGGCGGTGAACTTCCCGTAGGCGTCCAGGGCCGCGTCGGACGCCGGGGTGCGGTTGTCGTCGTAGTTGGCGTTGCGGTAGCCGGAGATGGGCAGGGCGGTCAGCCCCTGCGACTTGGCGTACGGGATGTGCTGGTCGGTGGAGTAGGTGCTCCAGGAGTACTCGCCGGGGGTCTTCTCGATGGCGCCCCAGTTGATGTCGGAGCGGATCCCGTGCATGCCCATGAGCTTGACCGAACGCAGCAGCTTCTGGTCGTCGCCGCCGTTCCACCCGTAGTGGATGCCGGTGCCGAAGCGCTTGTCCTGCTGTTCCTTGCCGGTCAGCGCGGTCAGTACGCCGAAGTTGGCGGTACGGGTGGTGGTGCCGGCGGTCGCCGTGAGCGTGTAGTAGCCGCTGCCGAGCTTCGTGACATCGACGGTGGCCGAGCCGTCGGCGACCGGTGCGGTGCCCGACGCGACGGTCAGGCCCTGGTCGTCGACGGCCTTCCAGGCCACGGACGCCTGGTCGGAGGCGAGGGTGATCCTCGCCTGGCCCTTGACGAAGAGCAGGTCGGGCGAGGTGACGGTGAGGGTGCCGGCCGCGTGGGCGGCCGGTGCCGTACCGGGCAGGGGTGCCGCCACCAGCAGACAGGCCAGCAGGGCCGCCGCCCCGCCCCACGCGGCGGGCCGCCGGGAGCGGCCCATTACTCTGGCCGGTGCCGCGGGGCCCGGCCGGGTCGTGCCGTTCTGTTCCATCGAGGCTTCCTCTCGATTCGATCGGATCGGCGCGGTGCGTTTTCCGGGTCTCCCGGGCGGTGGTGTGCTCCGTCGGCTGTACCCCGGCGGAGCACACCGGTCCGTCTGCCGTCGGCGCGCACCGCTGCCGCCGTCGGCCGCGCGGACCGGGTCCGCGCGTGTGCCCGGGTGGTACTCATCCCTTGAGGCCGGTGAAACCTCCCCCGCCGCGCACGATCTGCCGCTGGAAGATCAGGAACAGCACGACCGGGGGCAGGATGGCGAGCAGCATCCCGGCGATGAGCAGCGACTGTTCCGCCGTTTCCGCGAGGCGCGGCAGCGCGGCGGAGATGGGCTGCTTCTCGGTGTCCGGGATGACGATCAGGGGCCAGAGGAAGTCCTTCCAGGAGTTCATGACCGTCAGCAGGGTCACCACCGCGAGGATCGGCCGGGACATGGGCAGCACGATCCGGCGGAAGACGACGAACGGCCCGGCGCCGTCGACCTTGGCCGCCTCGAAGAGTTCGCGGGGGATGCCGTCGAAGAACTTCATCACGATCAGGACGGTGAAGGCACTGGCCGCGTGCGGCAGCCAGACGCCCCAGGGGCTGTTGGCGAGCGAGATGCCGAGGCCCGGCAGGTCGAGCACGGTGAGGTAGAGCGCCACCAGGGAGATGGAGCCGGGGAGGAAGAGGGTGGCGAGCACCATCCACCGCACGGGTGCGGCCCACTTGGGGCGCAGCACGGACAGCACGTAGCCGCCGGTGGTGGCGACGACGAGGTGGGCGATCACCGAGCCGGTGACCAGGACCACGGTGTTCCAGAGGTACTGGCCGACCTGGAGTTCGTTCCAGGCGCGGGAGAGGTTGTCCCATTGCGCGTGGTCCGGCCACAGCTCCAGCGGGTGGCGCAGCAGTTCCTGGGTGGGCGAGACCGCGCCCTTGAAGGTCCAGTAGAGCGGTGCGGCGCCGAAGGCGAGCAGCAGCAGGAGCGAGAGGGTCTGGACGGAGCGGAGCGAGAGGCGTACGGAGGTCCGCCGCCGGTCGGCGTCGGAGATGAGTCCGCGTCCGCTCTCCTGCGGGCGGGTGCGGCGGCGGGTGCGCAGGGGGGTCTGTACGGCCATCAGTTGCTCCAGCTCCTCGTCGCCCGCAGATAGATCGCCGAGAGCGCGCCGAGCACGACGGCCAGCATCACGCTGAGCGCGGTCGCGGCACCGAAGTCGCCGTTCCGGAAGGCGTAGTTGTAGATCAGCATCAGGACGGTGATGGTGGAGTCCTCCGGGCCGCCGTCCGTCATCACGAAGGGTTCGGTGAAGACCTGGAGGGTGCCGATGATCTGGAGCAGCAGCATGATCAGGACGACACCGCGCAGCGACGGCAGGGTGATGTGCCAGACGCGGCGCCAGATGCCCGCGGCGTCGATCTCGGCGGCCTCGTACAGCTCGGTGGGTACGGATCCGAGCGCCGCCAGGTAGATGACCACCGTGGATCCGAAGCCCGCCCAGGTGGCTTCCAGGACGATCGACAGCATCGCGGTGTCGGTGGACTGGAGCCAGGGGTACGGGCCGAGGCCCACCTGGGCCAGCAGCTGGTTGAACAGGCCGGCCTCCGGGTCGTAGAACACCTTCCACAACAGGACCGAGACGACCGGCGGGATCGCCACCGGAAGGTAGGCGAGGATGCGGAACAGTGTGCCCCCGCGCCGCAGTTCGGCGATGAGCACCGCGAGGAAGAGCGGTACCGGGAAGCCGATCACCAGGGCGAGCACGGCGAACAGCGCGGTGTTCCCGACGGCCTTCCACAGCAGCGGGTCGTCCAGCACGTGCCGGAAGTTGTCCAGGCCCACCCAGGTGGCGGGGTCGACCAGATTGGTCTGCTGGAAGCTGAGCCGCACGCTCTGGACGATCGGCCACCAGGAGAAGTAGGCGAAGCACAGCACCATCGGCAGGCCGAACAGGATGGTGGTGATCCCGCCCTGCCTGGTCCAGCGGACGAGGCGTTCCGCCGGGCCGCCGCGGTGCGGGGAGGCGGTCCGCGGCGGGCCGTCGGCGGTCCGCGACCGGTCCGCGGAGGGATCGGCGGAGCGTTGTTCTTCCGTCCGCTCGTCCCCGGTGCCGTTGCCGGTGGCCGCCACAGGCGCTTGCGACCTGCTCATCGACGTCTCCTCGCCTCTCCTCGTGCTGTGCTGGCTGCCTGGTGTGCCGGTTGCGCCGTCAGTTCTGCGCCCGCTCCACCTGGGACTCGACCTGTGCGGCGGCCTTCTTCAACTGCTCGGCCGGGTCGGCGTCCTCGCGGGTGAGCACGGCCTGGACGGCGGTGTCGAGGGCCTTGTAGACGTTCTGCGCCTCGACGGGCGGCTCGATGACCAGTTCGTAGTCGCCGAGCGCTGCGCTGTAGGGGGCGAAGTTCCCGACCGGCACGTTGGCCTCCTTGTTGACCGCGGCGTCGACCGGGTCGGAGACGGCCGGCTCGTAGAACGGGACGCCCGGCACGCCGATGACCGCACCGTCCTGCTTCTTGGCCTGGGCGTCCTTCGCGGCGAGCGTCGCGTCGTACTTGGTGGAGAGGTAGTAGAAGTCGATGAACTTCGTGGCGGCCTCGCGCTGTCGCGCGGTGGCCCGGGGGCTGATCACCGCGATGGTGCCGCCCGCCAGGGTGCGCCTGTCGGTGCCGCCGACGGGCATGGCACCGAGGCCGATGGTCTTCGGGTCGCCCTTGTACTGCTGGACGTAGTGGCCGATCATGCTCGGGCCGGCGAGTGTCATGCCGATCTTCCCGGCGGAGAAGTCCTTCTCCATGTCGGTGATGTTGCGCAGCTGGTTGCGGCCCATCGTGTCGTCCGTCCAGCGCATGTCCTTCAGTGTCTTCAGCGCCTTCTCCGCGCCGCTGCCGGGACGGTCGAAGGTGTTGGCCCACTTGCCGCCGGACTCCGCCTGCATGCTGTCGCCGAAGGAGTACGCCATCGCGGTCAGCATCCAGCCGCCGGTGTTCTCCTTGGTCATCTGCGCGTATCCGGTGGCACCGGTCTTCTTGGAGATCGCCTCGGCCGCCGTGCGGACCTCGGGCCAGGTGGTCGGCGGCTTGTCCGGGTCGAGCCCGGCCTTCTCGAACAGGTCCCGGTTGTAGACCAGGCCGAGGGCGTACTCCTCGGTGGGTATGCCGTAGAGCTTGCCGTCCACGCCCTTCGCGGCCCCGAGCGCGACGTCGTTGAAGTCCTCGCTGTGCTTCAGCCCCTTGAAGTCCGAGGTGAGGTCGGCGATCTGCCTGCGCTTGATCAGCCCCGACATCTCGGTCAGCGGCACCCGGACGACGGTCTCCAGGCTGCCGCCGCCCACCTTGGTCTGGAAGCTCTGCTGGTCGTACTGGTACTCGTTGGTCCTGACCTCGATCTTGGGGTTGGCCTTCTCGAACTCCGCCACCCGGGCCTCGAACGTCTTGAGCGCGGCCGCGTTCGTCGCGGGGGGACGCCCGGAGACGGTGATGGTCACCGTGCCGTCGGCGGCGGTGTCGCCGGAGCCGGAACACGAGGCAAGCACGCAGACGAGCGCACCCGCGGTGACGCCCGTCAGGGCGGTGCGCAGGGAGGGTCTCATCGGGGACTCCATTCAGGGGCGTACCGGAACTGACTGGAAAGCGTTTTCCAGCCGGGGTCACCTTGCACCGGCCGATATGGCCGCGTCAATGGGTGAACACGGGCCCGTCCTCGATGCCCGGACCGATGTCCGGGTGTTTTCCGACCAGGAACCCACCATGCGCCCCTTGCCGGACCGTTGACGTCGGCCTAGCCTCTGGAAAACGTTTCCCAAGCTTTTCCGGAGACCGTCGGTCCGACGGTCGCGAGCTGGAGGACTTCCCGTGCACCCTGCCTGGTCGGCCGACGCGTACGACCGCGTCCTGTTGCGAACGGCGCTCGCCGAGGGCGACCGCTGCTGGGACGCCGGGGCGGACCTGCTGCAGGTCGAGGCCCCGTACAACCCCATCCACACCCGCATCAAGGGCGGCCCCGCCCACCCCACCCGCAACTCCCTGCAGTACGCCCTGCTCCTGCTGGAACGGGACGGCGAGGGCGACGCCGAGCGCGCCCACGCCGCGATCCTGCGCGTCGCGGCCCTCCAGGACCGGTCCGTGGAGAGCCCCACCTACGGCATCTGGGGCTACTACGCCGAGGAGCCGGCCGCGGAGATGGACCCGCCCGACTGGAACTGGGCGGACTTCCTCGGCATCCAGCTGCTGCTCGTCCACGCCCGGCACGGCGACCGGCTGCCGCCCGCCGTACTGGACGAGCTCCGGGAGTCGGTGCGGCACGCGGCGGCCTCGATCGTCCGCCGGAACGTCCCCATGGGGTACACCAACGTCGCCGCGATGGGCACCTTCGTCACGCTCGCCGCCGGTCAACTCCTCGAGGACAGAGTGCTGTTCGCGTACGGCAAGGACCGCATGGCGCGGTTGTGCGCGGCGATCGACGGCACCGGCAGCTTCACCGAGTTCAACAGCCCGTCCTACTGGGGTGTGGTGCTCCAGACGCTGACCCTGATCAGGGAACACGTCCGGGACGAGGAGGTGCGGCAGCTCAACGAGCGGCTGCACGACCGGCTCTGGCTGCACTTCCTCGCCCGCTGGCACCCGCCGACCCGTCAGCTCTCCGGCCCCATGGCCCGCTGCTACAGCAACGACCTGGGGGTGCCGCCCGCCCTGGCGAAGGCGGTCGGCGGGCTGCTCGGCGCACCGGAACCCCGCCCGGTCCGGGGCGAGATGACCACCGGAGTGGACTCCTGCGTGGACTACCGGATGCCGGACTGGGTCCTGCCCCGGCTGACGGAGCTGGGGAGCGAGCACGAGCACCGGGAGCTGTTCGCCGACGGCCCGGCCCCGGAGACCGGCACCACCTGGCTCGATCCGGTCACCACCCTGGGCAGCGTCAACCACCAGGACACCTGGTTGCAGCGCCGGCCGCTGTTCGGCCACTGGGTGCGCCCGGACGGGACCGCCGGTCATCTGCACGTCCATCTGGTGAAGGACGACGGGGCGGAGGACTTCGACTTCGCCTCGGGCGTGCTCTCCACCGTGCAGAGCGGCCCGCACGTGGCCTGGCTGGCGGGGTTCGCCCGCCCGGCGGGCGACCGGCACCACCACCTCGACATGATCGGGCCGGGCGACCGGTTCCGGGTGCGGTCGCTGCGCCTGGTGGTGGACGCGATCGGCGCGCCGCCCCTCGCGGAGGCGACGACGGTCGACGGCGGCGTCGAACTCGACCTGGGAACGGCCCGGTTGGACTTCCGGACGGCCGGTGGCACCTTCGCGGGGCGCGCCCCGGCGACCCGGCTGGTCCCGCGCGCCGACGGGGTGCGGATCGAAGTGGTGTTCCTGGAGAGCGGCACCCCCGTCGAGCTGGACTGGGCGGAGGTGGGCGACGCCTTCGCGGCGGGGACCCTGTCCCTGGTTCCGTCCGGTGCCGCGCGGAGCACCGGGCCGGCCCCCGAGGTGGCCGTGGCCGGTGACTGCGCCGAGGTGCGCTGGACGACCCCGCGGGGTCACCGGCTCACGGTGCGCGGCGGCCGGGCCGTGGTCTCCCGCGAGGAACACGCCGCACTGCACTCCGCGACGCTGGACGGCGCCCCGCCGCCCTCGCCCCGCCTCTCGGACTCCCGGCTGGCGCCCTGATGTGCCGTGCGGAGGGGAGCGGACGTTCCCTCTCCTCCTCCCCTCCGCGCGGGGTTCCGAGACCTGAGACTCCGGAGAAAGGAACGGACGCGTCATGCGTACGGAGACCGTGACGAGCGACATCACCGTCGTCGGCGGAGGACTCGCCGGCGTCTGCGCGGCCATCGCCGCCGCGCGGCTGGGCCTGCGGGTCGCCCTGGTCCACAACCGCCCCGTGCCCGGCGGGAATTCGAGCAGCGAGGTACGGGTGTGGGTGTGCGGCGCCACCGCGCACGGCGCCCAGCGGTGGGCCCGGGAGACGGGCATCATCGGCGAACTGATCCTGGAGAACCAGTACCGCAATCCGGAGGGCAATCCCCACTACTGGGACCAGGTGGTCCTGGACGCGCTGTTCGCCGAGCCGAATCTGACCCTGTTCCTCAACACCGACGTCCGCGAGGTGGCCGCCGAGGGCCCGGCCGAGGAACGCGTGATCACCTCGGTCACCGGCTGGACGATGGGCTCGGAACGGCTGATCACCTTCACCGGTCCGGTGTTCCTGGACTGCACCGGCGACGGGCTGGTCGGCCACCTCGCGGGCGCCGAGCACCGGATCGGCCGGGAGTCCCGCGCCGAGTACGGGGAGTCCTGGGCGCCCGAGGTCCCCGACCGGGAGCTGCTCGGCTCCACGATCCTCTTCTACACGAAGGACGCCGGGCACCCGGTGAAGTACGTGCCGCCGTCCTTCGCCAAGAACATCCTCGACACCTCGATCCCCGAGCACCGGCTGATCCGCACCGGTGACAACGGCTGCGACTACTGGTGGATCGAGTGGGGCGGCGAACTCGACACCGTCCACGACAACGAACGCATCCGGGACGAGCTCTGGTCCGTGATCCACGGCATCTGGGACCACATCAAGAACTCCGGGAAGTTCGACGCGGACCGGCTGACCCTGGAGTGGGTCGGTTCCCTGCCCGGCAAGCGCGAGTACCGCCGCTTCCTCGGGGACCACGTGCTGACGCAGAACGAGGTCATGGGGCAGGAGCCCTTCGAGGACCGGGTCGCGTTCGGCGGCTGGTCGATCGATCTGCACCCGGTGCAGGGCATGTACTCGACCAGCCCGGAGGCGCGGCAGATCCACCCGGACGGCGTGTACCACATCCCGTTCCGCAGCCTCTATTCGCGCAACGTCCGCAATCTCCTCCTCGCGGGCCGCAACATCTCCGCCACCCACGTCGCGTTCGGCACGACCCGGGTGATGGCGACCTGCGCGGCGATCGGCGAGGCCGCGGGCACCGGGGCGGCGCTGTGCGTGCGGGACGGGCTGGCCCCGCGCGAACTGGCCGCGGACCGGCGTCTGCAGCAGATCCTGCTGCGGCAGGACGCCTCGCTGGTCGGGGTGCGCAACACCGATCCGGACGATCTGGCGCGCGCGGCCCGGGTGAGCGCGTCGAGCACCCTGTCCGTGCTGGCCGTCGAACCGGGCCCCGGCACCGAGCCGTTCCCGCTCGACCGCGACCTGGGCGTGGTCCTGCCGGTGGAACCGTCCCTGGAGGGCTTCGAGCTGTTCGTCGACGCCGCGGCGGCGACCACGCTGCGGGTGGAACTGTGGGACACCGTCCGGGCGGAGAACGCCGTGCCCGTGAGCCGGCTGGACACCCGCACGGTCGAGGTCGCGGCCGGGAAGGGCCAGTGGGTCGGGGTGCCGCTGGTCTGGCGCCCCGAGGAGCCGCGGAACGCCGTCGTCGTGGTGCGGGCGGCCGAGGGCGTCGCGCTGCACCTGGCCGCCGAACGGCGCACGGGCGTCCTGGCGCTGGCCCGCGAGAAAGGTTCCGGGGAGCGCCAGTTGGTGACCGAGTGGGTGGCGCGCGGGCTGCGCCGGCGCAGCTTCTGCTTCCGGGCGGGTGCCACGGCGGCGTTCGGTCCGTACAAGGCCGTCGGCGGTTTCCAGCGTCCTTACGGCGGACCGCAGTCGTGGCAGGCGGCGGACGAGGGGCCGGGCTGGTTGCGGCTCGACTGGGACTCCCCCGTCGAGATCGGCACCGTGCAGCTGGTGTTCGACGACGACGTCGACGAGTTCCTCAACAATCTGCACCTGCACCGCGCACCGTTCGAGATCATGCCGGAGCTGGTGCGCGACTACCGCGTCGAGGCCCTGGTCGACGGCGACTGGCACCCGCTCGTCGAGGAGACCGGAAACCGCGTGCGCCACCGCGTCCACCGGTTCGCGCCCCGCGCCGTCTCGGCGCTGCGGGTGTGCGCGGACGCGACGAACGGCGCGCCCCGGCCGGGAGTCGTGGCGGTGCGCGCCTACGCCTGAGGCGCCGGGCCGGACCGGGCCGCGAGGACGCGGCCCGGTCCGCCCTCAGCGGTGTTCGCCCTCCAGACGCCGGGAGACCGCGCGCAGCCAGGGGTGGCGTTCGTGGAGCTGCGCCGAGCGCCGGTCGAGCTCCTTGCCCAGCCGTTCGGTGCGCTTGTCGATGTCGAGTTCGTCCAGGATGCGATCCACCTCGGCGAGCAGGGCGCCGTGCAGTTGCCACTGCCGGGGGTGTTCCTGGACGTCCTCCAGGAGCAGGTCGGCCACCCGGTCCCTGGTCGCGCGGCCGGCGGCGAGCGCCTGGGCCAGCCGGTCCTCCGCCTCCTCCGCGTTCTCCGCGACCGGAGTGGTGATCAGCTCCGAGAAGCTCTCGACGGCACCCGCCATCTGCCCGAACAGTTCCGTCAGCGCCTCGGCCACGTCGGCGGGGAACAGCGTCTCCTCGGTACGGGCCTTGGCCAGGTCGGTCAGGGTACGGGTGAGCACCCGCAGCACCACGGCGCAGATCTCCAGGGTGTCCAGGCCGGTGCGGAGCACGACCCGGTGCAGCAGCCCCTGTCTCACGCGCGGGTTGAGGGTGAGGCTCTCCTCGGCCTGCCGCAGCGAGGCGTCGACCTCCACGATGTCGTGGTCGAGGCGGCGGGCCGCATGGAGCCGCTCGGCCGCCCGCTCGACGGAGACGTGTCCGTTCACCTCCTCACCCATCGCCCGGAACATCCCGCCCATCTCGCGAGCCAGGCCGTCGATGGAGGCGCCCGCCGGCTGCACCCACACCGGAGGGGCCAGGAGCAAATTGAACAGCAGCCCGACGCCCGCCCCGATCAGGGTCTCCAGCACCCGGTCCCAGGCGGTCGAGGCGACCTGTGAGACGCCCAGCACGAGCATCGCGCTGATCGCCACCTCGGGCACGAACTCACCGACGCGCACCAGCCGTCCGATGATCAGCGAAACGAAGATCGTCAGGCCGAGGCTCCACCAGTTGAGGCCCACCAGCGAGCTGAGCGCACTGGCGATGAGCACCCCCACCACGACCGAGTTCACCCGGCGGATTCCCGTGGTGAGGGTCGCGTAGAGGGTGACCTGCACGACGAGGAGGGCGGTGAGCGGGGCGGTGAGCGGCGCCGGATGCGGAAGGGTCCATACCGCCACGACGTAGGCGATGACGGAGGCCGCGGTGGAACGCAGGGTCTGCGCTCCGACGGGCTCGGTCGTGCGCCGGACGAGCTCGATCACGGGTGCGGATACTCGTGCCATCTTTTTCCCCTGCCCGCCCGCGCGCCACGAAAGCGTCCGGGCACGGCGAGACCCACCGTACGGCCGTACGGTGGGCGCCGTCGTGTCGTGCGGTACGGGTCAGGGTTCGAGGGTGGCGAGCAGTTCCGCCGCCGTGGCGGTGGTCCGCATCTCGTCGGCCAGGGCCCGGGCCCGTGCGCGGTACGAGGGCTGTTCGAGGATCCGCTCGGCGGCCTCGCGGATGTTCCGGACGTCCTCGGGGCCCAGTACCGACGCCTCGTCCTCCGGGGCCCCGGTCGGGGTGACGGACTCTCCCGCACCCGCCCCGGTCACCAGTCGGGCGTTGTCCGGCTGGTCGGCGAAGAGGGGGACGCAGACGACGGGAACACCGGCCGCGAGGGCCCCGTAGACCGTTCCCGAACCGCCGTGGCAGACCACGAGGGAGGCGCTGCGCAGGACGTCCGCCTGCGGCACCCACTGCTCCGCGTGGACGTGGGGCGGCAGCGGTCCGAGGGCCGGCGCGTCGATGTGGTGCCCCGTCGTGAGCAGGACGCGCACCGGCAGTCCGCTCACCGCGTCCAGGACCGCGCGGTACAGGCGGGTCGCGGTCGGCAGTGCGCCCGCCTCGGTGCCGAGGGTGACGTGGACCAGCGGTTCCGTCGCCCCTCCCCACCAGTCCGGCAGCGCCTGCGGCCGGAGTTCCTCGTGGTAGCGGTGGGTCGTGGCGTACGGCGAGGGGTCCAGGGAGGCGGGCAGCCGGGTCAGGTACGGGGTGTCGAGGAGCCGTCGGGCGATGCCGGGGCCGTAGGAGTCGAGCACGGGGGCCGGGAACCGGTCGGTGGACGCGGTGAACCCCGCGGCCGAGACCGCCACCCGGGCGTGCGGGATTCCGTGGCGCTCGGCGGCCACCACCGAGGCGAACTCGAACGTCTCGTGCAGGACGAGGTCGGGCCGCCAGTCACGGCAGGCCTCCTCCATCGCGGGGAGCATCGCGGCGGTGCAGAGCCGGCCGAACACCTCCCCGACCATGAGGGCGACCCCGTCGTCCGGGGCCAGCGTCAGCACCCGCGCCATGATCCCCGCGAGTTCCTCCGGGTCCGGCTCCCGGCCGATGCGGTACGGCTGCTTCCGGGACGCCAATAACCCTTCGAGGGCCGGTGGCGCGACGACCAGGACGTCGTCACCACGCGCCGTGCACGCGTCGATGAGGGGGACAAGTGGGTGGAAGTGACCCGAACCGCGAGTCGAGGCGAAAAGTACACGCATGCGGTCGAGCCTAGAGATGTCCCCCCTCTGCCCACAGGACGGCTTTCCGCCGATTTCGGCGCATTCCTCGTCGCTCGTGGACCGCTCGGCCGTCAGGCCCGGCAGTCGTCCCGGTCGCCCCTGGCCCCCCGGCCCGTGCCCGGCACGTTACCCGACCCGGGGGCGAGCAGGACGGCCAGGACACCCGGTACGAGCAGCAGGGCGAAGGCCGCGCCGTAGCCGACCGCGTCGGGCGGGCCGAGGGCCGGGAAGGCGTGGAACACGGCGGACGCCGCGCCCAGGACCAGGATCTGGCCCAGGTTCTGGGTGGTCTGCATCGCGCTGCTCGCGTAGCCCTGGCGGCCGGCCGGCGCGTGGGAGAGCGACAGCACGGTGAGGGACGGGGCGAGCAGGCCCATGCCGACCGCCGCGACGACCATGGACGAGGCGGCGACGGCCGGGTGCGCGCCGGGCATCGAACCGACTGTCGCGACCACGACCGCCGCCACCTGGATCAGGGCGCCGATCATGACGAGGCGGTGGCGCGGGGTCCGCTCCGGCAGCCGGCCCTGCACCCAGGAGGAGGCGGCCCAGGCCACGGCGGCGCCCGTGAAGGCCAGGCCCGTCACCACGGGGGCCACGTCCTGGTCGGTGACGAGCATCAGCGGCACCAGTGCCTCCAGGGTGAAGAACACCCCCGAACTCAGGCCGCGCAGCAGCACCGTGACGGGCAGGCCGCGCGCGGCGCGCACGGTGCCGGACGGCAGCAGCCGCGTGGCGAACACCGCCAGCAGGGCGAGGCCCACCGCCGCGAACAGCAGGTGGCGGGTGTCCCGGCCCGACGCGCCGTACTGGCCCAGCGCCGCGCCCACGCTCACCGCGACCGCGACCAGCAGCGGGGGGCGCGGCGCGCCGTCCTTCGGCGGTTCCTGCGCGCCGTCCTTCGGCGGTGCCGGTACCGCGTTCTTCGACGGTCCCGGCGCGGCGGGCCGGAAGCGGCCGTGCAGCAGGGCCACGACGGCCAGGGCCGGGAGCGCGGTGAGGGCGGCCAGTCCGTAGAACACCGCCCGCCAGGACCACCATTCGGACACCAGTCCCGCCAGGGGCGGGCCGACCAGCGACGGAACGATCCAGCAGGCGCTCATCAGCGCCAGGGCGCGCGGCCGGAGCCGTTCCGGGTACGCCTGGCCGATCGCCGCGTTGACCGCCACCGCGATCATTCCGCCCGCCACGCCGTCCACGAAGCGTCCGGCGGCCAGTTGCCAGACGGAGGTGCTGGCGGCCGAGACGACCAGGGTGACCACGGCCAGCACCATGCCCGCTGCCAGCGGGCGGTGCGCCCCCGAGCGGTCGGCCCAGTGGCCGCCCAGCACCCCGCCCAGCAGGCTCGCCGCCACGAAACATCCCGCCACCAGCGGGAAGAGCGCCACGCCGTCCAGGTCCTGGGCGGCCGTGGGCAGTGTGGGGACCACGGCCAGGGCGGCGAGCCCGGTCAGGAACATCACCGTGGCGAAGACGGCGGTGGCCGACGCGTACGGTCCGGAGAACAGTCCCTGCGGGATCTTCGCCGCCGTGGCCGGGGCCGTTGCCGTTGCCGTGGTGGGCGAGTCACTCGATGAACGCTGCGGGGCATCAGTCACGGCCGCACAAGCTATGCGGCTCGCAAAGGTCTGGTCCACCGGTTTTCGGCGGGCGGCCCGCAGTCACCGGCGGCGGTCGCGCCTCAGCCCTCGGCGGGTGCGGGCGAGGGCTGAGGCGCGGGCCGGGAGGACGGTGCGGCGGAGTGCCGTCCGGGCAGGAGGAACGCGAAGACCAGGGCCACCAGCGCCGCGCCCGCGCCGATCGCCATGACGGTGCGGAAGCCGCTCTGCGACGGCACGGTGAGCGGGCCGAACGAGGTGGTCATCTGGGCGAGGACCACTCCCGCCACCGCGCTGGCGGCCGAGGTGCCGATGGCCCGGGTGAGGGTGTTGAAACTGTTGGCGGCGGCCGTCTCCGAGACGGGCACGGCGGCCATGACGAGGGCGGGCATCGCCCCGTAGGCCAGTCCGATCCCGGCCCCGATCACGGCCGAGACCAGCACCAGTTGCCAGATCGCCGACATCAGGACGATGCCGAGGAGGTACCCGGCGGCGACCACCGCCGCACCGGCCATCAGGGTGGTCCTCGGCCCCTGGTTGCGGGAGACGCGTGCCGACAGCGGCGCGACCGCCATCATGACCAGCCCGGACGGTCCCATGACCAGACCCACCGTCAGCAGCGAGGCTCCCAGACCGTATCCGGTGGCCTCCGGCAGCTGGATCACCTGGGGCAGCACGAGCGACACCGCGAACATCGCGAAGCCGAAGACGGCCGAGGCGACGTTCGTCAGCAGCACCTGGCGGCGGGCGGTGGTCCGCAGGTCGACCAGCGGCTGCGCGGTCCGCAGTTCCCACCGGCCCCACAGCCCCAGGACGACGGCCGAGGTGCCCAGCAGGCCGAGGGTGGCCGCGCTGCCCCAGCCCCAGGTGGCGCCCTTGGAGATCGCGAGCAGCAGGCAGACCAGGGCCACGGAGAGCCCGGCGGCGCCCACCAGGTCGAACCGTCCACCGGGGCGCACCGGCGATTCGGGCACCAGGGCCAGGACGAGGACGGTGGCCAGCGCCCCCGCGCCGGCCGACGCCCAGAACAGCACGTGCCAGTCGACCCGTTCGGCGAGGAACGCGGCGGCGGGCAGGCCCAGGGCTCCCCCGACGCCCAGCGAGGCGCCCATCAGCGCGATCGCCGATCCGAGCCGGTGGGCGGGCAGTTCGTCGCGCATGATGCTGATGCCGAGCGGGATGACGCCGGCGGCCAGGCCCTGGAGCGTACGGCCGACGAGCACCGGGCCCAGTCCCTCGCCGAGCGCGACGGTCACCGAACCGGCCACCAGCAGGCAGAGGCCGGTCAGCAGCATGCGGCGCTTGCCGTACATGTCACCGAGCCGGCCCATGACCGGGGTGGCGACCGCCCCGGCGAGCAGCGTGGCGGTGATCGCCCAGGCCGCGTCGGAGGCGGACGCGTGCAGCAGCCGGGGCAGTTCGGGCACCAGCGGGATCACCATCGTCTGCATCAGGGAGACGACGATCCCGGCGAGGGCGAGTACGGCGACCAGGCCGCGCGCCTCCCCCGGCGGGGCCCCGGGGGGCCTGCTCCCGGCCCGGGGCTGGGCACTGGACATCACGGGACCTCCGTCGGGGATGCGCCGACGCGGGCGGCGCCACATGGCCGAACACGTTTGAGTGAGTCGCTCGACGCAAGTTAGCAGTCCGTCGCGGCCGCCCACGCCCACTGCCGTCCGGAGGGGGACGAAGGTGACCCGTACGGGCAACGTCCGGTGCCGGGGCGCCCGTTGCACCCCCGCCCGCCGGGCCCCGCGGGCGGGACAGGGCACCGGCCCGTCACCGGTGCGAGGGCAACGGTGACGGGCCGGTCCCGGTGGTCCGGGTGCGTCACGGCCGGGCCGGCGCCCCGGTGGCCGCGGGCGGGCGGTGCCGCACGGGCCGGGGCGCGGCGGCCCTTCTCACAGGGTGCGCTCCAGGCGGTCGGCCATCAGCCGGACGAAGCGCGAGGGGTCGGCCAGTTCGCCGCCCTCGGCGAGGAGCGCCAGGTCGTGCAGGAGCTCGGCCGTCTCCTCCAGGCCGGTGCCGGCCTCCTCGCCGCGGTCGGCGTACGCCCGGTTGAGGCCGCTGACCAGCGGGTGCTCCGCGTTGAGTTCGAGGATGCGCTTGACGTGCGGCACCTCCTGGCCCATGGCGCGGTACATGTTCTCCAGCGCGGGTGTCACGTCGTGCGTGTCGGAGACGATGCACGCGGGCGAGACGGTGAGCCGCGAGGAGAGCCGCACCTCCTTGACGGTCTCGCCCAGCCGTTCCGTCATCCAGCCGAGGAGGTCCGCGTACTCCTGCTGCCGGTTCTCGCGCTCGGTGGCGGCCTCCTTCTTCTCCTCCTCGGTGCCGAGGTCGACCTCGCCCTTGGCCACCGACCGCAGCTTCTTGCCGTCGAACTCCACGTCCGTCCCGACCCACACCTCGTCGACGGGGTCGGTCAGCAGCAGCACCTCGACGCCCTTGGCCCGGAACGCCTCCATGTGCGGGGAGTTCTCGATGGCCTGCCGGGACTCGCCCGTGAGGTAGAAGATGTGTTCCTGGCCGTCCTTCATCCGCTCCACGTACTGCCGCAGCGTGGTCGGCTCGTCCTTGTCGTGGGTGGTGGCGAAGGAGGCGACGTCGAGGATGGCGTCGCGGTTCTCGAAGTCGCTCAGCAGCCCTTCCTTGACGACGCGGCCGAACTCCCGCCAGAACGTGGCGTACCGCTCCGGCTCGGAGGACATCATGTCCTTGACCGTCGCCAGCACCTTCTTCGCCAGGCGCCGGTGCATCAGCTGGATCTGGCGGTCCTGCTGGAGGATCTCGCGGGACACGTTGAGCGAGAGGTCCTGCGCGTCGACGACGCCCTTGACGAAGCGCAGGTACGGCGGCATCAGCGCTTCGCAGTCGTCCATGATGAAGACGCGCTTCACATAGAGCTGGATGCCGCGCTTGTACCCCTGCATGAACAGGTCCTGGGGCGCGTGCGACGGGATGAAGAGCAGCGCCTGGTACTCGAAGGTGCCCTCCGCCTGGAGGCGGATGGTTTCGAGCGGGGCGATCCAGTCGTGGCTGATGTGCTTGTACAGCTCGTGGTACTCGTCGTCCGTGACCTCGTCGCGCGAGCGGGCCCACAGGGCCTTCATCGAGTTGAGGGTCTCGGGCTCGCGCGGGGCGTCGTCGGCCCCTTCCTCGCCGTCCGCGGCCCCGGGGGCTTCGGTGGCCATCCGCACGGGCCAGGTGATGAAGTCGGAGTACCGCTTGACGATCTCCCTGATCTTCCACGGGGAGGTGTAGTCGTAGAGCCGGTCCTCGGTGTCCTCCGCCTTGAGCCGGAGGGTGACCTCGGTGCCCTGCGGGGCGCTGTCGACGGTCTCGATCGTGTACGTGCCCTCGCCGGTGGACGTCCACCGGGTGCCCTGGCTCTCGCCCGCGCGCCGGGTCAGCAGCGTGACCTCGTCGGCCACCATGAAGCTGGAGTAGAAACCGACGCCGAACTGGCCGATCAGTCCCTCGGCCGCGGCGCCGTCCTCGGCCTCCTTGAGTTCCCGCAGGAATTTCGCCGTGCCCGAGTTCGCGATGGTCCCGATGAGCTGGACCACTTCCTCGTGAGACATTCCGATGCCGTTGTCCCGCACGGTCAGCGTGCGGGCCTCCCGGTCCGTCTCGATGGTGATGTGCAGGTCGGACACGTCCGCGTCGAGCGAGTCGTCGCGCAGCGCTTCGAGCCGCAGCTTGTCGAGCGCGTCGGAGGCGTTGGAGACGAGTTCGCGCAGGAACACATCCTTGTTCGAGTAGATCGAGTGGATCATCATCTGCAGAAGCTGGCGAGCTTCCACCTGAAACTCGAACGTCTCAGTGGGCATAACCGTGATTCCTTCTCAGGTCCGCTTGGTTGGGATCCGGACCAGAGAACTTTAGTTCAGCCGATGATCTCCCCGGGGCGATCCGCGGGAACCCGGCGGAACCGCTCTCCTCCGGTGCGTGGTGCGCCGCTTCCCCGGCATTCGAGGACGCTCGTCGACTGCGGTCGCGCGCAGGGGAGTTGAGAGTCAATCCGCCGTTCATCGCGCCGTCGCCCGCCCTCCATGCCGCCCCCATAGCGTCACCGCCGACCGTAACGCTACCGAGGAGTACTGTGAGCACTTCCGCTCTGACAGCGCTGACCGCCGCACTCGCGCTGGTGGCCGGTGCCCCCGCGACACCGCAGCCGGTGTCCGTCACCGCGTCCGTGGAGACGCCCGCCGTCCACGACGACGAGGCGGGCGGCAACGCCAACGCGGACGATCCCGCCGTCTGGGTCGACCCCGACCGTCCCGGCCGCAGCCTCGTGATCGGCACCCTGAAGGAGGCCGGTCTCGATGTGTACGGCCTCGACGGCAGGCGTCTGCAGCACATCGCCGCACCCCCGGCACCGGGCGAGGACGCGGCGCCCGGCCGCTTCAACAACGTCGACATCGTCTACGGGTTCGAGCTGGGCGGCAGGAAGACGGACCTGGCGCTCGTGAGCGACCGGGGCCGTGACCGCATCCGGGCCTTCGCGATCGACCCCGCCGCCGTCGCGGCCGGCCGGCCGCCGCTGAGGGACGTGACCGCCCCCGACGTCCGGCCGGTCTTCGCCGCGAGCGAGGCCGAGGTGGACGAGCAGCGCACGGCCTACGGGCTCGCCGCGTTCAGCGACGGCGACGACGCCTACGTCGTCGCCTCGCAGCGCGAGGAGACCCGGCTGCGGCTGCTCGAACTGGAGGACCGCGGCGGCCGGGTCGGTTACCGGACCGAGGACACGCTCGATCTGCCCGCCTCCTTCACCCTGCCCGACGGGACCGGCTGGCGGCCGTGCGCCGATCCCGGCGAGCGCCCGCAGGTCGAGGGCATGGCCGTCGACCAGGAGGAGCACGTCCTGTACATGGCACAGGAGGCCGTGGGCCTGTGGCGCGTCGACCTCGACGACGAGGAGTTCGACACGCCGAAGATGATCGACCGGGTCCGTGAGTACGGCACGCCGTGGACGTACGACGCCGAGGAGGAGGAATGCGTCCTCGACACCGCCCATGACCCCGGTTTCGGCGGGAAGAACCTGAGCGCCGACGCGGAGGGCGTCACCGTGTACCACGCGGCGGACGGCGCCGGTTACGTGCTCGCCTCCAGCCAGGGCGACAACACCTTCGCGGTGTACGGGCGAAAGGGCGGCAACGACCACGTCGGTTCCTTCACCCTCGACGACGGCCCGGCCGTGGACGGCGTGCAGCACTCGGACGGTTCCACCGTCGTCAACGTCCCCCTGGGCCGGTCCTTCCCCCGGGGCCTGCTGGTGACCCACGACGGCGAGGCCACTCCCGCGGACGGCGGGCGCGAGGCCACCAACTTCAAGCTGACGCCCTGGAACGCCGTGGCGTCCGCCTTCCCCGAGCCGCTGACGGTCGACACCGAGTCGTTCGACCCCCGCGACACCGACTGACACCCGCACCGGCGGTCGAGGGCTCGCCCAGGACGTCCGCTCCGGCCCGTCGCGGGCCGGAGCGGACGCTCACGGGAACGGTCACGGCGCCATCTCGTACGACCCGGACAGCGCCTCGACCCGCTTCCAGACCCGGTCCGAGCGCCCCGCGTCCACGGCCGGGCGCCGGACGGCGCCCAGGGCCCAGAGCTGCTGCTGCTCGGTGGCGGAGTCCTTTCCGTGCAGTTCGACGGCGTGCGCGGAGAAGTCCCGTACGAGAACGGCGAACAGCTCGTCCAGGACGTCCTCGTCGAGGCCGGTCAGGGCCGCCTGCTCCAGGACCAGCTGGCCGTGGACGACCAGCGCGAAGAGCTGGCCGATCGCGAGGAGCAGGTCCAGGTCACGGCTCTGCTCCTCGTCGGGGGGGGCGGTGGCGACGAATTCGCACAGCGCGTCGGCCTGTTCGCGCAGGCGGCCGACGTTGGGCAGGTGGGCGTACGCCTCGTAGGCCGGGCGCCAGTCGTGGAAGCGCACGGCACCCAGACCGCGGGCCGGCCCCTGGCGGAAGAGGAACGTGTCGTCGGCCCCGTCCAGCCGGGTCGGTACGGGTTCGTAGCCGGCCGGGTCCAGCAGGTGGTTCCGCATGAACTTCAGGATCAGCGCCAGGTTGACGTGGACGGTGCCCTCCAGCTTCGGCAGCCCCCGGATCTCGACGGCGGCCTGGGCGAAGTAGTTGTCCTTCTCGAAGCCCTTGGCGGCGATGACGTCCCACATCAGGTCGATGACCTTCTCGCCCTCCGTGGTCACCTTCATCTTCGTCATCGGGTTGAACAGCAGGTAGCGGCGGTCGTCGGGGCCCGCGGAGCGGAAGTAGTCGACGGCGCGGTCGCTGAACAGCTTCATGCCGACGAGACGGACGTACGCGTCGGTCAGCTCGCGCCGCACGTGCGGGAAGGCGGTGACGGGGCGGCCGTACAGGATGCGGTTCTGCGCGTGGGTGACGGCCTCGTACATCGCGTGCTCGCAGATGCCGATGGAGGCGGTGCACAGGTTGAACTTGCCGACGTTGACGGTGTTGAGGGCGGCGTCGAAGGCGGCGCGGCCGGTGTGCAGGACGTCCTCGGCGGCGACCGGGTAGTCCGTCAGGCGGAACTCGCTGACGTACTTCGACGAGTCGACGACGTTCTTGACGAGGCGGTACGCCGGGTGGCGGCTGTCGGCGGCGAAGAAGACGTAGCCGTCCGGGCCCTCGACGTCGGTGCGGCGGCCGAAGACGGAGACGAGACCGGCGGCGTTGCCGTTGCCGATGTAGTACTTGGAGCCGGTGGCCCGGAAGCCGCCCTCGCCGTCGGGGGTGAGCAGCATGTCGGTGGAGTAGATGTCGGCGCCGTGCGTCTTCTCCGACAGGCCGAAGGCGAACACCTCGCCCCGGCGCAGGAGTTCGGCGGCCCGCTCGCGCGCGGCGGCGTTGTCGCTCTGCCAGACCGGGCCGAGGCCGAGGATGGTGACCTGCCAGGCGTACCAGTAGTCGAGGCCGTAGAAGCCGAGGATCTCGTTGAGCGCGGCGATGCGGGCGGTGTCCCAGCGCCGGGTTTCCCGCTCCCCCTCGGCGGCGGCGGAGGCGGGCGTGAGGAAGGTCGCGAACAGCCCCTCCTGGGCGGAGAACGCGAGGAAGTCGGCCAGCCAGGCCCGCGACCGGTAGTCCTCGATCAGCTTGCGCTTGCCGCGTGCCTCGAACCAGTCGACGGTGGCGCGCAGCAGCCTGCGGGTCTCGGGGTCGAAGTGCGCCGGGTCGTAGGTGCGCGGGTTGAACAGCAGCGGATCGGTCATGGGGGTGCCTTCCGTTTCGGGGCGGTGGGAGGGGTGGCGCCGGCCGGGTGGTCGTCCCGGCGGCGGGGGGCGGCGCGTCCGGGCGCGCGTGTGCGGAGCCGGGGGCCGCGGGTCGTGGAGGGGGTGGTTCAGTGCCCGGGGCCGAGCCGGTGGAGCGTGGCGAGCACGTCGTCGAGCCAGGCGAGCGTCATCCGCTCGTACGCGATGCCGCCCCGCAGCACGACGTGCTGGAGCTCCCGCCCCGCGTCGAGCGGACCGGCGCCGGGCGGGGCGGTGCCGGGGGAAACCGGGTCGGGCGTCCGTGGGCCCGTGAAGTCGCGTTCCTCGCCCGCGAGGTAGTGGGCGAGCCGCTCGGCGTGCACCTGCCGGTACCGCCGCACCTCGCGGATCAGCGCGGCCGGGTCGTCGAAGGCCGATCCCCGGATCTTCACGGCGAGGTCGTGCCGGACGCTCTCGGGTTCGATCGGCTCGTGCAGCCACTGCGAGAGGGCCGCCCGTCCGGGGGCGGCGACGGAGTACTCCTTCTTGTCCGGACGGCCCTCCTGCGGCACTTCCCGGACCTCGACCCAGCCGTCGCCCTCCATGCGCTTGAGCACGCGGTAGATCTGCTGGTGGGTGGCGGTCCAGAAGTACCCGATGGACCGCTCGAACCGCCGGGACAGCTCATAGCCGGAGCCGGGCTTCTCCAGCAGGGACACCAGGATCGCGTGTTCGATCGCCATGCCCCGATCTTTCTATGCAACTCGTTGCATGGACAAGTCGGGCCGCCCGGGTGAGACACGGCTCACCCGGGCGACGGAACTCATGCCTCCGCCGGTCACATGGCCCGCTCGACGCTCCACACCGGCAGCCGCTCGAAGAAGGCGACCGCCTCCTCGCGCCACCGCGGCCGCCAGCCGGCGGCCACCTCGGACGCCTGCTCCGCGTGGCGTCGCATGTCCGCCCGCATCCGGGCCGCCACCCCGCTGCGCTCGCCGATCTCCCGGACGGCGGCGATGGTCTCCGGCGTGCAGGACCGGTCGCCGAGCGCGGCCTCCACCACGTCCCGGTCGGTGCCGCCGGTGGCGGACAGCAGGGCGCCGACGGTGTAGCTGCGCCGGCCGTCCCGGATGTCGGTGCCGGTCGGCTTGCCCATGACGGCCGCGTCCCCGAACAGGTCCAGGTAGTCGTCGCGCATCTGCCCGCTGATCCCGACCAGCCGCGCGTAGCGGCGCAGTTCCTCGTCGAAGCGCTCCGGCCGCTCCCCCGCCGCCAGGAGCCCGAGCTGGAGGGGGGCGAGGAGGGAGTAGCGGGCGGTCTTGTAGTCGGCCACGCCGTGCAGGACGTCCTCGTCGGGGACGGTGGTGGTGAAGTCGCGTTCCAGGTCGACGATCTGACCGACGAAGGTGTCGGCCGCCGCCCGCGTCTGCACCTCGACCATGGCCTGGCGTACCGGTACGGGCAGTTCGGCCTCCAGGAGCGCCCGCAGGGACAGGGCCAGGGCCAGGTCGCCCGCGAGCACGGTCAGGCCGATCGCCGCCTGCGGGTGCCCGGGGAACCGCTCGCGGTAGGCGTAGTAGGTGGAGGGGCCGTCCCGGCGGGTGGGGCTGTCGTCGATGAGGTCGTCGTGCACCAGGCCGTGGGTCTGCAGCAGTTCGATGCTCAGCGCGGCGGCGTCCAGCCCCGCCACCGGTTCGGGGGTCACCAGCCGGGCCGCCTCGTGGAGCAGGACCACCCGCATCCGCTTGCCGCCGCGCAGGGACAGGTCCCGCAGCAGTCGGACGCACTCCGGCGTGAAGCGGCTGAACGACGGCGCGTCGAGCCGGGTGCCCAACGTGTCGAAGTACTCCTCGAAGAGCGCGGTGAAACGGCGCTCGTGTCCGGCGGCGCGCTTCAGTACCTCGCCGAAGCCGGCGGTGTCGGTCATGACGGGTGTTCTCCTGCGTGAGGGGCGGGTGACGTGCGCGCGGACGCGCGGGAGTGCCGTACGACGGCGCGTGCGTCGGGGACGCGATTGTCTCAGGAGGCGCACCGGGCGACGGCCGGGGACGGGAACGGAAACGAGCGGCGGGGACGGGGCGCGATCGATCAGGAATGGAGAAGCGGCCCCGGCGCCCCGCCCGTAGCGTGAGGCGCATGGACATCGGGATTCCGCGGCACCGCACCGCCGTCGGCCGCGCCGCGGCGCCCGCCCGGCGTCGCGGACCGTGAGTCCCGGTTCACGAACCGGAGGCCGCCCACCGGGTGTTACTCTGCCGCGACCCCACCGGGCACGAGGCGGACGAGCCGCCCGGCCGCGAGCACTCCGCCCCGCGGCCGTCGCCCGGTCCGGCCCGGTGCACACCGCACGGCCGGGCCCCGGGCCCGCCCCGGCCGGCACCGCCGATCACCCCGACGACCACCCGCCGCCGCGCCCGCACCGGCGCGGGAGGGCGGGACACACCGCCCGGAACCGCCCGGGCCGCACGACACCACGGGACCGCGAGGGCGGTCCCGCGACGGATGGAGACACGATGAGCACGGCCACGAGTACGGACACCCCGCCGCCCGCGCCGCACGCCGCCGACAACCATGAGGTGATCCGCGTGCACGGCGCGCGCGAGAACAACCTCAAGGACGTCGGCATCGAGATCCCCAAGCGCCGGCTGACGGTGTTCACCGGTGTCTCCGGCTCGGGCAAGAGCTCACTGGTGTTCGACACGATCGCCGCGGAGTCGCAGCGGCTGATCAACGAGACCTACAGCGCCTTCGTGCAGGGCTTCATGCCGACGTCGGACCGGCCCGACGTCGATGTGCTGGAGGGGCTGACCACCGCGATCATCGTCGACCAGCAGCGGATGGGCGCCGACCCGCGTTCCACGGTCGGCACCGCCACCGACGCCAACGCGATGCTGCGCATCCTCTTCAGCCGGCTCGCGCAGCCGCACATCGGCCCGCCCGGCGCGTACGCCTTCAACGTCCCCTCGGTCCGGGCGAGCGGTGCGATCACCGTCGAGCGCGGCGCAAAGAAGGCGGTGAAGGCGACCTTCAGCCGCACCGGCGGCATGTGCACGCGCTGCGAGGGCCGGGGATCGGTCTCCGACATCGACCTCACCCAGCTCTACGACGACTCCAAGTCGCTCTCCGAGGGCGCGTTCACCATCCCCGGCTGGAAGTCGGAGAGCTTCTGGACCGTGCGGGTCTACGCCGAGTCGGGCTTCCTCGACCCGGACAAGCCGATCCGCGAGTTCACCGAGCAGGAGATGCGGGACTTCCTGCACCGGGAGCCGACCAAGGTGAAGGTCGAGGGCGTGAACCTCACCTACGAGGGGCTCATCCCCAAGATCCAGAAGTCCTTCCTGGCCAAGGACCGGGAGGCGATGCAGCCGCACATCCGGGAGTTCGTGGACCGGGCGGTCACCTTCACCACCTG
Source organism: Streptomyces sp. NPDC002669 (assembly GCF_042889165.1). Classification (NCBI taxonomy): domain Bacteria; kingdom Bacillati; phylum Actinomycetota; class Actinomycetes; order Kitasatosporales; family Streptomycetaceae; genus Streptomyces; species Streptomyces sp. NPDC002669. The sequence continues at coordinate 41,370 of NZ_JBIAQQ010000017.1, read as the reverse complement.
CCCCGAGTGCGACGGCACCCGGCTCAGCGAGGCGGCCCGGTCCTCCCGGATCGGCGCGCTCTCCATCGCCGACGCGTGCGCGATGGAGATCCGCGACCTGGCCGAATGGGTCCGCGGGCTGGACGAGCCGTCGGTGGCGCCGCTGCTCGCGACGCTGCGCCAGACCCTCGACTCGTTCGTGGAGATCGGGCTGGGCTACCTCTCGCTCGACCGGTCCGCGGGCACGCTGTCGGGCGGCGAGGCACAGCGCGTCAAGATGATCCGCCACCTCGGCTCCCCGCTCACCGACATCACCTACGTCTTCGACGAGCCCACCGCGGGGCTGCATCCCCATGACATCCAGCGGATGAACAAGCTGCTGCTGCGGTTGCGGGACAAGGGCAACACGGTGCTGGTGGTGGAGCACAAGCCGGAGACGATCGCGATCGCCGACCACGTGGTCGACCTCGGGCCCGGTGCCGGTACGGAGGGCGGCACCATCTGTTTCGAGGGCACCGTCGAGGGGCTGCGGACCGGCGGCACCCGCACCGGCCGCCACTTCGACGACCGCGCCCGCCTCAAGGAGAAGGTGCGGACGTCCACCGGCGCGCTCGAAATCCGCGGCGCGACGGCGCACAACCTCCAGGACGTCGACGTCGACATCCCGCTCGGGGTGCTGTGCGTCGTCACCGGGGTCGCGGGCTCCGGCAAGAGTTCCCTCGTGCACGGGTCGATCCCGGCAGGTGCGGACGTGGTGTCGATCGACCAGAGCCCGATCCGTGGCTCCCGGCGGAGCAACCCGGCGACGTACACCGGGCTGCTCGAACCGGTCCGCAAGGCCTTCGCGAAGGCCAACGGCGTCAAGCCGGCCCTGTTCAGCGCCAATTCCGAGGGGGCCTGCCTCAACTGCAAGGGCGCCGGGGTCATCTACACCGACCTGGCGATGATGGCCGGCGTCGCCACCACCTGCGAGGAGTGCGGGGGGAAGCGGTTCCAGGCATCGGTGCTGGAGTACCGCCTGGGCGGCCGGGACATCAGCGAGGTGCTCGCCATGTCCGTCACCGAGGCGGAGGAGTTCCTCGGCGCCGGTGAGGCCCGCGTTCCCGCGGCGCACAAGATCCTGGAACGCCTCGTGGACGTCGGCCTGGGCTACCTCGGTCTGGGCCAGCCGCTCACCACCCTGTCCGGCGGCGAGCGGCAGCGGCTCAAGCTGGCCACGCACATGTCCGAGAAGGGCGGCGTCTACGTCCTCGACGAGCCGACCACGGGGCTGCACCTCGCCGATGTCGAGCAGCTGCTGGGTCTCCTCGACCGGCTCGTCGACTCCGGCAAGTCGGTGGTCGTCGTCGAGCACCACCAGGCGGTCATGGCGCACGCCGACTGGATCGTCGACCTCGGCCCCGGCGCGGGTCACGACGGCGGCCGGATCGTCTTCGAGGGGACCCCCGCGGACCTGGTCGCCGCGCGCTCCACCCTCACCGGCGAGCACCTCGCGGCCTACGTGGGCGGCTGAGCCGGGCCCGGCCGTCCGGAACGGGTCCGGGCGGCCGGTACGAGGCGGGGGCCCGGCGTCCGGACCGGACGACGGACCCCGGGATTCACCGCTGTGCGGTGGCTTCGAACCAGGTGGGTTCGTCCGCCAGCGACTGCTTGATCCGGAAGAGCGCGAAATCGTTCAGCGGGGGCAGCGCGTCCACCTCGAACCAGCCCACCTCCAGCGACTCGTCGTCGTTGACCCGCGCCTGTCCCCCCGTCGCCCGGCAGCGGAAGGTGACGTCCAGGTACTGGCAGCGGTCGCCGTTGGCGTACTGCACCGGTTCCAGGGCCTGGGTGAGCACCACCCGCTCCGCCACGCAGTGCACGGCGGTCTCCTCGTACACCTCGCGCTCCGCCGTCGCCGCCGGCTGTTCGCCCGGCTCGCAGATGCCGCCGATGACCGACCACTTGCCGGTGTCGGCGCGGCGCCCCAGGAGGACTCTGCCCTCGTCGTCGAAGACGACGGCGGTGACGCCCGGCAGCAGGAGCAGTTGTCGGCCCGCGGTGGCGCGGATCTCACGGATGAACTCAGGAATGGCCATGGGGCGACCCTACGTGGCCCGAAGGGCCGCTCACCTGCTGCGTCGCTGCCGCACCGTGCGCAGGGCGACCAGGCCGAGCCCGGCCGCGGCGATCAGTACGAGGACGCCCTCGGGGAGCGCGCCCATCCGGGTCGCGGGCGTCTGCGAGGACCGCAGCGGCACCTCGTCCACGAGCGCGTCCGGCGTGAACAGCTTCGTCTGCTCGACGACCTCCCCGTCCGGGCGGATGATCGCGCTGACCCCGCTGGTGACGGGGACGACGACGGACCTGCTGTGCTCGACCGCCCGCACCCTGGACATGGCCAGCTGCTGGTAGGTCATCTCGCTGCGGCCGAAGGTGGCGTTGTTGCTGGGCACGGCGATCAGCTGCCCGCCGTGCGTGACCGTGTCGCGGACGGCATCGTCGAACGCGGCCTCGTAGCAGGTCACGAGCCCCACCCGGGTGCCCGCCAGGTCGAAGACGCCGACCTTCTTGCCGGACCCGAAGTCGCGCCGCACCCGGTCCACGTCCGAGCTGAAGACCCGCGCGACGGACCGCATCGGCATGTACTCGCCGAACGGCTGGATGTGGCGCTTGTCGTACGTGTCGACCGGGCCGCGCCGCGGGTCCCACTCGATGAGGGTGTTGCGCAGCTTGGCGGTGTCGGACTCGGGTTCGAGCACCGCGCCGATCACGGTGGGCGCGCCGATCGCCCGCACCGCTCCGTCGATCAGGATCCGGGCGTCGGCGTTGCGGTAGGGGTCGAGGTCGGAGGAGTTCTCCGGCCACAGGACGAGGTCCGGCTGCGGGACCTTGCCCTCCTTCACGTCCCGGGCCAGCTGCTCCGTACGGTTCACGTGGTTGTCCAGGACGGCGCGGCGCTGGGCGTTGAAGTCGAGGCCGAGCCGGGGCACGTTGCCCTGGATCGCGGCGACGGTCGCGGTGCCGTCCTCGGCCGAGTCGTCGACGAGCGGTAGCGCGGCGAAGGCGGAGGCGACGGGGACGACGACGCTCACGGCCGCGGCCGCGACGGCCGTCCGGGACACCTGTCCGGTGCCGCGGCGGGCCAGGAACTGGCGCACCGCCTCGCAGAGGCCGAAGCCGCACAGCACCACCGCGAAGGAGAGCAGCGGTGTGCCGCCGACCGCCGCGAGCGGCAGGAACACGCCGTCCGCCTGCCCGAACGCGATCTTCCCCCAGGGAAATCCGCCGAACGGCATCCGGGCCCGGACCGCCTCGTCGAGCGCCCAGACCGCGGCGGCCCACACCGGCCACCAGGACAGCCGGGAGACGGCGGCGATCCCGACGCAGCCGGCCGCGATGAACAGCGCCTCCGCCGCGGCGAGCGCCAGCCACGGCACCGGACCGACCTCCTCGCCCGTCCAGTGCAGCAGCGGCAGCATGAAGCCCAGCCCGGCGAGCAGGCCGAGTCCGAAGCCCGCGCGGAGCCGGCGCCCGTGCAGCACCCAGCCGAGCAAGGCGAAACCGGGCAGGACCAGCCACCACAGGGGGCGCGGGGGAAAGCTCAGGTACAGCAGTGCGCCCGAGAGCACGGCGGCGGCGGGCCGCAGTACGAGGCGAGACTTCCGGGACGCGGGCGCAGGCACCGGCTGCGGGGCGTCGACTGGGGTGATGGTGGCGCTCACCAGGCGGAGTCTACGGTGGGCGGCTGTGGGTCCGGCAGCCCCCGCCCGCCCGGGGCGGTCCGCTCCCCCGGGCGTCGGCGGCTCCGCCGGGGCCCGTCCGGAGCGGGTGCGGGTCCTGGGGGGGTCAGGTCCCGGCCGCCGCGCCGCCCGCCGGCAGGTGCAGGCGTTCGCGGATGAAGCGCACGCCCGCCTCCGCGTCGTCGACCGTGATCGTGAACGTCCTGCCGTCCCCGAGGCGGAGCACCAGCCCCTCGCCCCTGCGGACGACCACGGCGGTGCCCTGTTCGGGGCGCCAGCGGTAGCCCCAGCCGCCCCATTGGCGCGGGGTGACCCGGGGCACGAACTCCGCGCCCACCACGTGGGTGAGCAAAATCCTGCGGCGCGGCAGGCCCATGTGGCCGCAGCGCACCTCCAGGGCGTCGCCGTCGATCCGGACGGCCACGTTCACGAAGGCGAGCGTTCCGAACAGCATGAGCAGCCCGGCGGCGACGCAGCCGACCACCGACATCAGCAGGGCGACGACTCCCGAAGTCCAGTTCGAGCTGACGGCCAGCTGGACGCCCAGCGCCAGACAGGCCGCGCCCGCGACCGCGAACACCCACTGGACCCGGTTGGTGGCCCGGCCGGTCCAGACCTCGGAGCGGGATTCGGTTCCGGTGCGCGGGGGTGTGCGGAGGTGATCCCTCATGCCAAGCAGCGTACTCAGGATTCCGCACGCCGGGAGGGGGAGCGACGGCCCCGGAGGGGTCAGCGGGCGGGGCTGACGGCTCCCAGCAGACGCCCCTCGGCGTAGGCCAGGGCGGCTTCCGGCAGGTCGGTGGAGCGGCCGCTGAGGAGCACGGTGAGACCGGTGGAGGGTTCGGCCGACGGAGCGGGTCCGGCACCGATCCGGCGCAACGCCTGGGCGGCGACCGCGTCGGCCGAGCCGTGCAGCTCGACGGGCGGCAGGCCGGGCCGGTGCACGGCGGCGCGGATGCGCTCGGCGACCAGTTCGTAGTGGGTGCAGCCCAGGACGACGGCCCGCACGTCGCGGGGGGTGAGCGCGGCGGCCGCGGCGACGGCCCGGTCGATCGCGGCCTCGTCCGCGTGCTGCACGGCGTCGGCGAGACCGGGGCAGGGAACCTCGGTGACCTCGACGGACCCGGCGAATTCGCGGATGAGGCCGTGCTGGTACGGGCTGCCGGTGGTGGCGGGCGTGGCCCAGATCGCGACGGGGCCGCCGCCCGCCACGGACGGCTTGATCGCGGGGACCGTGCCGATGACCGGAAGCCCGGGTTCGAGCGCGGCACGCAGCGCCGGCAGGGCGTGGACGGAGGCCGTGTTGCAGGCGACGATCAGCGCGTCCGGCCGGTGGGCGGCGGCGGCGCGGGCCACGTCGAGCGCGTGGGCGGTCACGTACTCGGTCGTACGGGGCCCCCAGGGCATGCCGTCGGGGTCGGAGGAGAGCACCAGATCCGCGTCGGGCCTCAGTCGGCGTATCGCGGCGGCCGCGGCGAGCAGGCCGATTCCGGAGTCCATGAGCGCGATCTTCACCCGGTCACCATAGTCGACCGCCCTTGCGGTTTTGTCCGGGTGGGGCAGACTGCGGCGAATGAGCGCCGTTGCCTGGATCGCCATGGGTTCGCTGACCGCGTGGGTGTGGCTGCTGCTGGGCCAGGGGTTCTTCTGGCGGACCGACCAGCGGCTGCCCCGTCGGGGGGTTCCCGACCGCTGGCCGTCGGTCGCGGTCGTGGTTCCCGCGCGTGACGAGGCCGACATGCTGCCGGTGAGCCTGCCGTCGTTGCTGGCGCAGGACTACCCGGGCCGGGCCGAGGTCTTCCTCGTGGACGACTGCAGCGAGGACGGCACCGGGGACGTCGCCCGCGCGCTGTCCGTGCGGTACGGGGGGCTGCCGGTGACGGTGGTGTCGCCCGGTGAGCCGGAGCCCGGCTGGACGGGCAAGCTGTGGGCCGTGCGGCACGGCATCGAGCTGGCGCGGGCCCGGGAGCCGGAGTACCTGCTGCTGACGGACGCGGACATCGCGCACGAGCCGGACAGCCTGCGGGAGCTGGTCGCCGCGGCGGTGACGGGCGAGTACGACCTGGTCTCGCAGATGGCCCGGTTGCGGGTGTCGAGCGGCTGGGAGCGGCTGGTCGTGCCCGCCTTCGTGTACTTCTTCTCGCAGCTCTACCCGTTCCGGTGGGTGAACCGGGCCGGGGCGCGGACGGCTGCGGCGGCCGGTGGCTGCGTGCTGCTGCGGACCGGGGCGGCGGAGCGGGCGCGGATTCCGGAGTCGATCCGGCAGGCGGTGATCGACGACGTGTCGCTGGCGCGGGCGGTGCGGCGCGGCGGCGGGCGGATCTGGCTGGGGCTCGCCGAGCGGGTGGACAGCGTGCGGCCGTACCCGCGGCTCGCGGACCTGTGGCGGATGGTGTCCCGGAGCGCGTACGCCCAGCTGCGGCACAGCACGGCGCTGCTCCTGGGGACGGTGCTGGGGCTCTCGCTGGTCTATCTCGCGCCGCCGGTGACGCTCGTGGCGGGGCTGCTGGGCGACGACCCGGTGGCCGCGTGGGCGGGCGGCGGCGCGTGGGCGGTGATGACCGGGACGTACCTGCCGATGCTGGCCCACTACCGGCAGTCGCCCTGGTGGGCGCTGCTGCTGCCGTTCACCGCCGCGCTGTACCTGCTGATGACGGTCGATTCGGCGGTGCAGCACCACCGGGGCCGGGGTGCGGCCTGGAAGGGGCGTACCTACGCCCGTCCCGAGGCCGCGCCCGACCGATGAGCGCAGGGGTCATCGGCCGGGGGCCGCAGGGTCGGCCGGACCTTCGGGGGGTCATTTACGGCCGGGTGTCCAGTTCATGCCCCAGCCGTAGGCGTAGTCGATGGTGCGCTGCGGGCTCACTCCCCGCTCGGGGACGAGGTAGCGGGCCTCGCGCTGCACCGTGAGGTCTCCCCCGTTGTTGGTGAGGAGCGCGAGGGCGCAGACGGTGGACGGGACGGTGCACTCGTCGAGCGAGAAGTCGATCGGTGCGCCGTGCTGGGGCTGGAGGGTGACGGTGGCGTGGAGGTCGGCGAAGCTCCGGGCGCCCTCGTAGATCGTGACGAAGATCAGGACGCGCCTGAGCTCGTTCTTGTGGTCGAGGTTGACCGTGAGGTTCTCACCGGTGGCGACGGCGCCGGTGCGGTCGTCCCCGTCGAGGTGGATGTAAGGGGGGTGCTGGAGCGCGCCGAACGCGTTCCCCAGCGCCTGGACGACTCCCTTGCGCCCGTCGGTCAGTTCGTAGAGGGCGCAGAGATCGAGGTCGAGGTCCGCGTGCTGGGCGACGGCCCGGCCGAGCTTGCTTCCCCAGCCCTTGAACTGTTTGCGCACTTCCCAGTTGAGATTCACCCGGAGCGCTCCCGAGGTGCCGCCCTGCTTGGCGAGGGAGACCGAGGGGGCGTCCTTGGTGAGGGTCACCTTGGTCAGCCGGACGGGTGCGGGGGCGGGCGGTGCCGCCGGCGGGGCGGGCGGGAACACGGGCTGGGCCGGTGTCCGGTGGTCGGCCCGCGTCGCACCCTGGTACTGCTGCGGTGCCTGAGGCTGGTGATACGGCTGGGTCGGCTGAGCCGGTCGGGTCGGCTGGGTCGGTGGGATCTGCTGCGGCTGCTGCGGTTCGTCGACGGAGATCCCGAAGTCCGTCGCGAGCCCCTCCAGGCCGGAGCCGTACCCCTGGCCGACGGCGCGGAACTTCCAGGCGCCCTGGCGCCGGTAGAGCTCGCCGAGGATGAACGCGGTCTCCACCGTCGCGTCCGTGCTGTCGAAGCGCGCGATCTCCCTGCCGTCCGACGCGTCCGTGACGCGCACGTACAGCCCGCTCACCCGGCCGAAGGTGCCGCCGTCCGCGGAGGCGGCCAGGACCACGCGGTCGATGACCGGCTCGATGCGCGCCAGGTCGACCGCGAGGTTGTCCGTCGTCCCCGTGCCGGTGCTCCGCTTGCCCTCGTGGCGCACCGCCCCGGATGCGTGGGAGGGCTGGTTGTAGAAGACGAAGTCGGCGTCGTCGCGCACCTTTCCCGACACGAGGAGGAGCGCCGAGCCGTCCACGTCCGGGGCTCCCGGGGAGGTGCGCCACCCCAATTCGACCCGCACGGCCTGAGCCGTCACCGGAACATTGGCTCCTTTAGGCATGGTCATGTTTCGCCCCCATCGCAAGTCCGGCTGCCCGAAAAGCTTTCCCCGACAACCTAATCCCCCCGGCCGGTACGGGACTCACGAACGGGCCCGTGAACACGGGATCCCCCTTCGTCCGGGCCCGTCCGTCGGCGCCGGCACGGTGCCGTCACCGGCCCGGATCGTGCGTACGGGCCTTGCGGCGGCCCCGGCGGACCGGTGCGCGCGTGCGCGGTTTCGAGCCAGAAATCGGTGCGGCATCGGGGAAGATGCCGTCGGAACGTTCCCGCCCTCTCCCTTTCCGGCCACGGCGGCGCGAAGCGGTCGGCCCGTCGAAGCCCTATCCTCGGCCGGAAGAAGCGCATGGACAGAACCAGTTGACGCAACGACGTACTGGCGCGTCCGGCCGCACGCGACCAGAAGAGGGGCCCCGCATGGGCGAAAAGCTCGATCTCGAAACGGCGATCCGCAGCGGGATACCGCACTCGGCCCGGGTGTGGAACTACTGGATCGGCGGCAAGGACCACTACCCGGTGGACCAGGAGCTGGGGGACCAGGTCATCGCGACCTACCCCCAGACTCGCGACCTCGCCCTGGCGTCACGGGCCTTCCAGGCGCGCGCCGTTCGCCACCTGGCCGGCGAGGCCGGGATCACCCAGTTCCTCGACATCGGGACCGGGCTGCCCGTCCAGAACAGCACCCACGAGGTCGCGCAGAGCATCCGGCCGAAGGCGCGGATCGTCTACGTCGACAACGACCCGCTGGTCCTGGCCCACGCCCGCGCCCTTCTGACGAGTGCGCCGGAGGGCATGACGAACTACGTGCACGCGGACATGCTGGATGCCGAGCAGGTGCTCCAGGAGGCCGGGCAGACCCTGGACCTGACCCAGCCGGTGGCCGTCATGGTGCTGTCCACGCTGGGGCACGTCGCTCCCCGGGACGGCATCGACCTCATGCGCCGGTACATGGCCGGTGTCGTGGCGGGCAGTTGCCTGGTGCTCTGCGACACCGTCGCCACACCGCAGACGCTGGCCGCTCAGGAGGCGTACGCCTCGGGGGACACCCCGCCCTACCTGGTGCGCCGGCCCGAGGAGATCCTCGCGAGCGCCGAGGGCATGGAACTGATCGAGCCGGGCTTCGGTTCCATCTCCCTGTGGCGTCCGGAGGGGAACGAAATCGATGCCGAACCCGTTGACCAGTGGGGTTTCGTCGCCCGGAAGTGAAAATTCGCTCCGCGTGACAACTCCCGTCGCGCTCACGGCGGCTGACGCCATGGGTCGCGTGCGTGAAAACGGTCATGTGCACAGCGAATAGCGTCATTCGCCGACGCCAGGTTTCGGTCGGCGGGGGACCCGCGCCGTTTTCCCCGCAAAAGAAGTGTGCACGGCGCGCAATGGGGAAGTGATCACCGGTGATCCGGTCGGGCCGCACGGCCTGCCGACCGCTCACCGGTGACACCCCTCCGGGGCCGAGGAGTGCGAGGTCAGAGGCGCGCGGACCGGACCCTCCCGGCCCCTGCGGGCGCCCCGTCGATGTCGCCCTTCGCAGTCCGTCCGCGACTTCTCGTCAACCATGCGGACCACCCCCGAAAAGCCCCTGTCACTAACGGGACCTTTATCAATGTTCCAGCAGGTCAGGCGGCCAGAAACCACATAAAACGGATACCCCCGAGATTAGGTCTCCCCAACCAGCACATCGTGGGCTTAACTTAGGTGCCATGACCTCCCCTCGCTCCACCTTCGGCGGCGGCTACTACGCCACCTCGTCGTTCCCCGACACTCCGATCTACGACTCCCTGGTCGCGGAGCGGGGCACCCCTCAGATCGCTCCGATCCGAGTGCCCGCCGCCTATGACACCGGCAATGGTTATCTGCCGGCTCTCCCGGCGGCCCTGCCGGCCCTTCCCGCGGCGCCCTCCCAGCCCGGCCCGTCGTACGGCTACCCCCAGCCGACGCCTCCGCAGGGTTACGCGCCGATGCAGCCCGCCCAGCTGCAGCACGCCCCGGCGCCGTACATCCCGCAGCAGCCCGCCGCGCCCCGCGGCGGGTACCAGCCGCCCCCGTCGCCGCAGCAGCAGTACCAGCGGCCCGCGCCGGGCACCGGGTACGAGGCGATGCGTCCGGCGTCGCCCCGCCCCGCCCCGGCGCCCTCGCCCCACGAGGACCCGTACAACCGCCCGTACCAGGGCCGGGGGTACTGAGCCGGCGGTCGCACACGAACGCACGGGGTCGTCGTCGAGCCATGGGGACTCGACGGCGGCCCCGGTGTTCCGGTGGCGGACGGTCCGTCAACCCGGCCCGTCGCGCGAGAACCCCCGGGGCGGCCTCCGCACCGACCGGGTGAAGTTGCCCTCTCTTCGTCCCTTCGGCACCCGGAGCGGGCCGTACCGGGTTATGACGGATGCGGGAAGGGGGTGCCGGACTGTGCGAGCGGTCATCGGGGTGTGGCGTTGGCGCCGCAATCCCCTGCGTCGCGCCACCGACCGGTGCGAGGCGTGGACGGCTCTCGTCTCGCTGCTCCTGATGGCGGTGGCCGCCCCGGCCCTGGGCTGGGTGTGCGGCACGCTCACCGACACGGCCCTGCAGCGGACGGTGCGGGAGCAGCGGGCCCGGCTCCACGCCACGACCGCGGTCGTGGTGCGTCTGGCGCCGGGTGCGTCACGGCTGGTCACCGATCCCGAGGCCGCCGGGGAACGGGGCCCGCGGGCCTCGGTGGTGGCGCGCTGGAGGGCCCCGGACGGCACGGTCCGCAGCGGCACGGTCACGACCTGGTCGCGCAGCGTCAGGTCCGGTTCGAGGGTGGAGATCTGGACCGGTCCCGACGGCCGCGCCGCGCAGCGCCCCATGGACGCCCCGGCCGCCCGCACCCACGCGGTGCTGGCCGGCGTCGGGGTGGCCCTGCTCGCCGCCGGACTGGTCGAGGGCGGTCGCCGGCTGGCCGTCCGGTCCATGACGCGCAGACGGTACGCCCGGATCGACCGGGCCTGGGCCGAGACGGGTCCGGACTGGGGCAGGACCGGGACCGGCAACTGATCACCTCCTGATCCGGACAACTCCCGCCCGTCGCGCGCGCTACGGTGGACCGGCCCGCCCGCTTTCCCGGTGGGCGTGCCCGGGGTCCGCCGTTGCCGGAAGACCGGTGGTCCGGGCATCACGCACGCACGAGGTGGGGGCACAACAGCGCCATGGCACAGGGCACGGTCCAGGTGACGCACACCGGCACATCGCGGTGGCGGCGCCGCACAGGCGAATACGCCTCCCTCACCGCAGCCCTGGAGGCCGCGGCGGACGGCGACGTCCTCACCGTCGCACCGGGCACGTACCGGGAGAACCTGGTCCTGCACCGCGCGGTGACCCTGCGGGGGCCGGAGGGTTCCGTCGGTTCCGTGCGGATCGCCCCGGTCGACGGCGTGCCGCTGACCGTCCGGGCCTCCGCCGTCGTCTCGGACCTGCACGTGGAGGGCCAGGACTCGACCGTCCCGGCGCTGCTCGTCGAGGACGGCGCGCCGGAGATCGCGGATCTGCGGATCGTGACCCGTTCCGCCGCCGGGATCGAGGTGCGCGGCGCGGCACGGCCGGCCGTGCGCCGCTGCACCGTCGACAACCCGGCCGGGGTCGGCATCGCCGTGCTCGACGGCGCGGGCGGGGTGTTCGAGGAGTGCGAGGTCGTCTCCGCCGGGCAGGCCGGGGTCTCGGTGCGCGACGGCGCGCACCCCCGTCTGGAGCGCTGCCGGATCCATCACGCCTCGGGCGCGGGGCTGAGCGTCACCGGGGAGGGCAGCGGCCTGGAGGGGGTGGGCTGCGAGGTGTACGAGGTCAAGGGCAGCGGCGTCCAGGTGACCGCCCGGGCCTCCGCCCACCTCGGCGAATGCACGGTGCACCGGACTTCGGCGGACGGCATCACGCTCGACACCGACGCCGTACTGACGCTGGCCGACTGCGACATCCACGACATCCCGGAGAACGCGGTGGACCTGCGTTCCCGTTCGGTGCTCACCCTGACCCGCTCCACGGTGCGCCGGTTCGGCCGCAACGGACTCTCCGTCTGGGACCCCGGCACCCGGGTCGACGCCAACCAGTGCGAGATCCACGACAGCACGGGCGACTATCCCGCGGTCTGGGTGAGCGACGGGGCGACCGTGGTGCTGGACTCCTGCCGGGTCCACGACGTGCCGGACGCCCTCTTCGTGCTCGACCGGGGTTCGCGCGCCGACGTGGTGGACAGCGACCTGTCCCAGGTGCGCAACACCGCGGTGTCGGTGAGCGACGGGGCGACCGCGCAGCTCGACGACTGCCGGATCCGCGAGGCGTCCACCGGCGCCTGGTTCCGCGACCACGGCAGCGGCGGCACGCTGAACAACTGCACCGTCGACGCGGTGCAGACCGGAGTGATCGTCACCAAGGGCGCCGACCCGACGATCGAGCGCTGCACGGTCACCTCGACCGCCGAGGCCGGTTTCTACGTCTCCGCCGAGGGCCGCGGCACGTTCCGCCAGTGCCGGGTCACCGGCAGCGACGGCTACGGCTTCCACGTGATGGACGGCTGCCGCACGACGCTGTCCCGCTGCCGCACCGAGCGTTGCTCACGCGGGGGTTACGAGTTCGCCGAGGGCGGCGCGCACGGCGACGGCCAGGGGGCCGGTCCCGTGGTCGAGGACTGCACGAGCGACGAGAGCGCGCTGCGCTCCCCCGCGGCGCCCCCGGCCCCCACCGTGCTGACGGCGACCCAGTCGGCCCCCGGGCTGCTCGGCGGGGTGCCCGGACAGCGTGCCGCGGAGCCCGTCCCGGTCGAGGCGCCCGCCGTCGAACCGGCGCGTTCGCCGGACGCCGTCCTCGGCGAACTGGACGCGCTGGTGGGCCTGGACAGCGTCAAGCGGGAGGTGCGCGCCCTCACCGACATGATCGAGGTCGGCCGCCGGCGCCGGGAGGCCGGGCTCAAGGCCGCGTCGGTCCGGCGCCACCTCGTCTTCACCGGCTCCCCCGGCACCGGCAAGACCACCGTGGCACGGCTGTACGGCGAGATCCTCGCCTCGCTCGGGGTGCTGGAGCGGGGCCATCTGGTCGAGGTGTCCCGGGTCGACCTGGTCGGTGAGCACATCGGTTCGACCGCCATCCGCACGCAGGAGGCGTTCGACCGGGCGCGCGGCGGAGTGCTGTTCGTCGACGAGGCGTACGCCCTGTCGCCCGAGGACTCCGGCCGTGACTTCGGCCGGGAGGCGATCGACACGCTCGTGAAGCTGATGGAGGACCACCGGGACGCGGTGGTCGTCATCGTCGCCGGGTACACCCGTGAGATGGAGCGGTTCCTCACCGTGAACCCCGGTGTGGCGTCCCGTTTCTCACGGACCATCACCTTCAGCGACTACGAGCCCGCCGAGCTGCTGCGGATCGTGGAGCAGCAGTCCGACGAGCACGAGTACAGCCTGGCGGACGGGACCGGGGAGGCGTTGCTGAAGTACTTCGCGGAGCTGCCGAAGGGGCCCGCGTTCGGCAACGGCCGCACCGCGCGCCAGACCTTCGAGTCGATGGTGGAGCGGCACGCGGGCCGGGTCGCCCAGCTCGCCGAGCCGAGCACGGACGACCTCAGCCTGCTCTACCCGGAGGACCTGCCCGAACTCCCCTGAGGGCGGGGGGATCCGGTGTCGCCCGTCCCGTCGGCCTGGTGGGGCAGGACGGGGCCCAGCCGGTCCAGCAGCGCGGCCCGTTCCTGGGCGAAGACCGGGTCGGCCTGGTAGTCGGAGTGGCCCAGGACGGCTTCGGGCAGCGGGTGTTGCGGGGTCCGTCCGTAGACCAGGGGGTCCTTCAGCGGCCCCCGGTCCACCTCGGGCCCCGGCCCCTCGTCGAGGCGGACCCGGCCGCCGATCGGGTCGGTGGCCCGCCACAGGTTGCGCCAGCAGTGCACGGAGCGGTGCAGCGCCCCCAGCGGTACGGGGCCGAAGTAGGCCGGGAACCAGCGCCCGTACAGCCGCTCGATCGGCGAGCCGTAGGTGAGCAGGGCGACCCGGCGGCGGGTGCCGGCGGGCAGTTGCCAGACCGCGGACGCGGCGAGGACGCTGCCCTGGGAGTGTCCGGAGATGACGAGCCTGCCCCGGGTGAGCGCGGTCCAGCCGGACATCCGTGACGCCAGGTCGGGGACGGCCCGTTCGGCGTAGCAGGGCGGTGCGAAGGGGTGGGCGGCGCGCGGCCAGAAGGTGCCGACGTCCCAGAGGATGCCGATGGTGCGCCGGGCGGAGGCGTCGCGGTAGGCGCGCCGGCCCCAGGTGACGAAGAGTATGAAGCCGAGGCCGATCATCCAGGAGCCGGTCGACTGGGCGGCCTGCGCGAGGGACTCGACGAACGGCCCGCTGCCCTTCATCGCGAGCCCCGGCACCTCTCCGCTCGCCCAGGCCCCGACGACCGCCCCCGCGCCGAGCAGCAGGGTGGCCGCGCAGACCGGGCCGAGGATCCAGGGCGCGGAGTCGGTGAGGGCGGCCGTGGCCCGGATGCGGGCGATCTGCCGGGTCCGGGCGGGGTCCGGGCGCTCCTGCTCGTACTCCTGGTCGATCCCGGGTTCCAGTGCGCGGGCGGCGAGCCAGGTCCGTACGAGCAGCAGGAGGGCGGGGACGGCCAGCAGCACCAGGAGGACGGGGATGACGGACGCCTGCCAGCTGAGCAGCACCGGTGGTCCCTCGATGACGGAGCTCCTGCCCATGCCGGGGGTGCCGGGGCCGTCGAGCCAGTCGGCGACGCGCTGGGAGACCCCGCCGCTCATGACGCCGCCGAGGGCGCAGGCGAGCATCGCGACCACCGGTCCGCCGAGTCCGTACATGACGGTGCGGGGTTCGGGGGTGCGGCGGTACAGGCTCAGGGCCACCACGGCGAGCACGACGACGAGGGCCCCCTGACCGAGGGCGATGGCGCTGAAGGCGAAGTCGCCGGGCAGGGTGCCGGAGGAGGTCCAGTCGGGGCGGGACCAGGAGGCGTACACCGCGGCCAGGAGCAGCAGGGCCAGGGCCGCGCCGGGCAGGTAGGTGATGAGGGCGCGGTCGAGCCGGTTGTCGAGGCGCCGTTCGCTGCGGCCGCGGCGGCAGACGACCCAGAGCACGACGAGCGCGCCCGCGGCCAGCGCCGCCTCGATCAGGCGGCCGAGGAGGTCCGGCACCGGGCCGGTGACCGCCCGGTCCTGGCGCGCGGCGGCCCCCGCGACCGACGCGGCGACCGTCAGGAACCCGGCGGCGGTGTGGGCGGCGCGCAGCCGGGCGACCAGGCGGCGGCCGTACCAGAATCCGGGTCGGCCGAGGGCGGGCCGGCCGCCGGGCTCGGCGACCGGCTCGACGAGGGTGTCGTCCTCGGGTTCCGATCCGGCCAGGGGGCGCTGCGACTCGTACGCGCTCCAGGTCCGGTTGGACAGGAACCAGAGCAGGACGACCAGGGCGGTGGGCACCAGGCCGGCGAGGGCGAGCCGACGGCCCGGCTGGGACCACCAGCCGCCCTGGGCCGTGGACAGGAAGCCGAGCCAGGAGCGCTGGTTCGAGCAGTCCGGGACGCCCGCGCACTGCCAGGCCGTCAGGTCGAGCGCGACCTCGCAGACCGCCGCGGTCAGCAGGACCGTGAGGCTGAGCGCGAGGAGCCGGACGAGGACGCCGTACAGGCGCACCGCGCGGGTGCGGCTCCTGGCGGTCGGGCGCATCCAGTGGGCGAGGTTGACCACCATGAACGGCAGGAGCAGCAGCCACAGGGCGCGGGAGCCGTTCCCGGAGGTCAGGTTGGACCAGCAGTACGCCTCGGCGATGGGCCGGTCGCGGTAGCGCTCCGGGTGCTGTTCGGCTTCCCGGTCGTCGGCGCGCCGGTAGATGGCGGCGGTCGCGTCGCCGGTGATCCTGACCGTGGACGGGTCGTCGAGCATCTCCTGGGGAGTGGCGCCGCCCACGCCGTGGACCAGCAGCTCCAGCGCGGGCCCGGGACTCTGCGGGGCCGGGGTGGCAGGTGGCACTGAGGTGACTCGCTCTCTTGGTCGTGGGGGGAGGTGCTGATGCGGTGTCACCAGAATCGTGGAAGAGGGCTGGTGTCCGCACCCTCTCCCCCGAATCTCCCCGGTGCGGCGGGCGGCCACACCGCGTGGCAGGATGACCCCGTTCGGAGGGACTGGCGCACGGCCGGAGGAAAGGACGGGACCCCGCGTTGAGCGAGAATCAGAATCTGCTCGCGGAGCAACGGCGTGCCCTGATCCTCGACGAGGTGCGCAGGCGCGGCGGGGTCCGTGTCAACGAGCTGACCCGGAGGCTGAACGTCTCCGACATGACCGTGCGCCGGGACCTGGACGTGCTGTCCCGCATGGGGGTCGTGGAGAAGGTGCACGGCGGGGCCGTCCCGGTGGCCGGGGCCAGTACGCACGAGCCCGGTTTCGAGGCCAAGTCGGCGCTGGAGCTGGCCGCCAAGGAGGACATCGCTCGGGCGGCGGCGGCCATGGCCGCGCCCGGCAGCGCGATCGCGCTCTCCGGCGGCACGACGACGTACGCGCTCGCCCAACGGCTGCTGGACGTACCGGATCTGACGGTGGTGACCAATTCGGTCCGGGTCTCCGACGCGTTCCACTCCGCGCAGCGGGCGGGGTCCTCGTCGGGAGCGCGGGACGGGGCGGCGACGGTGGTGCTCACCGGCGGGGTGCGGACCCCGTCGGACTCGCTGGTCGGTCCGGTGGCCGACCGGGCGATCGGCTCCCTCCACTTCGACGTGCTGTTCCTCGGGGTGCACGGGATCTCGGTGGAGGCGGGTCTCTCCACGCCCAATCTGGCGGAGGCCGAGACGAACCGCCGGTTCGTGCAGTCGGCGCGGCGCGTGGTGGTGGTCGCGGATCACACCAAGTGGGGCACGGTGGGCCTGAGTTCGTTCGCGTCACTGGAGCAGGTCGACACGTTCGTGACGGACGACGGGCTGTCGGCCGCGGCCCGTGCGGAGATCGAGGAGCACCTGCCGGGTCTGGTGGTGGCGGGGCGGGGCGCGGAGAGCGGCTCCTGAGCCGAGCACTCACCGGCGGATTCCGTTTGTCCTCCCCGAAGGGGCGGCCGGACCGCGCGGGCCGGGCCGTACCGGTCGGACACGCCCTAGGATCGTGGGGTGGCAGTCTTCCGGATCGAGCGATTCAGTTCCTTGACCGCGGCCGAGTCCTGGCGCCGCGTCACGGACTGGGAACGGCATGCCGCGCAGGTTCCGCTGACCAGGATCACCGTGCCCACGGGGCTTCCCACCTCGGTCGGGACGGTCTTCGTGGCGCGTACCGGGGTGGGCCCGCTGGGGTTCGACGACCCGATGGAAGTGGTGCGGTGGTCCCCGCCCGCCGCCGGGCGCGCGGGGCTGTGCAGGCTGGAGAAGCGCGGCCGGCTGATCCGGGGCCGGGCCTCGATCGATGTGTATCCGACCGGTTCCGGATCGCATGTGGTGTGGGTGGAGGAGCTGACCGTCCGGCTGCTGCCGCGGTGGGGCGATCCGCTGATCGCCGGTGCGGGCCGCCGGGTCTTCGGCCGGGTGCTCGACAGCATGCTGGACCCCGTGGCCCGGTGACGGCCGTGGCGCCTTTCGTCCGGATCGTGGCGGCCGGGTGGCCGGGTTCCACCGTTCGGGGGCCTGTGCCCGCCCCGCGCGGTGATCGGTGCGAGACTCGGGCGGGTGGACGAATCCTCCGGTGACGCGCGGCTGCGCTGTCTGGTGACCGGTGCCTCCGGGTACATCGGCGGCAGGCTGGTGCCCGCGCTCCTCGACGCCGGCCATCGGGTGCGCGCGCTGGCCAGGACCCCGAGCAAGCTGCGGGACCATCCGTGGGCGGACCGGGTCGAGGTGGTCGAGGGCGACGTGGGGGACGCCGCGTCGGTGCGGGCGGCGATGGCCGGTGTGGACGTGGCGTACTACCTGGTGCACGCGCTCGGCTCCGGGCCCGGGTTCGAGGAGCGGGACCGCGAGGCGGCCCGGATCTTCGGCGAGCAGGCGCGGGCGGCGGGGGTCGGCCGGATCGTCTATCTCGGCGGGCTCACCCCGGCCGGGGTGCCCTGGCGGGAGCTGTCGCCGCATCTGCGGTCACGGACCGAGGTGGGGCGGATCCTGCTGGATTCCGGGGTGCCGACGGCCGTGCTGCGGGCCGCGGTGGTCATCGGGTCGGGCTCGGCCTCGTTCGAGATCCTGCGCCACCTCACCGAACGGCTGCCGCTGATGATCACCCCGAGCTGGGTGCGCACCTCGATCCAGCCGATCGCGGTGCGGGACGTCGTGCGTTACCTGACCGGCTGCGCCACGCTGCCCGCCGAGGTGAACCGCACGTTCGACATCGGCGGCCCGGACGTCATGACGTACCGGGACATGATGCGGCGCTACGCCGAGGTCGCCGGGCTGCCTCGGCGGCTGATCCTGCCCGTGCCGGTGCTCACGCCGGGGCTCTCCGGCCTGTGGATCGGGCTGGTGACCCCGGTGCCGCCCGCCATCGCCCGCCCGCTGGCGGAGTCGTTGCGCCACGAGGTGGTCTGCCGCGAGCACGACATCGCCCGGTACGTGCCCGATCCGCCGGACGGCGTGATCGGTTTCGACCGGGCGCTGCGGCTGGCCCTCCAACGGGTCAAGGAGGCCCGGGTGGACACCCGCTGGTCGTCCGCGACGGCGGCGGGTGCGCCCAGCGACCCGCTGCCCACCGACCCCGACTGGGCCGGCGGAAGCCTCTACCGCGACGAGCGGGAGCTGACGGTGCCGGTGGCGCCGGACTCGCTCTGGCGGGTGATCGAGGGCATCGGCGGCGAGAACGGCTGGTACTCCTTCCCGCTCGCCTGGGCCGTACGGGGGTGGCTGGACCGGATCGTCGGGGGCGTCGGGCTGCGGCGCGGGCGGCGGGACGCGCAGCGGCTGCGGGTCGGGGACTCGCTGGACTTCTGGCGCGTGGAGGAGATCGTGCCGGGCGAACTGCTGCGGCTGCGCGCGGAGATGCGGCTGCCGGGTCCGGCCTGGCTGGACCTCTCGGTGGGCCGGGACGAGCGGGGGCGGACGGTCTACCGGCAGCGGGCCCTGTTCCATCCGCGCGGGCTGCTGGGCCACGCCTACTGGTGGAGCGTGTGGCCGTTCCACGCGGTGGTGTTCGGCGGCATGGCCCGGAACATCACCACGGCCGCCCGAAGCGTCCCGTCCGGCCCTCCGCCCGGTCCCCCGGCCGGCCGTCGGGCGCACGAAGACAACTGACGGTACGCCAGCTATGGTGTGCGCGACCCGTCCGTCACCGATCGCACGGGAGGTGCGTTCCATGCCACGCCGACTCCGTTCCGTGGGGCTCGACTTCATCGACTCCGCCCCGCTGCGGCTGGTCTTCGCCGCCGAGGTGTCCGCACCGGCCGACGCCGTCTACCGCGCCCTCGCCGACGACGTGCCGGGCTGGTCCGAGTGGTTCACGGCGGTGACGGCGGCCCGGCCGACCGACGACGGCGCGGGCCGCGAGATCCGGCTCAAGGGGGGCGGGGCGCTCCGCGAGACGATCGTGGCGGCGGAGCCCGGCGAGCGGTACGCCTACCGGGTCGACGAGGCCAACGCCCCAGGGGTGCGCGCCCTGTTGGAGGAGTGGCGGCTCACCCCGGCCGGGACGGGGACCCGGGTGCGATGGACGTTCGCCGCCGACGGTTCCGCGCCCTTCCGGCTCGCCCTGCGGCTGGGCCGGCCGGGGCTGGGCCGGGCCTTTCGGAGCGCGGTGCGCAACCTCGACGGGCGGCTGGCCGGCCGGGCGTCCTGAACTCCCCGGCGGGACTGGCGGGACACCCCCTAGCAGGGCCACTTCCCGTCGGCGAGGAAGGACTCGATGGTCGCCGTGTACGGGGCGATGTCCAGGCCCTGGTCGGCGAGCCAGCTGTCGGAGTAGTACTTGTCGAGGTAGCGGTCGCCGGGGTCGCAGATCAGCGTGACGACGCTGCCCGTGCTGCCCTGCGCGACCATTTCGGCGACCAGTTTGAACGCGCTCCACAGCCCGGTCCCGGTGGAGCCGCCCGCCTTGCGGCCGATGGCCTTCTCCAGGGCGCGCACGGCCGCGACGCTGGCCGCGTCCGGCACCTTCATCATCCGGTCGATGGCGCCGGGCACGAAGCTCGGTTCCATCCGGGGCCTGCCGATGCCCTCGATCCGGGAGCCGCAGTCGCTGGTGGCCAGCGGGTCGTGCCGGGTCCAGCCGTCGAAGAAACAGGAGTTCTCCGGGTCGGGCACACAGATCCGGGTGTCGAACTGCATGTAGTGCACGTAGCGGGCGATGGTCGCCGAGGTACCGCCGGTGCCCGCCGTGGCGACGATCCAGGTCGGCTCCGGGTAGCGTTCCAGCTCCAGTTGCTGGTAGATCGACTCGGCGATGTTGTTGTTGCCGCGCCAGTCGGTGGCCCGCTCGGCGTAGGTGAACTGGTCCATGTAGTGCCCGCCGGTCTCCTCGGCGAGCGCGGCGGACTCCTCGTACATCTTCCGCGAGTCGTCCACGAAGTGGCAGCGGCCGCCGTGGAATTCGATCAGCCGGCACTTCTCGGGGCTCGTGGTGCGGGGCATCACGGCGATGAACGGGACGCCGATCAGTTTGGCGAAGTACGCCTCCGACACGGCCGTCGAACCGCTGGACGCCTCGATCACCGGCTTGCCCGGCCGGATCCAGCCGTTGCAGAGCCCGTAGAGGAAGAGCGAGCGGGCCAGCCGGTGCTTGAGGCTGCCGGTGGGGTGCGTCGACTCGTCCTTCAGGTAGAGGTCGATGCCCCACGCCTCGGGCAGCGGGAAGCGCAGCAGGTGGGTGTCGGCGGAACGGTTGGCGTCGGCCTGGACCTTGCGGACGGCCTCCTTGAGCCAGGCCCGGTAGTCGGCGTCGGAACGGTCGACGTCGACGGTCGTCGCGACACGCCCGTCGCCCCTGTGTCCAGCGATGTCCATCAGCGCGCTCCTCCTCGTACGACCGGACTTCCCGGCCCCACGATATTCCCCCCACCTGCACAAACGTTTACTTTGAGGCCCCATAGGGCTGCCTTGGCCCCGCGGGGCCGAACGGGCGCCGACGCGGCCTGGCGCGTCGGCCCCCGCTTGTGCAGACTTCCCATCAGAAGCATCACGAAGGGGGCGAAGCCGTCATGCCGGAAACGGAGTTCAGTGCCACGGGGGTACGGATCGAACGCTGGGCCCGCTCGCTCACGCGGGCCGGGCAGGTGATCGTCAAGGACGGCAGGCTGGCCCTGCTGACCAGTAACGGACGGGAGATCGACAGCGCGCCGCTGGGGGCGGTGAGCGCGGGCAGGCCGTGGTTCGCCGGGGCCGGGGCGGCCGTGGCCCGGCTCAACGGGACGCGGTACCGGCTGACGATGGGGCAGCGCGATCACGGCCCGGACCGGACGGGACCGGCCCGCCGTTTCCTGGAGACGCTGCGCAGCGCGGGCGGGCGGACGACCTGATCCGGCGGCGCCACCGGAACACCGCGAGTTGCGGAGCCGCGACCCCTGGGTGACATTGGACACGCATCACTCATGGTTCACCGGCGGTGACACTGTGGTAAGCGCCGCCGGACCGGATTCGGCAGCCAGTCGGCTGCCTCGTCCGTCACTCCGTCTTCTTCCGGACCTATTTCGGGGAGTCGCAGCCGTGATCAGCGAGCCAAGCAGGCACTGCACGGTGGAGCTCCAGGCCCTGCCGTCGCGGATCGGTCAGGTCCGCAGAATCATCTCGGCGCAGTTGCGCTACTGGCATCTCGATCCCTTGATCGACCAGGCCGCGCTCGGCGTCACCGAACTGCTGACCAATGTTCACCGGCATGCCCAGCCGGACAAGTCATGCACCGTCGAGATCGAGCTGCTGCTCGAACGGCTGACGGTGTCCGTCCACGACCACGACCCACGGATGCCCACCGTGCGCGAGGCGAGCACGTCCAGCACGTCGGGGCGCGGGCTCGCACTGATCGCCGCGGTCAGCGAGAGCTGGGGAGTCCGCCCGAGGGGCGGGGCCGGCAAGGTTGTCTGGTTCACCCTTCCGGCCCCACCCCGGTGCGTCGCACCGGCACCGCATTCGGTGTACGGGGCCACCACCGACGGCCCGTTCGAGCCGGACCTCGTCACGGAGCCGGGGCTCGGGCTGCCCTCCGTCGCGCGGTCGGCGGTGGTCGGCTAGAACCTCTCGTCCGGATCATGCCGGGCCCGATCCGGACGAAAGTCCCTGTGGCATGCCCCCGGCGTGCCGCCCGTGGGCGGCGCGCCGGGGGCACGGCCGAGGGGGTCTCCGGCGCCGGCCGGGCCGGGCCGCGAAGGCATCCGGCGCGGCCCCGGCGGGCGATGCGGCCGGGGCCGAGGTCATGCCCCCGCTCCCTTGACGCCGCGGCCGAACTGCTCGTCCAGGACGGAGAGCCGGCGCCAGTACTCGTCCTCGTCGATCTCCCCGGCCGCGAAGCGGCGGCCGAGCAGGGTGATCGGCGACGGTTCGGCGGGCGTCCCTCCCGGGGTACGGGCCTGCCAGGGGGCCCGGCCGCCGCGCCGGACGGTCCTGCGCAGCAGGGTGAGGCCGCCGATGACGACGGTCGCCCAGAAAAGCGGGAAGAGGAGGATCCAGGGCCCGGGTCCACCGCCGTGCGCCAGGGTGTTCATCTCGGTCAGCTCCCTCGTTCGGGGGTTCGTGTCGAGGTTTTCCCGACACCTCCGAGACTGGCCCCGGCAGGGGGCCCGGGTCGTCGTGCGGCCGGCGGCCGTGTGCGTACCCCCTCGGGAGTACGTGACGCCCCCTCCGCTGCTCCCGGCCCCGCTCCGGCCGCCCCTCCCCCGCGCGGGGTCCGGGCCCCGGGTCTCAGGCGAGCGCGGCCAGCGGGTCGTCCAGCACCGGCTGCCAGGCCAGTTCCGCCGCGCCCACCAGGCTGTTGTGGTCCAGCGTGCAGGGCAGGATCGGCACGCTGCCGCTGCGTCCCCACAGGCTGCGGTCGGCCACCACCGCGCGCAGCCGCTCCGGGTCGGCGTCGAGCAGGGCGCGGTGCAGTCCGCCGAGGATGATGCGGTCGGGGTTGAGGATGTTGACCAGTCCGGCGAGTCCGAGGCCGAGCCGGTCGGTGAGTTCCTCGGCGGCGCTCCGTACCGCTGCGTCCTCGTACTCCGTGCGCAGCAGGTCGCCGGCCTGCTTGAGCAGGGACTCCTCCGGGCCGGGTTCGCGGCGGGCGGCGACGAGGAAGGCCAGCGGGTCGGTCTCGACGTCCAGGCAGCCGCGGCCGCCGCAGTGGCAGGGACGCCCCTCGGGGTTCACCGTGAGATGGCCCACCTCCAGCGCGAGTCCCGAACTCCCGGTGTGCAGGCGGCCGTCGAGCACCAGGGCCCCGCCCACGCCGCGGTGGCCGGTGGCCACGCAGAGCAGGTGCCGGGCGCCCCGGCCGGCGCCGTGCCGGTGTTCGGCGAGCGCGGCGAGGTTGACGTCGTTCCCGGTGAACGCGGGCCCGGTGATGCCCGCCTCGCGCACGCGGGCGGCGAAGATCTCGCTCACCGGGGCGCCGGCCGGCCAGGCGATGTGCAGCGGGTTGAGCGCGTTGCCCTCCGGTTCGGCGACCGCCGAGGGGACCGCGAGACCGGCGCCGACGCAGCGCAGTCCGCTCTCCCGCAGCAACCGGGCGCAGGCGTCGACCACTTCGCCGATGACCTGTGCCGGGTCGGCCGTGACCATGACGCAGCCGGGGGCGGTGGCCACCAGCCGGCCGCCGAGACCGACGAGGGCGGCCCGGAACCCGTCGGCGTGCACCTGGGCGGCGATGGCGACGGGGCCGGACTCCCGGACGGCCAGCCGGTGCGAGGGCCGGCCCTGCGACCCGGCGGCGGAACCTGGCCGGGAATCGACCCTGATCAGGCCGAGCGCCTCCAGTTCCGCGGCGACCGCACCGGCCGTCGCCCGGGTCACCCCCAGCTCGGAGGTGAGGACCGCGCGGGTGGGCGCGCGTCCGGTGTGGATCAGTTCCAGCGCGGGCCCGAGCGCGCTGCGGCCCCTCTCCAGCTTTGTCCGGGTGGTGGACACCTTGCCGTTCATGGGGGCGAGTCTCCCATGGTCCGAAGGTGCCTCCGACGCCCCGGTGGCGCGGTCGCGCCGCTTGCGTTCCCCCGTGCGCATCCGTCTTGCACCCACTGTCCCGGCGCCCCTATGCTGAGTTTGTGCCGCTACTAAACAAACTGCGGACGGCACTGTCGGGGGGACCGGGCGGAAACACCGCCGCAGCCCCGTCGGCCCGTCTCCGTCTCGCCCTCACCGTGTTCTTCGCCCTCGACGGATTCCTCTTCGCCGGCTGGGTGGTCCGTATCCCGGCCATCAAGCATCAGACCGGCGCCTCGGCCACCACCCTCGGCCTCGCCCTGCTCGGTGTGTCCGCGGGGGCCGTGGTGACCATGATGTTCACCGGCCGGCTGTGCCGGCGCTTCGGCAGCCATCCGGTGACCGTGGTCTGCGGGGTCCTGCTCTCCCTGGCCATCGCCCTGCCCGCACAGACGCATTCGGCGCTCGCGCTCGGCCTGGTGCTGCTGGTCTTCGGTGCCGCGTACGGCGGGATGAACGTGGCGATGAACAGCGCCGCGGTCGATCTGGTCGCCGCCCTGCGCCGCCCCGTGATGCCCGGTTTCCACGCCGCGTTCAGCCTGGGCGGGATGATCGGCGCCGGGCTCGGCGGACTGGTCGCGGGCGGCCTCTCCCCCGCCGCGCACCTCCTCGCCCTCACCGGGGCCGGGCTCCTGGTCACCGCCGCGGCGGGGCCGGTGCTGCTGCGTCACCCGGCCCCCGTCGCCGCGCCGGGGACGGACGGCGCCGGGAAACCGCGACGGCCGGACGGCCGGACCCGCCGCCTGGTGGTCCTGTTCGGCGTGATCGCGCTCTGCACCGCCTACGGGGAGGGCGCGCTGGCCGACTGGGGCGCGCTCCACCTGGAGCAGGACCTCCACGCCCACCCCGGGGTCGCCGCCGCCGGATACTCCCTGTTCGCACTGGCCATGACGGCGGGCCGGCTCACCGGCACCACCATGCTCGAACGGCTCGGCCAGACCCGCACCCTCGTCGTGGGCGGCACGACGGCCGCCGCCGGGATGCTGCTCGGCTCGCTCGCGCCCTCCGCCTGGGCCGCCCTGATCGGCTTCGCCGTCACCGGCCTCGGCCTGGCCAACATCTTCCCGGTCGCGGTCGGCCGGGCGGGCGAACTGGCCGGCCCCGGCGGAGTGGCCGCCGCCTCGACGCTCGGCTACGGCGGGATGCTGCTCGGGCCGCCCGCGATCGGCTTCCTGACCGACTGGTTCTCCCTGCCCGCCGCCCTGACCACGGTGGCGCTGCTGGCCCTCGCGGCCGCGGCGCTGGGGTACGGGGCCCGCAACGCGACCGCGCACGGACGGCCGGTCACGTCGCGGGAGGAGCCGGTCGCGCCGCACCGGGAGTCCCGGAGCGCTGCCACAATCGGGGCATGAAGATCACGGATCACATCCGATCGCTGTCCGCCGAGGGAGAGTTGCTGGCGGACGCCGCGCAGCGGGCCGGCACCGGGGCCCCGGTGCCGACCTGCCCCGACTGGCGGGTGCGCGACCTGCTCCGGCACACCGGCATGGTCCACCGCTGGGCGACCGCGTTCGTCGCCGAGGGTCACACCTCGTACCACCCCGACGGCGGGGAACCCGACCTGGACGGGGCGGAGCTCCTCGACTGGTTCCGCGAGGGCCACGGCCTCCTGGTCGACGCCCTGGAGGCCGCACCGGCCGAACTGGAGTGCTGGACCTTCCTGCCCGCCCCGTCGCCGCTGGCCTTCTGGGCCCGGCGGCAGGCGCACGAGACCACCATCCACCGGGTGGACGCGGAGTCGGCCCTCGGCGGACGGCCGTCACCGGTCGGGGCCGCCCACGCGGAGGACGGCATCGACGAGCTGCTGCTCAAAATGCACAGCCGCCCGAAGAGCCGGGTGCGCACGGACACCCCGTACTCGCTGCGGGTCCGGGCCACGGACACCGGTGCCGCCTGGACCGTCCGGCTCTCGGCGGAGCCGCCGCGGACCGGGCGGACGGACGGAGCCTCCCCGGAGGAACCGGTGGACTGCGAGGTGAGCGCGCCGGCCGAGGACCTGTATCTGACGCTCTGGAACCGGCTGCCGTTCACGGCGGTCACCGTGACGGGCGACCCGGAGCCCGCCCGGATCTGGCGCGAGAACTCCGGGATCACCTGGTCCTGACGGCGGGCCGGGGCGGCTGCGTCGGCTCGGCGCCCACCGCCCCGGCGGGGCGCGCCCGGTCCCTTCGCCGGGTCCCGTCAGCCGAGCCAGCCCGGACGCACCAGCCCCGACTCGTAGGCGAGCACGACGAGTTGCACCCGGTCGCGGGCGCCCAGCTTGACCATGGTGCGGCTGACGTGGGTCTTGGCGGTGAGCGGGCTGACCACCAGCCGCCGGGCGATCTCCTCGTTGGAGAGCCCCATGCCGACCAGCGCCATCACCTCCCTCTCCCGTTCGGTGAGCCGGTCCAGTCCCGCTGCAACCGCGGGCTCCTTGGACCGGGCCGCGAACTCGGCGATCAGACGGCGGGTGACGCCGGGCGAGAGCAGCGCGTCACCGCCCACCACCGCGCGTACCGCGCGCAGCAGTTCGTCCGGTTCGGTGTCCTTGACGAGGAAGCCGGAGGCCCCGGAGCGGATCGCCTCGAAGACGTACTCGTCGAGCTCGAAGGTGGTGAGCATGACCACCTTGACGTCGGCCGACGCGGTGTCCCCGGCGAGGGCGCGGGTCGCGGCGAGGCCGTCGAGACGCGGCATCCGGATGTCCATCAGCACGATGTCCGGGCGCAGTTCGCGCACCAGGCGCACGGCCTCCTCGCCGTCCGCGGCCTCCCCCACCACCTCGATGTCGGGCTGGGCGTCCAGCAGGGCCCGGAAGCCCGCCCGGACCAGCAGCTGGTCGTCGGCGAGCAGTACGCGGATCACGGTGTCTCCTCCTCGTGCGCCGTCGCGTCGGACGGGGCGGGCGGGCCGGACGAGCCGCCCGGGCCGGACGGGAGCGGGAGCTCGGCCCGTACCCGGAAGCCGCCGTCGGCCCGGGGGCCCGCCTCGATCGTGCCACCCAGGGCCGCGGCCCGCTCCCGCATCCCGGCCAGGCCGTTGCCGCTGCCGCCCGCGTCCTTGCCGGTGGCGGGTCCCTCGTCGTCGACGCGGAGCCGGATGCGATCGGTCCGGTAGCCGACGCGGACTCGCGCGGTGCGCGATCCGGAGTGCCGGACCACGTTCGTCAGCGCCTCCTGCACGATCCGGAAGGCGGCGAGGTCCGCGCCCGGCGGTACCGGCGGGCGCACGCCGTCGGTCTCGACGGTGACGGTCAGTCCGGCGGCCGCCGCCTGTTCGACGAGTTCGGGGAGCCGGTCGAGTCCGGGAGCCGGGGCCCGGGGGGCGTCCCCGGGGGTGCGCAGGGTGTCGAGGACCTGGCGGACCTCGCCCAGCGCCTCCTTGCTGGCCGCCTTGATGGCGGTCAGGGCGGCACGGGCCTGCTCGGGATCGGAGTCCAGCAGGGCGAGCCCGACGTTCGACCGGACGTTGATGACGGAGATGCTGTGCGCCAGGACGTCGTGCAGTTCGCGTGCGATCCGCAGCCGTTCCTCGTCCGCCCGCCGCCGTTCCGCGGCCTCCCGTTCCGCCCGCCGGTCCGCCCACTGCTCACGCCGTACGCGTACGAACTCGGCGGCGGCGACGATGGCCAGCACCCAGGCGGCGATGCCCAGTTCCTGGCCCCAGGGCGCGGCGTGGTCGTCGGAGGGCGGCAGCCACCGGTAGAGCCAGTGGCCCGTCACGACGTGGCCCAGCCACACCATGCCGACGGCCGCCCAGGCGGCCTTCCGGTGCCCCGAGACGACGGCGCCGAAGCAGCCCACGGCGACGGCCAGGAAGACCGGCCCGTACGGATAGCCGGCCGCCAGGTAGACCGTCACCGCGGCCGAAGCGCCGAAGACGGCCGCCACGGGGTGGCGGTGGCGCAGCAGGAGCACGGCGACGGCCAGGAGGAGCAGCAGCCGCGCGAAGGGGTCGAGCGGCGCCCGCTCGTCCACCTGCCAGCGGGCCGCGACGGTCGATCCGACCATGACGAGGACGCCGATCAGGATCGTCGAGGCCCAGGGGAGGCGGCCGGCCGCCTCCCCCCGCTCGTCCGTCAGCCACCGGGGCGGCTCGCCGTGCGGCCGGAAGGGGCCGCCGCCTCTGCGTGAGCGCTGCTCTTCCATGCCGGTCACGCTAGACCGCGAGCCCCGGCAAGGACGTCAGCCGGGCGTGGTGGTCGCCCGTACTCCCGGTGGAGTACGGGCGTACGGGCCCGGCGCGGCGCCCCGACCGCCACGACCGCTTTGGACACCGCGCGTCCCCGGACGATGCACCCCTCCTACCACGCACCTCCGGCCGTGCCGGGTGGTTCCTCAGGGGCGGAAGGAATCCCGGCCCCGGCGGCTGTCGAGCAGGCCGACCGAGCGGGCCAGTTCGGTGACGGCTTCCCGGAAGAAGGTCTCGCGGGCCTCCACGACCTTGTGGAACTGGCCGAAGACCTCGAAGGAGACCAGTCCGAACAGCTGCGACCAGGCGGCGATCAGCGGGGCCGCTGCCTCCGGGGGAAGCTCGGGGGCGATCTCGGCGGCCATCCGCCCGGCCTCCGCGCGCAGGTCGTCGGCGAGCGGAGGCAGGGCGAGTCCGTCCGAGTGGTAGGCGTCCGCGACCACACGGATCAGGATCCGGCCGACGCGTGCCGCGGGGCCGACCGTCGTCTGGGGCGCGGTGTAGCCGGGCACGGGCGAGCCGTAGATCAGGGCGTACTCGTGGGGGTGGGCCAGGGCCCAGTCGCGTACGGAGCGGGCCACGGCGATCCAGCGCGCGAGGTGCGGGGCGGCCTCGGCCACGGCGGCGCGGTGGGCGGCCTCGGCGGTTTCGCCCACGGCGTCGTACGCGTCGACGATCAGGGCCGTGAGCAGCTCGTCGCGGCTGGGGAAGTAGCGGTAGAGGGCGGAGGACGCCATGCCCAGCTCCCGCGCGACGGCGCGCAACGAGAGCTTCGCCGCGCCCTCGGCCGCGAGCTGCTTCTTCGCCTCGTCCTTGATCGCTGCCGTGATCTCGATACGGGCCCGTTCCCGGACTCCTCGGACTGTGCTCATGCCCGCCAGTCTGCCACGAGAGAGAGCACCGACCAACAATGAGAGCACCGCTCTTGATTTCGAGCACCACTCTCGTGCACACTGATCTCAAGCGAGAGCACCGCTCTCAAAGTGTGAAGGAGTCACCATGTCCCAGGAGCAGACGGCTCAGACCCGGGTCCAGCCCCAGCACCCGGCACAGGCCCCCGCCCAGGCACAGCCGTACTACCTCCGGGGCAGCGCCTTCAACGTCCGGATGAACAGCATCATCGGCTGGCTCGCCCGGCACGGCATCAGCCTCCAGGGCTCGGCCGAACTGTCGGTGCGCGGCCGCAAGAGCGGGCAGATGCAGCGCATCCCCGTGAACCCGCACACCCACGAGGGCGGGCAGTACCTCGTCTCCGCCCGGGGCCACTCGCAGTGGGTGCGCAACATGCGGGCCGCCGGCGGCGGCGAGCTGCGGGTGGGGCGGAAGGTCCGCGCCTTCGACGCCGTGGAGATCGCGGACGACGCGGAGAAGGCGATGATCGTCCGGACCTATCTGGAGCAGTGGGGCTGGCAGGTCAACGAGTACTTCCGGGGCGTCACCGCGAAGTCCACGGACGCCGAGATCCTGGCCGCCTGCCCGGACCACCCCGTCTTCCGGTTCACCGTGCGGGGCTGACCGTCCGGCCCGCCCCGCACGCCCCGCCCACCCGACGCCTCGTGGACCGGACTCCCGGCCGCTCGGCCCCGGCCCGCCCCGCACGCATCGGGCCGAAACCCCGGCGGCCCGTCGCCGCTAGCGGTCCATCGCCGACAGGGCCCGCTGCGCCAGCGGATGCGTACGGACCAGTTCGCCGAGCGAGGTCGTCCCCCGGGTGACTCCGGCGAACGCGTTCCAGGCCGGGCGGAATCCCGTCAGCACCGCGTGCAGCACTCCCGGGCGGCGCTCGAAGAGCTTCAGCATGCGCCGGCCGACACCCATCTCGACGCCCAGACCGGCCTTGATGGCGAAGGCGTAGTTCAGCGCCTGGCGCCTGGCGTCCACCGCGTCGTGCGACTCCGCGATCCGGACCGCCCACTCACCGGCGAGCCGTCCCGACCGCAGCGCGAAGGAGATCCCCTCGCGGGTCCACGGTTCCAGCAGCCCCGCCGCGTCGCCGCACACCAGCACCCGCCCGCGCGACAGCGGGGAGTCCTCGCTGCGGCAGCGCGTCAGATGCCCGGAGGAGATCTTCGGCTCGAAGCCGGCCAGACCGAGCCGGGCGATGAAGTCCTCCAGGTACCGCTTGGTCCCCGCGCCGTCGCCCCGTGCCGAGATCACACCGACGGTCAGGACGTCGCCCTTGGGGAACACCCAGCCGTAACTGCCGGGCATGGGGCCCCAGTCGATCAGCACCCGGCCCGCCCAGTCCTCCGCGACCGTGGCCGGAACCGGGATCTCCGCCTCCAGGCCGAGGTCCACCTGGTCGAGCTTCACCCCGACATGGGCTCCTATCCGCCCCGCGCTGCCGTCGGCACCGACGACCGCGCGGGCCAGGATCGTCTCGCCGCCGGACAGCACCACGGCGACCGTGCGCCGGTCCGGCACCGAGGCGCCGTGCTGCTCGACCCTCGTCACCGTCGCGCCGGTGCGGAGTTCGGCGCCCGCCTTCTGCGCCTCCTCGACCAGGCCCGCGTCGAACTCGGGACGGTTGATGAGCCCGAAGAGCATCCGCTTGGAGCGGCGGGTCCGCGCCAGCCTGCCGTTGAGCGAGAACGTGACCGCGTGGATCCGGTCCCGCAGCGGCAGTTCGAACCCCGGCGGCAGCGAATCGCGCGAAAAGCCGATGATGCCGCCGCCACAGGTCTTGTAGCGGGGAAGTTCCGCCTTCTCCAGGAGCAGCACCCGTCGGCCGGCCACCGCCGCCGCGTATGCAGCGGAGGCTCCGGCCGGTCCGCCGCCGACTACGACCACGTCCCACACGGCCGGTTCTTCGTGCTCATGTACGGCGTCTGCGTTCTCGCTGCTCACGATGTGCTTCTGCTCCCGATCCCACCAGTGGCCCATGCTGCTCACGGCATCCTACGGCGCGCCGGTCCCGGTCCCCCCTGTGGGAGGATCGGCCGTGCGTTCGCCCTGCACGCACCGCCGCACCCCCGGCATGCATGTAGCCGGATTCGTACACATAACGTCGCACCCATGAGGAGCGTGCCCATGACCGCCCGTCCGATTTCCGAGACCATCGCCTCGCTGATGCCCCGTGCCAAGGCGGAGCTGACGGAGCTGGTGGCCTTCCAGTCGGTGGCGGATCCCGCGCAGTTCCCGAAGAGCGAGTGCGAGGCGGCCGCCGACTGGGTCGCCGACGCGCTGCGCGCCGAGGACTTCCAGGACGTCGCCCTTCTCGACACCCCCGACGGGACACGGTCGGTCTACGGCTTCCTGCCCGGCCCGGCCGGCGCCCCGACCGTGCTGCTCTACGCGCACTACGACGTGCAGCCGCCGCTCGACGAGTCCGCCTGGCTCTCCCCGCCGTTCGAGCTGACGGAGCGCGACGGCCGCTGGTACGGCCGGGGCTCGGCCGACTGCAAGGGCGGCTTCATCATGCACCTGCTCGCCCTGCGCGCCCTCAAGGCGAACGGCGGCGTCCCGGTCTCCGTCAAGGTGATCGCCGAGGGCTCCGAGGAGCAGGGCACCGGCGGCCTGGAGCGGTACGCGGAGGCGCACCCCGAGCTGCTGGCCGCCGACACCATCGTCATCGGCGACACCGGCAACTTCCGGGTCGGCCTGCCGACGGTCACCGCGACGCTGCGCGGCATGACGATGCTGCGGGTCACGCTCGACACCCTCGAAGGCAACCTGCACTCCGGGCAGTTCGGCGGCGCCGCCCCGGACGCCCTGGCCGCGATGATCCAGCTGCTGGCGTCGCTGCGCGCCGAGGACGGCACCACGACCGTGGACGGGCTGGCCACGGACACCGAGTGGGAGGGGCTGCAGTACCCGGAGGCCGACTTCCGCCAGGACGCCAAGGTCCTCGACGGCGTCGGGCTGATCGGCACGGGCACGGTCGCCGACCGCATCTGGGCCCGGCCCGCCGTCACCGTCATCGGCATCGACT
Source organism: Streptomyces sp. NPDC002669 (assembly GCF_042889165.1). Taxonomy (NCBI): domain Bacteria; kingdom Bacillati; phylum Actinomycetota; class Actinomycetes; order Kitasatosporales; family Streptomycetaceae; genus Streptomyces; species Streptomyces sp. NPDC002669. Next base: position 9,393 of record NZ_JBIAQQ010000017.1, on the reverse strand, counting down.
GCCCGCCGGTGCTCGGCGCGACGCCCTCGGTGCAGGCGAGCGCCCGCGCGCAGATCAGCCTGCGGGTGCCGCCGGGCCAGGACGCGGCCGAGGCGACCGAGCTGCTGACCGCGCACCTCAGGGCCCACACCCCGTGGGGGGCCAGGATCACGGTGGAACAGGTCGGCCAGGGCCAGCCGTTCCGCGCGGACACCTCCAGTCCCGCGTACACGTCCATGGCGCAGGCGATGGAGGTGGCGTACCCCGGCGAGAAGATGCAGACGTCCGGGATGGGCGGCTCGATCCCGCTCTGCAACACCCTCGCCGCCCTCTACCCGGAGGCGGAGATCCTGCTGATCGGTCTGAGCGAGCCGGAGGCGCAGATCCACGCGGTGAACGAGAGCGTGTCCCCCCAGGAGCTGGAGCGGCTGTCCCTCGCCGAGGCCCTGTTCCTGCTCAACTACGCGCAGTCCAAGCAGTCCTGATCCCGCGTCACCGACCGCGCCGGGTTCCGGCGGTCCGGGCCCGGACCGACCCGCCACGGGTCGGCCCGGGCCCGGTTCCGTAGGATCGGCCCGTGACGACGGGGACGGAAACCGGCTGGGCGCCGCCGACGGAGACCGAACGACTGCTGCGGGAGTCCGGGGCGAGCGGGGATCCGGAAGCGGTGCTCGACACGCTCTCCCGCTGCCGGCTCCATGTGATGGTCGCCCGGCTGCACGCCGACGCCCCGGGGTACATCGCCCCGTTCCCCTCGCAGCACGACCCCGTGACCGGCCGGACGTGCGTCCCGGTGCTGACGGCCGGCATGCTGCCGCCCTGGCATCCGGAGTGGGTGTTCCGCCGGACGACGCTGACGGAGCTCGCCGGTCGCTGGCCGGACAACAGGTGGCGGCTCGGTGTGAACCTCGCGACGCCGGGCGCGTTCACCCTCGACGCCCGCCCGAGGAACCGCAGGGCGTGGGCGGCCGCCGACGCGCGGTCCGCCGGACCGCCGGCGGGTCTGCTGCTCACGGACGGCGGCGGTCCGCTGCACGGCCCGGTCGCGCACGGCCTGGCCGTCGGCGCCCATCTCGCCGTGCACAACGGCCTCGTCTGGAACCGGCTCGGCACCGCCTACGCGGACTACGCGACGGATCGCGCATGGCTGCGCAACCCGTGGGAGATCGAGAGCCGCGCCGACCACCGGCAGACCCTCGACGCGCTGATGGCCGCCCGCCTCGTCGGCCGCACCCATGAGTCGGTGCTCCGGGTCCGGCGCGCGCTGGCCGACCGGCTGGGGCGCACGCCCTGCCTCCAGGAGTGGTCCGAGGGCGTCGCCGGGGCGCTGGGCCGGCGCGGCGCACCGGCCGGTGACCTGGCGGAGGCGGACCAGGCGCTCCGGCGCGTGGCACGGTACGAGGAGCGGTTCCGCGCCGACGGCGTCCTCGCTCCCGGCGGTCGGATCGACACCCTGTCCGCCTTCGACCACGGCCGTGCCGTCAATGTCGTACGGATGGGGCTGGGGGCGCGCTACTGCGACCCGCAGGAGGCCGAGCGGGCCGTCGTGCGGATCGGTGAGCTGGCGCGCCGGACGTACCGCTCCTGGGAGGAGTTCTCCCTCGGCTACGCCCTGACCCGGATGATCGCGTTCGACGGCGAGGACGACGCCGAGGAGAAGTACGCGCAGTCGCTGACCCAGCACCGCATCCTCACCCGGGACCCGACGAGCCCCTACCGGAACATCCCGTGGTCATGAACCCCCGTCCGCACCCGGCGCCCTGGGCCGCCCCCACCGTGACCGAGCACCTGTTGCACGAGGCCGGGGCGCGCGGCGACGTGGAGGCGCAGCTGCGGGTACTGGCCGATGCGCGCCTCTACATCCTGGCGCCGAAGGCGGAGGTCGACGCGGAGCCCGACATGGTGGTCTGGCGCTCCGACCGCGACGGGGCGGGACGCTCCTGGCGCCAGGTGCTCACTCACGGCATGCTGCCGCCCTGGCATCCCGAGTGGGTGTTCCACCGGGTCTCCCTCAAGTGGATCGCCGAGTTCGGCTGGTCCGACCCGCGGCAGTCGCTGGTGGTCAACCCCGGCAGCCCGGCACAGGTCCTTCTTCCCACCACCGCGCAGCACCGCGCGATGTGGCTGCGGTGCCACGCGGAGAACGACCGGCCGTCCGGGGGCCGGCTGATCGCGCTGCGGCACGGCGCGCTGCACGGGCCGCTCGCCCACGGCCTGGCCTGCGGCGCGCATCTGGCGATCGGGAACGGCGTGCCGTGGAACGAGGTCGGTGCGGTGTACCGCGGTTACGCCGATGAGCTCGAACTGCTCCGCGAGGCGTGGGGCATCACCGAACGCGCCGGCTGGCAGGAGCAGTTGAAGCATCTGCTGGACGGCCGGAACAGTCCGCCGGAGCCCGATTTCGCGCTCCGGGTGCGGGAGCGGCTGCGGGCCTCTCTCGGCGGGCCGCCGCCCGTCGACCTGTGGCGCGAGACCGCCGCCGGGCACGTCCAGGACCTCGGGCTGGGCCATGACACGGTCCTGCACGTCGAGGAGCTGGTGCGGCGCATCGTCCGGTACGAGGCGCGGTTTCGCGCCGACGGACTGCTGGCGCCGGACGGGGCGGTCACCACCACGGTCGGCTACGACTACGGGCGGGCCGTGAACCTGGCCCGCTGGGGGCTGTCCGCCCGGTTCTGCCACCCCCACGAGGCCGAGCGGGCGATCGTGCACGCGGGGGCGCTGAGCAGGTCCGCCTACGCGTCGTGGGAGGACTTCTCCGCCGCGTACACACTGGGCCGGGTGCTGCGCTTCGACGACGAGCAGTACGGCACGTACTACGAGCAGAACGTCACCGCCCACCGTCTCCTGGCGACGGACGAGGGCAGTCCGTGGCGGAACGTTCCCTGGCGCTGACCCCGGTCCGCGTCTCCTCCCGCGTGCCCCGGGGCGCTCGCGCGGCCGCGGCGCCGCTACGCGTTCGGCGAAGCTCGCCCAGAGCGTAGAACGGCGACTCCGGGCGGGCCGTCCACGTACGTTCGCGGCATGGACATCGTCGAAGTACTCCCCCAACTGCACATGTTCCGCTTCCGCATCGGCCAGGCGTACCTGTGGCGCGACGGCACCGACCTCACCCTGATCGACGCGGGCGACGTCGACGCGGCGGCCGCGATCGAGGGCGGGGTGCGCGGCCTGGGCCTGGACCCGGCCCGCATCTCGCGGATCGTGATCACCCACGGGCACTGCGACCACTACGGCGCCGCGCAGGAGCTCGCCGACCGGTACGGCGCCGAGATCCTCGCCCACGGCCTGGACGCGGCGGTGATCCGGGACGAGGAGAAGATCGCCGACCCGGTCCTGCTCGACTGGGAACGCCCGCTGTGGGAGCACGCGCGCACCGTTCCGCCCGCCCCGCCGACCCGGGTCGACCGGGAGCTGGCCGACGGCGACGAGATCGGCTTCGGCCCGGGGGCCCGGGTGGTCCACGCGCCGGGCCACACCCCGGGCTCCATCGGGATCCATCTGCCGCACCACGGCGTGCTGTTCACCGGGGACTGCGTGGCCGGGGTCGACCGGGTGATGCTGGGTGTGTTCAACATCGACCGGGCGCAGGCCGTGGCCTCCTTCCGGCGGCTGGCGGCGCTGGAGCCGGCCACGGTCTGCTTCGGCCACGGCGATCCGCTCACCACCGGCGCCGCCGCCGCGATGCTCGCCTCAGCCGACCGGGACTCCGGCCTCCAGGTTGAGCACGGTTGACCGCTCCCGGGCGCGCAGGGCCCAGCGCAGCCGTTCGTAGCGGGTCGGGGGCAGCAGGGTGGCCGCCTCGTCCTCGGTGACGAACCGCCAGCCGCGCAGTTCGGAGCCGGGCAGCAGCAGCCGTCCGGCGTCCGCGCCGGTCAGCAGTCCGCCGTCGAAGAGCAGCCGCAGCCCCCCGTAACCGGGCGGGTGGGGCGCCTCCCAGTCGACGACGAGGAGTTTCGGCACCCGGTCGAGGTGGATGCCTATCTCCTCGGCCACTTCGCGGATGCCGGCCTGGGCGGGTGCCTCCCCGGACTCGACCACCCCGCCGGGGAACTCCCAGCCGGGCTTGTACGTCGGGTCGACGAGCAGCACCCGGTCGTGTTCGTCGAAGAGCAGGACGCCGGCCGCCACGGTCTCCCCGGTGGGCTCGGGCGTCTGCACGATCTCGCACGGGGACGCCGCCCCGCTGCTGACCGCCTCGGCGATGAGCCCGGCCGTCTCGGACGGGGTGAGCGTGCCGGTGTCGATGACGTGGGCGTCCTGGGCGAGCCAGTGCAGCGCCGCCCGGTAGGGCTCGATGTGCTGGTGGGCCCACTGCCGTACCCGCTCGCTGTGCTCCGGGTCGTCGGGGAATTCCACCCGGTCGGCGATCCGTTGACGCAGGATCGTTTCCTCAGGTGAGAGCAGGACATGGCGCACGGGGATGCGGCGGGAGGCGAGCCCGCCGAAGATCTCGTCGCGATACTCCTGGCGCAGCAGTGTCATCGGTACCACCAGCACCCCTGGCACCTCGGCGAGCAGGGCCGCCGCGGTGTCCACCACCAGACGCCGCCAGATCGGCAGGTCCTGGAAGTCCGTCACCTCGGCGAGCCTCTTCTGGGGCAGCAGATGGCGCAGCCCCGCGCCGACCAGTTCGGGGTCGTAGAAGGTGCTGTTCGGGATCAGATCGATCAGTTCGCGCGCGGCGCTCGTCTTGCCCGCGCCGAACGCACCGTTGATCCAGATGATCACGGTTCCCCCTCTTCCGTAGCCCCCTGTGGCTTGCCCGCAACACCCTGCCGCGAAAACCAGGCCGTGGCGATGCTTGTTGCCCGAACGGAACCGACGACCGTCCGCCGCCCGCGCCCGCGGCACGGCTCCGGTCGGGCCCGTGGCCGGTACCAGGGCGCACAAAGGGAGTCGAAGCGGAGAGGAGGGCGGGAAACGTCCCCGCCCGGCCGGGTGCGGCAGGCCCGTCACCGGGCGGCGCCGCACATGCCGACGGATGCCGCGACCACCACCCGGGCACTGACCTTCCACCTTTTCATCACAATTGAATCACCAACGGAACATGTGACTCCTGGGCGTTCGACGGGGCAGTTACGTTCATCCCTCCATGAGCCGTACCAGGGGGGACATATGTCTCGAAGTCAGCAGCCGCCGTGGGGTCAGCCGCCCCTGCCGCCCGCCAACAACCCGTACGGGCCGCCCCCTTCGCCGGACTCCCGTCCGAAGTGGGCGCGCAAGCGGATCCTGATCCCGGCCGCCCTCCTCCTGCTCTTCATCGGCATGGGCATCGGCGGCGCGGACGATCCGGCCAGGACGGAGAAGACCGCGGACGCCGAGGCCGCACCGTCCGCCACGGTGACCGCCACGGCCACGGTGACGGCCACCCCGGCGCCGACCGTCACCGAGACGGTGACCGCGAGCCCGGAGCCGGCGCCGACCGTCACGAAGACCCGGACCGTCCGGGTGACCGTCCCGCCCGAGGCCGAGGACGAGGGGAACTCCGGCGGATCCGGGTCGGGCGGGGGCGGCGGCAGCAGCACGTACTACGCCAACTGCAGCGCCGTGCGCGCGGCCGGCGCCGACCCCATCCGCGTGGGCCAGCCCGGCTACGGCCGCCATCTCGACCGGGACGGGGACGGGGTCGGCTGCGAGTAGCGGCCGCCCGGGGCGGGGCGCCCCTTCCTCGGGTCCGGGACGGTGCTCAGCCCTTGCCGGGCCCGAGGGCGAATCCCGCGATGAAGTGCCGTTGGAGCAGCGGGAAGACCACGACCGGGGGCAGGGCGACGATCACCGGGCCCGCGCCGCGCGGGTTGCAGTCCGTGAAGAACTGGCCCCCGAGGTTGTTCAGGGCCGGGGAGCTCGTCGCCGTCGGAGACGAAGACCGGCGCCGGGCGAGGAAGCCGAGGGAGACCGCCATGAGGAAGGCGTGGACCCCGATCCGGCCCGAGCGGCTCCGGCGGGGGTGGGCGGCCCCTGCCACAGCCCGGTCACGCGCCCGCCGGACGGCTCCCGTCACCCCCGGGCGCCCACCCTCATCGCCGCCGCGGCGGCGCCCACCAGCCCGGCGTCGGTACCCATCACCGCCGGGGCCACCGTGAGCTGCCGGACGAAGGAGAGCGTGGCGTACTGGCGCAGGGCGCGGCGCAGCGGGCCGAAGAGGACGTCGCCCGCGCCGGCCACTCCCCCGCCGACCACCGCGATGTCGATCTCGACGAGCGTGGCGGTGGCCGCGATCCCGGCGGCCAGGGCCTGCGCGGCGCGCTCGAACGACGCGAGGGCGACCGGGTCCCCGGCGCGCGCCGCGGCGGCCACCGCGGCGGCCGAGTCGTCGCCGTCCGGGCCGGGCCGCCAGCCGGCCTCCCTCGCCCGGCGGGCGATGTTCGGACCGCTGGCGATGCGCTCGACGCAGCCGCGCGAACCGCACGGGCACGGGTCGCCGTCCAGGTCCACGCTGAGGTGGCCGATGTGTCCGGCGTTGCCCGTGGGGCCGGGGTGGAGCCTGCCGCCGAGGACCAGCCCGCCGCCGACCCCCGTGGACACCACCATGCAGAGCGCGTTGTCGTACCCCCGGGCGGCGCCCAGCCAGTGCTCGGCGGCCGTCATCGCGACCCCGTCGCCGACCAGTTCGACGGGCAGTCCGCCCGCCGCCTTGCCGACCCGCTCCACCAGCGGGAAGTCGCGCCAGGCCGGGACGTTGACGGGGCTGACCGTGCCGGCCGACGCGTCCACCGGGCCCGCGCTGCCGATTCCGACGGCCCTCACCCGTTCCCACGACGGGGCGGCGGACACCTCGGCGACGACCTCCTCCACCGCCGCCATCACCGTCTCGGCGCCCTCCCGGGCGGGGGTCGGCCGCTGCGCCCGCACGAGCAGCCCGCCGTCGCCGTCCACCAGCGCGGCGGCGATCTTGGTACCGCCGATGTCCAGCGCGGCGACGAGGTCGGTATGCATCGGTGAGGCTCCGTGAGTAGGCGGCGGGGACCTGGGGCTTCCCCTCCGGATCATGCCGGACTCGCGAGGCTCGGCACGCATGCGCCGGTCCGGCCCGATCCGAACAAAGGACCCCGGGGGTCAGGAATCGGTCTGCCCAGTCTCCATTCAGTTGACAACGTTGTCCAGGGCCTATGCTCGACGGCACAGCCTCCGGCCGTCCCCGTGGCGACGCCCGCGGACCCCCGCCGGACCGCCCGCCCCCGAGGACAGGACAGCGCATCGTGGCCGAGACCGCCCGTCACCCCGAGCCCCGTTACGGCAACCGGCCGACCATGAAGGACGTCGCCGCCCGCGCCGGGGTGGGCCTCAAGACGGTCTCCCGCGTGGTCAACAGCGAGCCGGGCGTCACCCCCGACACCGAGCGCCGGGTCCAGGAGGCCATCGAGGCGCTCGGCTTCCGCCGCAACGACAGCGCGCGGGTCCTGCGCAAGGGCCGCACCGCCTCGATCGGCCTGGTCCTGGAGGACCTCGCCGACCCGTTCTACGGTCCGCTGAGCCGCGCGGTCGAGGAGGTGGCCCGGGCCCACGGCGCCCTGCTCATCAACGGGTCGAGCGCCGAGGACCCGGAGCGCGAGCAGGAGCTCGTGCTCGCGCTGTGCGCCCGCCGGGTGGACGGGCTGATCGTGATCCCGGCCGGTGACGACCACCGTTACCTGGAGCCGGAGATCAAGGCGGGCGTCGCCACCGTCTTCGTGGACCGCCCGGCGGGCCGGGTCGACGCCGACACGGTCCTCTCCGACAGCTTCGGCGGTGCCCGCGAGGGCGTCGCCCACCTGATCGCGCACGGCCACCGGCGGATCGGCTTCATCGGCGACCGGCCGCACATCCACACGGCCACCGAGCGGCTGCGCGGCTACCACGCGGCGATGGCGGACGCCGGTACGCGGGTCGAGGACGCCTGGGTCTCCCTCGGCTCCACCGGGCCCGACCGGGTCCGGGCCGCCGTCGAGGGGATGCTCTCCGGCCCCGAGCCCGTCACCGCGATCTTCGCGGGCAACAACCGGGTGACGGTGACGGCGGTGCGCGTCCTCGCGGAGCAGGAGCGCCGCATCGCCCTGGTCGGCTTCGACGACATCGAACTCGCCGATCTGCTCGGCATCACCGTCATCTCCCAGGACGCCGCCGCCGTGGGCCGCACCGCCGCCGAGCACCTCTTCCGCCGCCTGGACGGCGCCGATCACACTCCGGCCCGCGTGGAGCTGCCCACCACGCTCATCCCGCGCGGCTCGGGCGAGCTGCCGCCCGCCTGAGCCGCGCGGCGCCCCGGCGGCCGGCCGTCAGGGCGCGGTCACCGTGAGCCCGGCCCGCCGCGGCGAGGCGAACGCGTCCAGGTCCGCACGGGTCAGCCCGGTCAGGCGGGCCACCTCGGCGGTGTCCAGGGCGCCGCAGTCGATGCCGCGCAGGAGGTAGCCGCTGAGCGCCTTGGCCGTGGCGGGTTCGTCCATGACGTCCCCGCCGGCCTTGGCCACGTACGCGGCGAGGCGGGCCGCGGCCTGCTCCAGACCCTCGCGGTAGAAGGTGTACACGGCCGCGTAGCGGGTCGGCAGGTGGCCCGGGTGCATGTCCCAGCCCTGGTAGTAGGCGCGGGCCAGGGCCCGGCGGGTGAGTCCGTAGTGGAGCCGCCATGCCTCGTGCACCCGGTCGGTGGGGCCGACCGGCAGGACGTTGGTGGAGCCGTCGGAGACCCGTACGCCGGTGCCCGCGGCGGCCACCTGCATGACGGCCTTGGCGTGGTCGGCGGCCGGGTGGTCGCTGGCCTGGTAGGCGGCGCTGACGCCGACGCAGGCGCTGTAGTCGAAGGTGCCGTAGTGCAGGCCGGTGGCCCGGCCCCGGGCGGCGTCGATCATGCGGGCGACGGCGGCGGTGCCGTCGGCGGCGAGGATGGACTGGCTGGTCTCGATCTGGATCTCGAAGCCGAGCCGCCCGGCAGGCAGGCCGTGGGCCTCCTCGAACGCCTCCAGGAGCCGGACGAAGGCGGTGACCTGCTCCGGGTACGTCACCTTGGGCAGGGTGAGGACCAGCCCGTCGGGGAGGCCGCCCGCCCGCATGAGACCGGTGAGGAAGATGTCCGTGGTGCGGATGCCCCGGTCGCGCACGGCGGCCTCCATGCACTTCATCCGGATGCCCGTGTACGGGGCCGCCGTGCCGTTCGCGTACGCCTCCGAGACCAGCCGGGCGGCACGGGCCGCGGCCGCGTCCTCCTCGGCGTCGGGACGGGGGCCGTAACCGTCCTCGAAGTCGATGCGCAGGTCCTCGACCGGCTCGCGCTCCAGCTTGGCGCGCACCCGGTCGTGAACGGGGCCGGCGAGCTCGTCCGGGATGCCGAGGACGGCGGCGAACGCGGCGGCGTCGGGGGCGTGTTCGTCGAGGGCCTCCAGCGCCCGGTCGCCCCAGGAGCGGATGGTGCCCGCGGCGAACGTGTCGCCGGGTACG